>CALCEB010000168.1 GCA_937900045.1 uncultured Acidobacteriota bacterium
GGCGCGCAGCGCCGGGTGAGGGGGTGCGAGAATACGTGAGCGAACTTACGAAACGTTGCACTTAGCTTGAAGAGACGGCAGCGGCCTCAATCCTGACTGGCTGAAACAGGCTGCCCGGGACATGCGCTTGCAAATCCAGCCATTGAGTGGCATAGTTGCCTACAAATGGCGCAAAGCAGGAGGTAGTGGTGCAGTTTGCTGTAGCGGCGCTCGGAGCTTGCCCTGACAGGGAGCGCCGGAAACTGTTCAGAAATAAAGTTTGGCGGTCACAGACCGCCGCTACAGCAACCAAACTGCACCACTACCAAGCAGGCCGCCATTAATACACCTCGACGTGTGTTAAGATAAATTCTGGGAGGACTGGCTTTCGCGCCGGTTCACCCCCCGATGCCGCTACCATTCCGGCGGCGGGCGGGAAGGAGCCACTGTGATGACCGTCGCTTCTTCAGGGCTCAGACGTTTCCGGCGTGTGCTTTGGCTCTTCGTAATTGTGATCTGTTCGATCCCCCTCGTGGCGCGCGACGGGTCGAAGCCAGCGACGGACACTGGAACCAAAGCCAAGGCCAAGCAGGGCTCTCAGGTCGTGGTTCGGGAGCCGCCAATCCACACCACGCCGCTCCAGGTGAACGTCAATATGGTCCTGGTGAACGTCACGGTGACGGATCAATATGACCGCATCGTGACCGGCTTGGATGAATCAAACTTCAAGGTCTTTGATAACAAAGTTTCCCAAAGGATTGTTTCGTTCTCCACCGAGGACGCTCCAATCTCCGTGGGTATCATTTTTGACTCTAGCGGCTCGATGTCCGACAAAATCCAGAAATCCAAGGAAGCAGCCCTGGAGTTCTTCAAAACATCCAATCCCCAGGATGAGTTCATGCTGATTAACTTCGCGGAGCGCCCCAACCTGATTTCCGGGTTCACCTCGAAGTTTGAAAACCTTCAGGACCGGCTGCTTTTCGTCAAGTCAGGAGGCCGGACGGCGCTGCTGGACGCGATTTATCTGGGTCTGACCCAGATGAAGAAGGCGACGGCCAGCCGCAAGGCGATTCTGGTAATTTCCGACGGCGGAGAAAATCATAGCCGTTACACCGAGCGCGACATCAAACAAATGGTGAAGGAAGCCGACGTCGAAATCTATGCGGTCGGCATCTTTGAGCCACTTGCGTCGAGAGCGCGGACGCCCGAGGAGGCGGCGGGACCCAGCCTGCTTTCCGACCTTGCGGCGATTTCCGGAGGCCGTATGTTCAGCGTCGAGGACCCTGATGAACTTCCCGACATTGCTGAAAAAATTTCGATCGAGCTTCGCAACCAGTATGTGATCGGTTACAAACCCTCGAACCTGATCCGGGATGGCCGATGGCGGCGTATCCGCGTGAAGCTCGATCCACCGAAAGGACTGCCACCGCTTCAGGTTTATGCCCGCACCGGTTATTATGCCCCGACCCAATAGGACATTATTGACCTTCCTTACTGCTTTTTGTGTTTCGGCTGGACTTTGGATAGCCTTTCCGGGGTGGCCCAGCCTCCTGGCCGGACAAGCCCAAAACACTCCAGCCAACAAGCCTCCCACAAACCAAGCATCGAAAGAGGGCGCTACAGCCCAAGGCACAACCCAAGCCCCACAACTTGAAAATGGACAACGAGGTAAATTAGGAAGGAACGGAAAGGGCTTTACGCTGCATGCGGACGTAAACCTTGTCGTGTTGCACGCCACGGTCCTGGACAAAAAAAGGCACACGGTAAACGACTTGGGCCAAAAGGATTTCCAGGTGTTTGAGGACGGCGTGCGTCAGAAGCTTTCCGTCTTCTCGCACGCGGATGTGCCGGTAACCATGGGCATCGTGATTGACGATAGCGGCAGCATGCGTCCGAAGCGCCCTTCCGTGAATGCGGCAGCTTTGAGCTTCGTCAAAACATCTAATCAGGACGACCAGGTTTTTGTCGTCAACTTCAATGATGTCTATTACTTAGACACTCCCGGTAACTTTGCCACCAGCATGGAAGACCTGAAGCTGGCGCTGGGCAAAATCGACTCGCGCGGTGGCACGGCGCTTTATGACGCGGTCTACGCTTCACTCGATCATCTGAAGTTGGGCAACCGCGATAAAAAAGTGCTGCTGGTCATCACGGATGGCGAGGATAATTCCAGCCGTTACTCTTTCGATCAACTCGTGCAATACGCCCAGAAGTCGAACGCAGAAATTTATAGCATTGGACTCTTGGGTGACGAGACGACCGGGGGCCTTTTCAAGATTCACAGCGGCGGGGACAAACACGCGGAGAGGATTCTGAAAAAGCTCTCCGAAGCAACAGGAGGCAAGGCGTTCTTCCCCAAGACGCTCGACCAAGTTGATAATATCTGCCAGCAGATCGCCCATGACATTCGAAACCAGTACACGCTGGCCTACTATCCCACCAACATCAAGAAGGACGGCAGCTTCCGGCAGGTGCGGGTGGTGGCATTTCTTCCGAACAGCAAGACCCATCTGATCGTCCGCACACGACCCGGCTACTTTGCCCCCAAAGCCAACGAGCAAGTGGCGACTGCCGCACCAAACGGGCAATAAAGTCGGCCCCTTTGGAATAAGGCAAGAGGCCAAGATTGTCTCAGTCTGTCCGTGCCAAGAGCATAAGCTTCAAAATTTCCGAATTTTTGGACTTTAATAGCCGAAACCGGCTATTGGCAGTCAGAAGACCGGCGATGAGGTCTAAACATTAAGATAAGGAACAAACTGATAAAGAATCGCCAAATTAAGTCACTACCCTTCACTTTTAATCTCTGGGAGCGCCCCTCTTTTTGGTTAGGCGCTGATTTGGCGGACTCCTTCGATCAGCCGGTCTACTTCGTCGGCGCTGGTATAGCAGGCGCAACCGGCGCGAACCAGCCCCTCTTTTCCCAGGCCAAGCCGCTCAACCACTGTGGCTGCGTAAAAATCGCCGTGGGAAACAAAGACACCACGCTCCGCCAGCTTCATCGAGACCTCACTTGAAGCCACGCCGTTAACCGTGAAGGAAATGGTGGGGGTACGGGGTGAAGACGGAGGTGGACCGTAGACCTTCACCCCTTGAATCGGGGACAAGCCCTCCCACAGCCGCTCGATCAGCGCCTGGCCGTTAGCATGGAACGTATCGAATGCCGACTGTAACTTGGCGCGGTGGCTCGCTCCGTGGCCGAAAGAGGCCAGAAAATCCACTGCCGCTGCCGCCCCGGCCATGCCTTCATGGTTCTGAGTACCAGTCTCGGCGCGCTCGGGTGAAGTATCCGGAGCGGGAGCCAGCTTGGGGAATTCAGCGGCCTCCATCCGGTCCTTCCTGCCAAAGAGAATTCCGATGTGAGGGCCGTAGAATTTGTAAGCCGAGCAGGCTAGAAAATCACACTCGATCTTCCGCACATCCACCAGTGCGTGGGGCGCGTAATGAACTGCATCCACGAACAGCAGCGCCCCTACGCGATGCGCCATTTCCCCGGCCTTGCGAACGTCGCTGATCGTTCCGAGGGCATTCGAAGCGGCTCCAAGGGCCACCACCTTGCATCGCCGGGTCAATTGACGCTCAAAATCCTTCCAGTCAATCTGGCCGGTCTCCGGAATCATGCGCGCCACTTTCACGGTCACGCCGCGCTCAAGCACACGCCAGGGCGCAATGTTAGCATGATGATCCAGCTCGGTAACTAGGATTTCGGCGCCCTCGCGCCACCCCCGCGCTAGTGCCCGCGCCAGATGAAAAGTCAAAGTGGTCATGTTGGCGCCGAATGCAATTTCAGCGGGGCTGGCATTCATGAAGTCGGCCAAGGCTTTCCTTGCTTCATCAATAGTTCGATCGGTCTCCGCACTGGTGGGATAACCCCAATGAGTGTTGGCATTGTGGTGGTAAAGATAGTCCGACATGGCTTCAACCACCGCGCGCGGAACCTGAGTCCCACCGGGCCCGTCGAAGTAGGCAACCGGGTTGCCTCCGTGACGGCGCTCGAGCGCAGGGAAATGCTCGCGAATATCTTCCAGGGTCGCTGCGGTGGTGCGCGGCGCGGGAGCGTTGCTCATGGGCTGAAATTCTCCTTCGCAAATCAAAGGCCGTAAGGGTTCGAGCTCCGCTTGGGTTCAATACGGGCGGCCTTTCCAATCTGCGCAGCAAATCGAAAAGTCAGAAACGAAGTGACAATTATAGTTCCGAGCGTGCCGCATGGCCTCATTAATTTCGCATCGACCTATTTTTATTGATTGCGGAAAGTGTCAGGCTCATTCATCAACCAGGAATGAAGGCCCCATGTTAATCCGTTGGCCCCTTGAACCAATAAAGCAGCTTGCCTATTCTTTAAAGTCCATTTACCTTAGCCGCTCTGCGATTTTGCAATCTTCGACCTTTTATGAACGACAACGCCGCCAGACCGAGCCGAATCCGTTGGGCCCTTGTGTTCTGGGTTGCCCTCATGGGAGCCATCAGTTATCTCGACCGCGTCAACATCTCCATTGCGGGCAAGTCCATTGCCCGGGAATTCAACCTCACCAATCCCCAACTGGGTCTGGTGTTTAGCGCCTTTGCATTGGGATATGCCCTGTTCCAAACCGTCGGCGGCTGGCTTGCGGACCGTTGGGGTCCGCGCCGCATCCTAACCCTCGGCGCCGTCTGGTGGGCGCTCTTCACGGCTCTCACCGCGGCAGTGCCGGCGGCGATAGCAGGGTCATTCGCGATCCTCTTGCTGGTGCGATTCCTGCTGGGCGCCGGCGAATCCGTCATGTATCCCGGCTCAAACCGTTGGGTCGCTTCCTGGATCCCCACCGCCGAGCGCGGCCTTGCCAATGGGATCATCTTTGCCGGGGTTGGAGCCGGCGCCGCACTCGCTCCGCCCCTGATTACTGTCATCATGATCCGCTACGGCTGGCACGCTTCCTTCACGATCTGCGCGGCAGCCGGGCTGGCAGCGGGAGCCGGATGGTTTTGGCTGGCCCGCGACCGTCCGGCCGGGCATCCCCGGGTGAATCAAGCCGAGCTGGGCTTGATCCGCGACGGGATCGAGACCGGAGTAGAGAGTGAAGATCGCCGCATCTCCTGGCGAATCCTGCTCTCAAGCCGCGAGGTGTGGGCGCTCACTTTCAGCTACGGGTGCTATGGCTACACCGCTTACATTTTCTTCTCTTGGTTCTTCATCTATTTGACCTCTGTCCGCGGTCTTAACCTCAAGACCGGATCGTATTATGGAACGTTGCCTTTCATTGCGATGTCCGTGGGCTCAGCGCTCGGCGGGTTTGCAAGCGACAGAATCCGGCGAAGGTTTGGCCCCCGTTGGGGACGCTGTGGCATGGGTTTCATCGGGCTTTTGGGGGCCGCGGTCTTCGTGGTTGCCGGTTCTTCCGCTGCCAGCCCGGCAGCGGCCAGCATCATTTTGGCCGGAGGGGCCGGCTCGCTTTATCTGGCCCAGAGCTCCTACTGGGCCTTGTCCGCAGACCTGGGCGGCCCTTCTTCGGGTTTTCTTTCCGGCTTTGTCAATATGGGCGCGCAAACGGCCAGCGCCGTCAGCGCGTCCCTCACGCCGGTCATCGCAGGACGCTTCGGCTGGCAGGCATCTTTCAATTTGGCGGCGTTATTTTGCGCTCTCGGCGCGCTGGCCTGGCTGGCCGTGAATCCGCGACGCGCCTTGCGCTGACATTCCATGCCGGGGCTTATTTCATTCATCCAGGCGATACAAGACCGGTTTACACTAGACCAGAGAGCAATCAGCAATCAACCTGCATGAGCGCATGTTCCTTGCTGATCGCTGTGTGCTGAATGATGCCCATTGTAAGGAGAAAAGATGCCATTGCTGCATGAGATTGACCCAGGACCTAAATGTCCGGATATTGTCCGGATGGTGGTGGAGATTCCCAAGAACTCTCGCAACAAGTATGAATATGACACCAAGCTGGGAGTGTTCCGGTTGGACCGAACCCTCTACTCCCCGATGCACTATCCTGGCGACTACGGATTCATACCGGGCACTGTGGCCACGGATGGCGATCCCATGGACGTTCTGGTGATCAGCGATGAAGGAACATTCACTGGCTGCTTGATGGAGGTGAGGCCGGTGGGCATGTTGGAGATGGCGGATGAAAAAGGCCACGATGAAAAAATTCTGGTCGTGCCCGAAATGAATCCTCGTTACGATCAGATCCATACCGTCGATCAGATCTTCCCCCACGTCCGCCGGGAAATCGAGCACTTCTTCGATATTTATAAGGAACTCGAGGGAAAGCACACCGAAATCAAGGGCTGGCGGGGACCGATGGAGGCGCGCCGGAATATCACGGACTGCCGTCAGCGATTCCTGGATTCGCAAATGAAAGGAAAGCCGCAGCCCAGCAAATGAAAAACGCGAAGTGAGCTCAGCAGTCTCACCGAGAAGGCCGTCACGGCGCCTACAATTGACCCACTGGGACGGGACCGCAGCAAAGATTCGGTGGTCACAGACTGCCGCTACAGAACAGCGCCGGCCCTGCACGATTTAGCTTTCGAGGAGCAATCCCGCCGGATCTTCCACCAATTCTTTAATGCGCACCAGGAACTGAACAGCTTCCGAACCATCCACAATGCGATGGTCATAACTCAGGGCCACGTACATCATAGGCCGATTGACGATCTGTCCGGCCACCGAGACCGGCCGCTCCTGCACTTTGTGCAAGCCAAGGATTCCCACCTGCGGCGGGTTCAAAATCGGAGTCGAAAGCAATGAGCCAAAGACGCCCCCGTTCGAAATCGTAAAGGTCCCGCCGCGAATGTCGGCAAGGGAAAGCGTTCCGTCCTGTGCCTTGCGAGCAAAATCCTTGATGCCGAGCTCGATTTCCGCAAAGGACATGCGGTCCGCGTCGCGCAGAACCGGTACCACCAAGCCTTCGGGGGCGCCCACTGCCACGCCGATGTCATAATAGTGCTTCAATACGATTTCATCGCCTTGCACTTCGGCGTTGAGGCGTGGAAACTTTCTCAGCGCCGCAATCGCCGCCTTCACAAAAAAGGACGAGATGCCAAGCCCCACCCCATAGCGCTCCTTGAACTGATCCTTGTGGCGCTTGCGAAGTTCCATGATGGCCGCCATGTCAACTTCGTTGAAGGTGGTGAGCATGGCCGCGGTGTGCTGCGCCTCCACCAGCCGGTGGGCAATGGTCATGCGGCGGCGTGACATGCGCATGCGTTCTTCACGCCGTTCTCCGCTCACCGGCCTTTCCGCCGGGAGCACGGCGGGTGAAGCCGAGGTTTGTAAAGCGGACGGGGCGGGTTGCGCGCCTACTGTGGGAGCGCCCGCAATGTTTTCCACGTCCTCGCGTGTGACGCGATGGCCGTTTTCTTTCACAGGAACTTGGCCCAGATCGACGCCCCGTTCACGAGCCAGCCGCCGGGCTGAAGGAGTGGCAACGGCCTCCGCCGACGCGGATGAGACTTCAACCTGAGCCGGGGCCGGTGCGGCCTCACCAACCGCGGCCTTTGAAGCAGGAGCAGCGCCTGGCGCTGCGGAGGATGCCCCCGGTCCGGGATCAGCCGCTTTCACAGGTTTTGAAGAGGTAACAGGGGCAGAAGCGGCCATTGAGGCGGAGGGTCTCACGCCGACCGCGGCTTCTTCAATGACGCCCAGCACGTCGCCAATCTTGACGTCCTCACCTTCCTTACGTTCGATGCGAGCGAGAACTCCGCCGCGGTCTGCGCCCACTTCAAGGTCCACCTTGTCCGTTTCCAATTCCACCAGGACCTCGCCCGCGCTGACCGGATCGCCTTCTCTCTTGTGCCAGTGCCCCACGGTCGCTTCAAGGACTGATTCACCCAGCTCGGGGACCAGAATTTTCGTTGCCATGTGTGATCCTCTTCTTAAAAAACGGCTCGTGAGCGCGAAACGCGGCGCTCACTGTCTCTTAACAGGGACTTTTCACGAGCTTTTCCTGGATGGCCGTCGCACGAACCTTTGTTGATAATCCAACCTAATGCGTTTCCATAGTTTGCAGCAGAAGGCTCTCCTCCGCTTCTATATTGGTAAGGTTAAAGGCCTGGTTAATGATGATTTCCTGATTGATGGCATGGCGGCTGGACGAGCCTTCCGCCGGGCTCGAATTGCGGGGACGTCCCAGGTAGTGTAATGGCCAGCGTCCCGCTATGAGGCGCGCAAGCTGCAAGCGCAAGAATTCCCACGCGCCCATGTTGCGCGGTTCCTCTTGCACCCAGACCACTTCTTCCAGCGCTGGATAGGAGTCCAACAACGCGTTTAGATCCGCTTCCGGAAAAGGATACGGCTCCTCAATGCGGGCAATCGCCACCGCCGGCTCCTCCGCGCGCCGCTTGCTGGAAACCAGGTCGATGTAAATCTTCCCACTGCACAAAATCAGCCGGCGAATCTCCCGCGCACGCTCGCGCGCCGGGAGGTCGTCGATCACCCGCTGGAACGCGCCTTCCGCAAGCTCCCGGGGCGTCGAAGCCGTCAGGGGATGGCGGAGGAGACTCTTCGGCGTCAGGATCACGAGTGGGAGCGGATCCGTCTTGAGCAGCAGCGCCTGCAAACGCAGGAGGTGGAAATATTGTGCGGCGGTTGTGCAATTGGCGATGCGGATGTTGGTGGCCGCCGCAAGTTGCAAGAACCGCTCCAATCGCGCGCTGGAATGGTCCGGGCCTTGGCCTTCATAGCCATGAGGCAGCAACATGACGAGTGACGGCGTCAAGCCCCACTTCGCCCGCGCTGACGAAATAAATTCGTCGATCACGGTTTGCGCCCCGTTGATGAAGTCTCCATACTGCGCTTCCCACACCACGAACCGTTCCGGCGCCTGCACATTGCAACCGTACTCGAAACCGAGGGCGGCGTTTTCACTGAGGGGGCTGTTGTGAATCTCAAAGGAGGCGCGCGCCTGCGGCAGAGATTGCAAGGGCGTGTACGTCCTGCCGTTATTGACATCATGCAAGACCGCGTGGCGGTGGCTGAACGTGCCCCGCTCCACATCCTGACCGGTCACGCGGATGGGAATCCCCTCTTCCAGAATGGTGGCCCAGGCCAACTCTTCGGCGGTGGCCCAGTCGATGGTGGGCGCTCCCGGATCATCAAAACTTTTGTGTCTTTTTTCCCGGAACCTTTCGATCTTCCGATGCAGCTCAAAACCCTCCGGTATTCGCAGAAGCTCCAAGTGGATCTCCTGCAACCGCTCCAGAGGCGCCGCCGTGCGCATGTGCCTTGCCGCTCCGGGCGGGGGCGGCGCGGGACGGGGTTCCACCAGTTGCCGTTCCGGCTCGAGGGAATTGAAAATGCTGCGCAACCGCTCGAGGTGCTTCTCAACAAATTGCTCCGCAACCCCCGCCTGAATGACTCCCCGGTCAAGCAGTTCCCTGGCCCAAATTTGACGCACCGTCGGATGCTCTTGAATCTTTTTGTACATCAGGGGCTGAGTGAACGCCGGCTCGTCACCCTCATTGTGTCCGTGACGGCGATAGCCGATGAGATCAATCACAAAATCCCTTTTAAAGTGGTGGCGGTAGGCAAACGCCAGCCGCGCGGCTTCGATGCAGGCTTCGGGGTTGTCCGCGTTCACATGCACAATCGGCACTCGAAAGCCGCGCGCCAGATCGCTGGCGTAAAGCGTGCTGCGCCCTTCCCCGGGACACGTGGTGAAGCCGATCTGATTGTTGGCGATGATGTGAATGGTGCCGCCGGTCTCATAGCCTTTCAGATGGAACATGTTGAGCGTCTCTGCCACCACCCCCTGCCCCATGAAGGCGGCATCCCCATGAATCAGGATGGGGAGCGTGCGGGTGGGATTGAAGTGCGGCGCGCCGCCCTGGTCCGTGCGCGTTCCCGCCGCCCTCGCCATACCCTCCACAACAGGATTCACGGCCTCGAGGTGGCTGGGATTCGGCGCGAGAGAAATCATAAGCTCATGCGAGCCGTGATTGCGAATGGCGTGATGCGCTCCAGAGTGATATTTCACGTCTCCCGTCCAACCCAGGTCTTCGCGAAACTTGCCTCCCCTCACCGGGTCCTTGAACTCCGCCAGAATCTGCTCATAGGGTTTGTCCAGCACGTGCGCCAGAACGTTTAACCGCGCCCGGTGAGCCATACCGATCAGAATGTTGCTGAACCGCTCTACGGACGCAGCGTGGATGATCTCATCGAGCATCGGGATCAGCATACCGATCCCTTGAATCGAGAAGCGTGTTTTACCTGGGAAGGTGCGATCCAGAAACTGTTCAAAAGCGCCTTCCTGAGTGATTCGATCGAGCAGCGCGATTTCATCAATGGGCGCAACGGGCGGGCGAAACGTGCCGGACTCCGCGGCGGACTTCAGCCATTCCCTCTCCTCGGGTTCGCGAAGATGGGCGTAGTCGTAGCCCGTGGCCGCGCAATAGACTTTGCGGAGCGACTGAATAACTTCCAGCGCGTTGCGGGCTCCGTTGGCAATCGGGCCGGTGATGATGCCGGCGGGCAGGCGGCGCAGATCGTCGTCCGTCACGCCGTGATTTTCCGGGACCAATGAAGGATCCCCGTGCGGCGTGGAGCCCAGCGGGTCAAGATGGGCATCCAGATTGCCGAATTTGCGGATGGACTCTGCCAGGTTCACAGCTCCCACAATTTTTTCAACCGGCAACGCGCTTCCTGCTGCGGCGTAGGCTTCGCCATTCGCCGGAGACCCCACGCCGGGAAATGCCGCAGGTGGCTTGAGGGTTTCCTGCGGCGCGCCCCAACGCTCAAAAAAAGCCCGGACGCTGGAATCAACGGATGCCGGATCCTGGCGGAACTTTTCGTAAAGCTCCTCCACGTATCCAGCGTTAACTCCCTGAAATTCTCCCCAATCGATCATGGGTTTATCCTACATGATGCGAGGCCCGCGATGAAGCCCTACAACGATTACATTACCATTAAGAGGGCGGGCGCGCGAGGGCTGGATAGTCCGCCGACACGGCTCTCTCTGTAGCGCGGGTGTCCTCACCCGCGTTTAGGATTCTGAGGACAAGGCTCGGATTAAATCAAACGCAGGTGGGGACACCTGCAAAAGTCGCGAGATCAATCGCAGGTGAGGACGCCGACGATTGTGAATTCGCCGCCCGCGTCATTATGATATTCTTGTTGTTTAAGGAGCCATCAACAAGAAAATGAGTCAAACGAATCATACCCATACCCCGGAAGTGGAAACGATTGAGCGCAGAGAATGGCTGGAGTCGCTGGATTATGTGATGCAGGAGGGAGGCCCGCAGAGGGTTGAGAATCTACTTCAAACGCTGCGGCTCCACGCCCAGCGCGACGGAGTCAAGCTTCCCTACACCGCCAATACTCCTTACGTCAATACGATCCCGGTGTCTGAGCAACCCCCGTTTCCAGGCAGCCAGGAAATCGAAAGGCGAATCAAGAGCATCATCCGATGGAATGCGATGGCGATGGTGGTCCGGGCGAACCACGCCGAGGAGGGAATCGGCGGCCACATTTCCACTTACGCCTCAGCCGCGACGCTTTACGAAGTGGGCTTCAACCATTTTTTCCGTGCCCGGGGCAAGGACCGCATCGGCGACATTGTGTATTTTCAGGGGCATGCATCGCCGGGTATGTATGCCAGGGCGTTTCTGGAAGGCCGCTTGACTTCGCGCCAGCTTGAGAATTTCCGGCGTGAATTGAAGGAAGGCGGCGGGCTCTCATCCTATCCTCATCCCTGGCTCATGCCTGAGTTTTGGGAGTTCCCCACCGTCTCCATGGGTCTGGGCCCCATCATGGCAATTTACCAGGCTCACTTCTGCCACTATCTGCAGGATCGCGGCTTGAAAGAATTGGGCGACAGCAAAGTTTGGGCCTTTCTGGGCGACGGCGAAACCGACGAACCGGAGACCCTGGGCGCGATTTCCCTGGCGGCACGCGAAAAGCTGGACAACCTGATCTTCGTGGTGAACTGCAACTTGCAGCGTCTGGATGGTCCGGTGCGCGGCAACGGCAGCATCATCCAGGAACTGGAGGCCGGATTCCGGGGCGCCGGATGGAACGCGATCAAGGTGATTTGGGGCAGTGATTGGGATCCGCTGTTTGAAAAAGACAATGATGGACTGCTTGTCAAGCGGATGGGTGAAATCGTGGACGGGCAATGGCAGAAATATTCCGTGGAATCCGGTAAATACTTCCGGGAGCATTTCTTCGGAA
This sequence comes from uncultured Acidobacteriota bacterium, assembly GCA_937900045.1. Classification (GTDB taxonomy): domain Bacteria; phylum Acidobacteriota; class Terriglobia; order UBA7540; family UBA7540; genus CALCEB01. Next base: position 12,125 of record CALCEB010000168.1, read on the forward strand.
CCGATCCCCGGCTGCTGGCCATGGTAAAGAACTATTCGGACGACCAGTTGGGCCGCATGAGGCTCGGAGGACACGATCCCAAGAAGATCTACGCGGCGTACAAGGCTGCGGTTGAACACAAGGGATCACCCACCGTGATCCTGGCCCGGACGATCAAGGGTTACGGCCTGGGCGAAAGCGGCGAAGGCAAGAACATTACCCACCAGCAGAAGAAGCTGAATGACGAAGAGGTCAAACGCTTCCGCACGCGCTTCGGGATACCCATCTCGGATGACGAAGTGGCGGAAGCGCCATTTTACAAGCCCGCCGAAAACAGCACGGAGATGCAATATCTGCATCAGCGCCGCCAGGAACTGGGAGGCTACATTCCCTCACGAGTGGTGCTGGCTCCGGCAATCAAACCGCCCGCCGAAAGCCTTTTTGAGGAATTCTACGAAGGCACCAGTGACCGCGGCGTCTCCACCACCATGGTTTTTGTCCGTATTCTGGCAAAACTGCTGAAGGACAAAGAGCTGGGTAAGCTGATTGTGCCCATTGTTCCGGATGAGGCGCGAACTTTCGGCATGGAGGCGCTGTTCCGCCAGGTGGGAATCTACTCTCATGCCGGGCAACTTTACGAGCCGGTGGACCGGGACACGCTGCTCTATTACAAAGAGGCCCAGAATGGCCAGATTATGGAGGAAGGCATCACCGAGGCCGGATCGATTTCCTCCTTTATCGCCGCAGGCAGCGCTTACGCCATTCACGGAATCAACACCATCCCATTTTTTATTTACTACTCGATGTTTGGACTGCAAAGGGTGGGCGACCTGGTTTGGGCCGCTGGAGATTCCCGTTGCCGGGGATTCCTGGTGGGTGGAACAGCGGGCAGAACGACGCTTTCCGGCGAAGGATTGCAGCACCAGGACGGAAACAGCCATCTGCTGGCTTATCCCGTCCCCAATCTAGTGGCTTATGATCCGGCCTTCGCTTTCGAACTCGCCGTGATTATCCACGATGGCATTCGCCGCATGTACAAGGAACGGGAAAGTATTTTCTACTACTTGACGGTGATGAACGAGCAATATCCCATGCCGGCCATGCCCAAAGATGCCAAGGAAGGGATTCTGAAGGGGATGTACTTGTTCAGAGCTTCTGCCAAGAAGGGCGCCAAGCTGCGCGCCCAACTGTTGGGCAGCGGCGCTATCCTGAACGAAGCCTTGAAGGCCCAGCAACTATTGGAAGAGAAGTATGGCGTCGCAGCCGATGTGTGGAGCGTCACCAGCTACAAAGAGTTGTACCGCGATGGCCATGCGGTGGAACGCTGGAATATGTTGCATCCCACGGAGAAGCCGCGCGCTCCATATGTGACCCAGTGCTTGGCGGACACCGAAGGCGTGGTGGTGGCAGCGTCGGATTACGTCAAGGCGCTGCCCGATTCCGTCTCCCGGTGGTCGCCGCGACCGGTTGCATCGCTCGGGACCGACGGTTTCGGACGAAGCGAAGGCCGCAAGTCGCTGCGCGATTTCTTCGAAGTCGATTCGAGGTTCATTACACTGGCCGCTCTTTCTGCGCTGGCGCGCGAGCAAAAGGTGAAGCCTGAAGTGGTGGAAAAAGCCCTCAAGGACCTCGAAATCAATCCTGAAAGACCCATTCCTGTGAACTCGTAAAAGGTAGATACATCAATGGCAACTGAATTCAGAATTCCTGAGCTCGGCGAGAATATCAAATCCGGCGATTTGGTGAAGATTCTCGTCAAAGTCGGGGACACCATTGAAGTCGATCAACCCGTGATTGAGCTCGAGACGGACAAAGCCACGGTGGAAGTTCCGTCCCCGGTGAGCGGCGTCATTCAGCAAATCAACGTCCAAGAGGGCGAAAAGGTCAAGGTGGGCCAATTGGTCCTGACTGTGAATGGCGCAGGTGAAACCACCAAGTCCGCTGAAAAGCCGTCCATGGAACAAAAATCCGAGCAACAAGCTTCCTCCGCCAAAAGAGAGACAGCAAAACAAGAGACGGAAGAATCCGCAGACACTCGCCCCGCTGAAGCCAAACCTCAAGAGACCTCTTCCAAGACTTCTGCTGAACAGGCCGAAACTCCTCATGCTGAAGCCGGCGCGATGGAGACTCCGGCAACGCCATCTGCTGCCGCCCGGGCTGAACCCGACGGTGATCTCGAGGTGGAGGGAGGCGTTCCCGTGCCTGCCGCGCCGTCGGTTCGAAGAATGGCCCGAGAATTGGGCATAGATGTCAGGCAGGTCCACGGATCCGGTCCGGGAGGCAGGATCAATGCCGAGGATGTAACTCTCTTCGCAAAGAGCATTATCACGGGAATATCGGCAAGGCCCGGAATGGCCGCGCCACCGCTCCCGGATTTTTCCCGTTGGGGCGCCGTCGAACGGCGGAAGATGTCTAATGTCCGCCGCAGCACCGCGGAACATTTAAGCCAGGCATGGAACTCGATCCCGCACGTTACACAACACGACGAGACGGATATCACCCACCTGGAAGAATTGCGCAAACAGTTTGGCGCCCTGGCAGAGGCGGGCGGCGGCAAGCTAACCGTTACCGCAGTGGCGCTGAAGGTGGCAGCGTCGGCGTTGCGAGTGTTCCCGCAGTTTGCAGCGAGCGTCGATCCGGCGGCAAGCGAGGTGGTTTACAAGAAGTATTGCCACATCGGGGTGGCAGTGGACACGGACCGGGGATTGCTCGTTCCGGTGGTCCGCGACGTGGACCGCAAGAACATCCTCCAGCTTTCATCAGAGCTTTCCAAGCTGGCCGCCAAGGCACGGGACAAGAAACTGGGCCTGGAAGAGATGGAGGGCGGCGTCTTCACCATTACCAACCTCGGCGGCATCGGCGGCACCGCTTTCACGCCCATCGTTAATCTTCCCGAAGTGGCGATTCTCGGGATGTCACGCGCTTCCATCAAGCCTCGCTACCGGGAGGGCAAGTTTGAACCGCGGCTGATGTTGCCGCTTTCGCTTTCCTACGATCACCGGCTGATTGACGGAGCGGATGCGGCGAGGTTCCTGCGCTGGGTGGCCGAGGCGCTGGAGCAGCCGTTTCTTCTGCCCCTGCAGGGCTGACCCGTCCATCCCATCCCCTATTCCAGCACGAAGAATTCAAGAAGCGAGGCGAAGAGCCAAGAGATGAGCGAAACTTCCACGGAACTTGTTGTGATGGGCGCAGGACCCGGCGGTTACGCCGCGGCATTCCTGGGTGCTGACCTGGGCATGAAGGTCACACTGATCGGGACGGACAAAAACCCCGGCGGTGTCTGCCTTTACCAGGGCTGCATTCCTTCCAAGGCTTTGCTCCACGTGGCCAAGCTGCTCCATGAAACCAAGCAGGCGGCCGATTGGGGTATTCGCTTCGCCGAGCCTAAGATTGAATTGGATAAGCTTCGCGGCTGGAAGCAGTCGGTGGTGAATAAACTCACGGGCGGCTTGGGCATGTTAAGCAAACAGCGGTCCGTCCGTTATGTTCAGGGCGAGGCTGCATTTCTGGATTCGCAGACCCTCAACATCAAGCGTAGCGAGGGCGGTGAGGAGAAACTCGCTTTTAAGCACGCCATTATCGCGACGGGATCGCGGCCCGCCAAGGTCTCGGGGCTTTCGCTCGAGAGTGACCGGATTCTGGATTCAACCTCCGCGCTTGACTTGCCCGATGTCCCCAAAACCCTGTTGGTGATTGGAGGCGGCTACATTGGCCTGGAGCTTGGAACAGTTTACGCATCGCTTGGCACAAAAGTCACGGTGGTGGAAATGACGGAAGGCTTGCTGCCGGGCGTCGACCGCGACCTGGTCCTGCACCTCTCGAAACGCCTGGAGAAAATTTTCGATGCCATCCTGCTAAACACCAAGGTCGCCGCCATGACCGAAGAAGCCAAAGGTGTTCGCGTCAAGCTGGAGGGCGAGGGCGCAAATAAGCCTGAGATGATGTTTGAGAAAGTGCTGGTGTCGGTTGGCCGAAAGCCCAATTCTGATATCCCCGGGCTAGAAAAAACCGGCGTGAAAGTAAACACCAGAGGTTTCATCCAGATTAACGCGCAGCGGCGGACGGACGAGCCGGCCATTTATGCCATTGGCGACGTGGCCGGTGAGCCCATGCTGGCGCACAAAGCCACGCATGAAGGGCGAACCGCTGTTGAAGCAATTACCGGTCACAAGGTCGCGTTTGAGCCGCGCGCCATCCCCGCCGTTGTCTTCACCGATCCGGAAATCGCCTGGTGTGGCTTGACGGAGACCCAGGCGCAGGCGGAGAACCGCAAAGTGGCGATTGCACGATTCCCCTGGGCGGCTTCTGGCCGCGCTGCCACACTGGACCGCAGTGACGGCGTGACAAAGCTGGTGATCGATCCTGCGACGGAACGGATTCTGGGCGTTGGCATCGCCGGGCCGGGAGCGGGCGAACTGATTGCCGAAGGCGTACTGGCGGTGGAGATGGCGGCGCTCGCGACGGATGTGGCCCTCAGCATCCATCCGCACCCGACACTCTCCGAAACCGTGATGAACGCCGCCGAAGTCTTTTTCGGAACGGCCACTGATTTCTACCGGCCCAAAAAGGGCTGAACCCCCGCCCTGCTTTGTGGAGGTCAGCGCCCCGGTTCACCCGGCAAAACCCTGACGCAACGCGCGCCCATCATTCAACCGGCTGGATCGTCAACCCGAAGGGTTCGAGTTGCTGCTGAATCACACTCTGCTTGCCGACGGCAACAATCGTTTGCCGGGAAGCCGGGAAGTATTTGCGCCCAGCCTGATCCACTTCTGCTGCCGTCACCTTCTGAATCTTGGCGCTTTCTTCGCCAATTTCCTCCGGCGGCAACCCCTCCATCCAAAGAGACGCGAGCCGCTGCGCAACGGCTCCCTGCAACTGATACTCGATGGCCCGAATACCGGTCAGGTAACGCTTGGCGCGAGTCAGTTCTTCAGGCTCCGGACTGGTGGTGGCCATGCGGTTCAACTGATAAAAAATCTCATTCAGGCTCGCTCCGGTCACGGCATTGCGTACGCTGGCGCTCGTCTTCAACACACCTGCCTCGCGGCGCTCCTCGACGTAGGCCCCCGGGGAATAGGTGTAACCTTTGTCCTCGCGGATGTCGTTCACCAGACGCGAGCCGAACATTCCACCGTAGACGGCATTGGCCACCTCAGTCGCTTCAAAATCGCCAGAAGACTCCAGAGGGCCAAAGGCGCCCAGCAAGAATGCCGTCTGCACCGATCCTTTGCGAGGAACCAGAAAGACGCCATGCGGGTTATTCTCCGCCGGTTGGGAAGCCGAGGCAAGGGGCGGCTGCGCCGGTGCGCTCCAGTGGCCTAGCGCCTTTTGAACTTCGGCGGTCATCGTGTCCGCATCGAAATCACCCACTGCGACCAGGATCGCCTGGTCCGGCCTGAAGCGTATTGCGTAAGCATGGCGCAGTTCTTCCGGCGTCGTAGCGGCAATGGAAGCTTGCGTTAGCGAAGTAACACTGTAGGGGTGGCCGCCGAAGATCTCCTTGGCCAAAGTGCGGCTGGCAAGGAAGGATGGCTCCGCCTCCGCAGCGCGGAGGGAATCGGCCTCATTGCGCTTGACAAGAGCCACTTCGTTATTGGGGAACGTGGCGCCCTCCAGGACGTCACTCAGAGTGTCCAGCGTGGACGAGGCGCGCGACGCCAGGACGCTGATCATCATGACCGTAAAATCAGCGTGCGCGCCTCCGGTTAGATCACCGCCGTCACGCTGGAAGGCTTCTGCAATCTGGCGGGCGTTTCGGGTTTTCGTTCCCTGGTCAATCGTATCCATCAAAAGCTTTGAGAAACCGGGCCGGTCTTGAGCGTCCGAGGCCATGCCGCTTCTTACCGCAATAGCAAAAGACACTTTTGGAAACCCAGGGCGCGGAACCATCCATAGCGTAAGCCCGTTCGCCAGACGTTTCTGGACGACTTGTGGCCCGCGAAACGGAACCAGCGGACCGTAGGCTGGCAGGTTTTCCGGCAGTGGCGGCTCCTTCTCTTGCGCCCATGCGGCTGGGAGAATCATCAGCCCGGCGAGGACCAACATCGTGGCGCGTATCAACTTCATTACCGGCCTCCTTTCGCGGCATTCATAGTCTTTCCCCTCAGCGCCTCGGGGACACGGTCAATAATCGTGCGGCTGGTCTTCACCAGATATTTGCGGCAGAAGGCCTTGATCTGGTCAGATGTGACTTGAGCAATTTGCTCCGGAATCTCGTTGATGCGGGTTGGACTTCCGTCGAGAAGAGTAAAGTGCGAAATCGCTGACGCCCGCTCCACGGGAATCTCAAGCTCTGCATACCAGTCCGAGCGCATCTTGGCCCGGATGCGTTGAAGCTCAGCTTGTGATGCGCCGTTCGCAGCCAGGTTCTGAATCACATCGTCATAGGCGTTCAGCACGTCCTGCTCCGCAACACCGGGTGGATAAACAATGAATGAGGTCATGAGCGCCGGCCCGCCATACTCGAAGGGCGAGCCGAGCGGCCAGTTGGCGCCGCCATCCACTTCCAGCGCCACTTTCTTCTGCTTCACCAATGCCTGATAAAGCAGGGATGCCTGTCCGTTGTGAAGCATCTCGCCCACCACCGCCCCGGCGATGGCGTCTGGGGAAGCGCGCGGCGGCATGCGATAACCGATGGCGAGGGCGGGAACTCGGGCCAGTTTGTCTGCTTCCACGGAACGCCTTTCCGCCTTTTGCGGCGCCTCCGCCACGTCCGGCTTCGCCGCAACCGGCCGCTTGGGGATCGAGCCGAAATACTGTTGCGCTTTCTGGAACACTTCATCCGGAGTAACGTCGCCCACCACGGCCAGCACAGCATTATTGGGCGCGTAGTAAGTCTCAAAAAATTTCTTTACGTCCCCGATCGTGGCCGCGTCGAGGTCCTTGAAATCGCCATAAAAATTGTGGGCGTTGGGATACTTATCGAAGGCTTTCTGCGGAAGATCCAGCCAGTAAAAGGCGCCGTAAGGCTGGTTCAGCACGTTGACTCGCACTTCCTCCTCCACGACTTTCCGCTGGTTATTCAGATTCCTCACCGAAAAATCCAACCCCTTCAACCGGTCGGCCTCAAGCCACAGCGCCGGGTTTAGAGCGGAGATGGGGGCGCTCTCAATGTATTCTGTGAAATCGAACCGGGTGTCGCCGTTGGTGAAGCCGCCGCCGCCTTCGATCACGCGGTCAAAAATCCCCTTCGGCGCGTCCGGCGTGCCTTCGAACATCATGTGTTCGAACAAGTGAGCGAAACCGGTGCGGCCTTTGGGCTCCAGCCGGAACCCAATACCATAGGTGATGCACAAGCCAAAGGTCGGGGCAGAATCATCCCGCGAGACCACCACCGTCAAGCCGTTGTCCAGCGTCTTCACGGCCAATGGGACCTTCCACTCTTGGACGGTTGGAGGTGCGGGAGCCGCGGCGAGGAACGAAGTAAGCAGGGGAAAGAACAAAATGCTAAATTTCTTCATCCATACTCCGGACAGTTGATGATTTTGAATCCCTTCAGGGCCAGTGTCAAACATAGGTTCGACCGCAAGGGTTGTCAAGACGTCACCGTGTTTGGCCGGGGCGCAAGGCGCTGTAGCGGTATTCGGAGCCAGCCCTGACAGGGAGCGCCGCTACAGCAAACAAACTGTTCCCCCGTTTCCGGGGGTGAACCCTTGACGTTCAACCTGCCATTCGTTACCTTTAATGGGAGTTCGCCTCAGTCATAAGAGCCATCGTGCTTGGAATTGAACTTCGACTTCAAAGCCGGGTTGGTTTGTCGTCACTGGCCGGGAAAAATAGCGGGAGGAAATAACAACATCAAAGGAGCACTGTGATGCGAAAAAGACTAACTTTGATCTCGTTGATTGCTGCCTTGGGCTTAATGCTGTCAGGTTGCAAGCAGGGAAGCCAGCAGACCGCTTCTCAGGAAGCGCAACAGGCGGCTTCTCCAGCTACTTCCCAAGCTGCTGCACCCTCTACAGCGCCGGGCAACGCGGCAGCCAACTCCGCAGCAGCGACGCCGGCCACTTCACCGCAGGCAGCGCCCGCCAATCCCGAGCCTTCTGCGCCCCCTCCACCTCAAGTTGAAACCGATACCATTCCTGCCGGCGCCGCTGTTATCATCCACCTGGATAGTCCGGTAAGCTCTGCCTCCGCCACGGCCGGTTCTACGTTCAGCGGAATACTTGCTGTTCCACTTCGCGCCCACAGCCACGTCGTGATTCCGGCGGGAAGCGTGGTGAGTGGTCACGTGGCAAGTGCCGTGAGTGCTGGACGCCTGAACCGGCCTGCCGAGCTCGCCTTGACACTCGATTCCATCGCGCCGCGCGGCGGCAATCCCGTCCAAATCACCACGAGATCCTGGCGCGCCAAGGGCGCCTCGCATAAGAAGCGAGATGAGGTGTTGATTGGTGGTGGCGCCGGAGTGGGAGCTTTGATTGGCGCTCTTGCAGGCAAAGGCAAGGGCGCGGCCATCGGCGGGTTGATTGGCGCGGGGGCGGGCACAGCCGGAGCCGCAGCCACGGGCAAGAAGGAGATCACCCTGCCGGCGGAAACCCGTCTGCAATTTGACCTCACGGCGCCAGTAACGATTACCCGGCAAGTGGCCGGTAATTAGCCTGGATTATACACAGAGGTTTATTCGAGGACCGTCGGGGCACAGCTAAAACCGCGCCGTTTGAGGGCGGGTGGGACTTCAACCCCGGAAAGTCCCGCCCGAGCCTTTGGAACTCACTCGCTTCAGGTCTTCGAGATCCCGTTTCAGCGCGGTCTGGCGCCGGCTAAGACTCCACGCGTAAATCCCAAAAATGATCCAGACCAAACTATAGGCCAGATAAAGAAACCGGATCGCCAACAAAGCCTCCTAAGAACAGTGACAAGTGGTAAGTGACAAGTGTAAGATCACGCTTCGAGAGCCAGCTCCCTGCGCAAGTCGCTCACTTCCCTCTTCATGCGCAGCAGTTCCAACCGCTGCCGCAGAAACCAGAAAAACAAAAGCAAAAATCCTCCCCACGTGACCAAGAGTGTGATCAGCATCTTGGGCGGAAGGCCGGAATCCGGGCCACCCAGAATCACCGGCTGGGGATGCTGCGTGCGCCACCAACGGATGGCCATGAAATCAATGGGAACGTCCACAAAGCCGATGATCCCCACGACGGCGCTGAGCAGCGCGGCGCGAGGCGAATCCGCCACAAAGCTGCGCAGCATTAGATAGGAAACAAAAAGCAGCCAGAGGATGAAAGTCAGCGTGAGCCGGGCATCCCAGGTCCACCAAATCCCCCAGATAGGTTTTGCCCAAAGCGGACCGGTGACCAGCACGCAACTGACGAAGACGAATCCCACTTCACCGGCGGCGTGAGCGAGATCGTCCGCCTGGGGGGAGCGGTTGGCGAGATAACCCACGCTGCCCAGGAAGACAAGAAAATAGGCGAGGAAAGCCGTCCAGCCGGAGGAGACGTGAATATAAATGATACGGTAGACCTCACCCTGGTTTACCTCGTTGGGAGCGTAAACGAAAATCATGTAAGCCGCCAACAGCAACCCGGCCACGGTGAAGATCAGATGAATCCGCGAATTGAAGATTTTTTCAAGCATCAGAACCTTTATTGATTCTTATCGCTCACGTGTTTGTACAGACCGTGTCCAACAAGTCCGCTTGGGTAGATTACAGCGTTACGCGAGATATAACGTCGGGTTATATCGAACCAAACATCGCAGTCATTCCCGCCGCCGGCGTCATTCCTGCCATCCTCGTCATTCCCGCGCAAGCGGAAATCTAGTCGCTCCACGCCGTGACGTGGACCCCCGCTTCCGCGGGGGTGACAACGAAAGGCAAGTCTAATGATCCAAGTTAAGCGCCGGCGGGCTGACACGAAATCCGCCCTTCCAGCGCGAACCTTTACTCACCCATGACGTATTCAAAGAGCAAGTAAGAAACCACGGTAAAGATCACAGCGAATCCCGCCAGCAGTTTGATCCAACCCAACATTTCCGGTGAATAGTCTCCCCGCAAGGCTCTGCTGGTTGCCTCGACCGATGCGACGAAGAGCGGGAATACTACCGGGAACTGGAGAACGGGCAGCATCACCTCGCGCATCCGGGTGTTGGCGGAGACGGCCGCGAAAGTGGCGCCCACCGCCGCGTAGCCAAACGTTCCCAGAAAAACGATCAGCACAAACCATTTGAACGACGGCAAGAATGAGAAATTATACCAGACGGCCGTGGCCAACACGATCACGCTCTCGGCGATGCCGAGGAAGAGCAGGTTGGCGAGCAGCTTGGCTAGATAGATCAAGCCGGGATCCACCGGCGCCAGGTATAAGCCCTCCAGGCAGGCGTTTTCACGCTCCGCTTCGAAAGAGCGGTTGAAGCTGAGGATTCCGGAAAAGGCAAAAGCGATCCACAGAAGCCCGGGAAGCAGGCGCAGAGATTCCTCACCCGCCGGCCGGAATCCAAAGTCGAAAATCAATACCACCAGCAATCCGAAAACGCAGACGGACGCCACCGTTTCGCGCTGCCGCCATTCAATACGGATATCTTTGGCGAGAAGAGTCCCGATCAGGCTTAGGCTTCGCATTCTTCGCTTTCCGCTTCAAACCATCGCTGCGGCTTCTCCGGAGGGAGTTTTTTCCGGAGGTCCATCGTATCGGACTCGTCCGCGCTCCAGGGCCACCAACCGCAGCGCAATGGATGAGCCCTGGCTAAACTGGTGAGTGGAAAAAATCAGACCTTTGCCCTCGCGTCGCAGATTCCGCAGGAGACTTTCGAGATGACTTGAAGCCGCCGCATCCAGACCCGTGAAGGGTTCGTCCAGAATCAACCAACGCGGTTGGTGCAGGAAAGCTCGCGCCAGCGTCACCCGCTGCTGCAAGCCCCGGGAAAGCGCCCGGACGGGTTTGCGTGAGTGGTCCTGGAGAGAAAACATTTCCAGCATGGTTTCAATCCTGGGTTCGAGATTGCGCACGTCGAAGAGCTTGCCCGCCAGGTGAAGATTTTCGCGCGCGGTGAGGCCGCTGTAGAGAAAGGTGGCGTGCGAGACAAAACCGATGGCGCTTTTGGCCTGGCCGGATTCGCGGAGAATGCTCTTCCCGCTGAAAAGAACTTCGCCCCGGCTGGGGCGGGAGAGCCCTGCCATAATGCGCAGCAAAGTCGTCTTACCCGCGCCGTTCGGCCCATAAACCAGGATGGCCTCGCCGGGCCCGGCGCGCAAAGAGACTTCCTTGAGCGCCGCGAAATCACCAAAGTATTTTGAAACCCGGCGCGCCTCGAGGACGCAATCAGCGCGGCAAGCGTCGGCTGGCATAGGATTCAAGAAGGGTGGGCGGGCTTTTCCGCAGGATGGCTACAATGCGAGCCTTCATTTCTAGGCGTTCCTTCCAATAATTCTTCTCCGGCACTTTGCCTGCCTCGAAAAGCTCATCCAGGCCCGCCAGCGAGTTCAAGAACCGGTCCAACTTGGTTTCCAGTTGCTTCTGAACGATCTGCTTGCTCTGATTTTGTTTCGCCCCGGCGTGCTCCTTGGACAACCGGACTCCCAACGCCCATAGCATAATCAAAAGAAAGCAACCGAGCAGGGGGAGCGTGAGCCGGCTCATGGTGTTCGGGAGGATTTTCACGTTTTCATCCGGCTGGCTGGAACCGTTCGATTGCGCGGACGGCGCCTCCCCGCTTAGGACGCCTCCCAGCAGCTTATTACTCGCCAGATGAACCGCCTCGAACCGCTTCCCTCCGGTTTCCGGGTCCTGTCCGGCGGCTTGCGTGAATACCTTTGAGTCGAAAGCCAGATTTTCGGGCAAGACGTTCAGCTCGATATAGTCGATTGGATAAGGAATACTATCTTCCAAACTGAATTGGTTTCCGGGGTAATCCGTGTCGTAGCTGATCATGACTACGGTTAAGCCGGGCTTGATGGGATATTGGATGTAATAATCCCCGGGCGTCGCGGCCGCCTGCGGTTCCTGCGGAATCGGCATGTTGAGCTTGCTGGCAACGGCGACTTGCAACTGGCTGGGGGCAGCAGCCAAGTGGAAAAGAAAAGTGCCCTGCGGATTGATGTAGGCTCGCGGCGGATTGGTTTCATTCATCAGGCCGAACAGCTCCTGCACGTGAACCGTGTTGCCATCGGCGTGTAGCACAATGCGGGCCTTGCGCACGTGAAGGCCGGGCGCGGCGCGCGTTGAGTCATAAATGGTGATGGCGGCGGTTGCCGCGCCCTGGGAGTTGAACTTCACCGGAACATGGTAGTTCACGCCCTGGTAAGGCGCCTGAAGCAGATAAAAAGCGCCGGAGTCGAGGCCGGCTTGTGCGAAGGAGAAATGACCGGAAGAATCTGTGCTGGTGGACCCCACCATCTGCATGCCGCCCTGCGGCAGCAGCAACTCGACAGGCTGATGAGCGGCAGGGCGATTCTCAGTGCCGTTGGCGACTTGGCCTTCAATGGTGATTCCAGCCGCAAGGATGGAAGGGATAAAAACCACCAACAACGAAGCCAGCAAAAGGCCACGTAGGCAGCGAGTTTGATAGAGGGAGTTCAAGTGAATTCTAGGAGTCACGCGCAATTCATGCCCGGAATGGAAGCACGGAAGTGAAGCCTGGTGCTCTTCCATTTCGGTCCGGAAAGGATTGACTCCCAGCGTCATCCTGCCTCCGCCGGATTTTGGGTCGTAGTGTAAATGCATTGCGGTAGCAGCACTCTTTGGGCCTTGAAGTCTGGGAATTGGAGTTAGCAGTCACAGGCCACCGTTGGTTATGTTGGTTTTTGTCACATTGTTTTGCTCTGGGTGGCGCACAGAGTTGGAAGAGACCTGCCGCGCCTTTGTTACCGGGCGATCTGGAATTCCATTTTCCTGGCCTCTGTCACGCGGTGCGAAGCATCCAAAATCTCCATGGAAACCAGATCGCCTCGTTCGTCGTAGTCAAGGATGGCTCCGGCCTTATCCTCGTCGCTTTCCGCCACTATCGCATCCTCCTTGAGTATCAAGCTGAAAGTGTCGGTTTTCGCGTCATAGCTGGCTTTCAAAATTCTATCCTCCAATACTTGGCAATCTTGCTGGTCCGTAGACCGTGACCACTTCGGGTGGTTGGCGGTCTACATCCACAATTACTCTGAGCAAGTGTGATTTCTCCATGACATCCATCATCACCCGGGATTGGAGTGCCACCCGGCCTGGATCCACGCCAAATCTCTGCTCCGGCGAATCCAGCACTCGCCAAACGTCGTCTTCACTCAAGCCGCGCCGTTTCATCTCGAAGAGAGCATGCCCAGTTATCACATAGTTTGGCAAACCAGGGCGCGGCATAGTCCCCCGGCCAAAACTCACTTCATCCTGGGTTTTGCAATGGGAGCGCCACACTCGCCGCAGAACTTTACGGGCACGGGATTTTGAAAATTGCAAGCGGGGCAGACATAAGCCTCAGCGATTTGATCCTTGCGGCGGGCGCGGCGGGCAGCGACCTCGCGCTCAATCAGCACATCCTCAGCATTGCCTTGTTCCAAATCCTTTGAGGCCAGCATGAGTCTTGCTGCCTCCGTCCTATAGCTTTCCCGCAAGGTTTCGTAGTCCGCGCGGGCGATCTTCCGGGCTTGAAACTCAAACTCCAAGTCTTGCAGGTTTTCGTAGACGACCATGCGGCGGCGCTTGAGATCAAGGGACGGTGTTACATCAACCGGCAGACTTTCCCTTCCTTCCTTCTCGCCGGAAAGCAAGGGATAGACTACAAAAACTGCAAGCACGACGGCAATCCCCAAAGCAATTCCCAACTCCATAAACGCCTTCCAAGTGCGGCCGGGATTGGCCCGGCCGGAGTTCTCAACGTGTAAGCCTCTTCATTTCCTCTTCCACCGCCGCCATGAGCTTGGGGTCGATAGCAGATTCGTCGTCCGGCTCAACCGGATTCGAACGATGTCTCCATCGTTTGACGATAACCACCACCAGAATAAGTCCCACCATCAGACCAACCCCAGGCAGAATCCATACCGCGAGATCGAAGCCGTGGGCCGGCGGCGAGGCCAGGACGCGTACCCCATAAGCCGCCGTAAAATCGTTCAGGATCGCCTTCTCCGTCTTACCGGCGCGAATATCCTTGCGGATCAACGCTTCCATCTCCGCACGGCTCGCGCATTCCGAAGGCAGGTGCGGGCAGCGGTTCAGGGTGGTAACGCACCCGCAGAGGCAGTAGACCTTATTGCCGATGGATTCTAGCGTGGGCCTCGCGGCCACCGCAGCAAAGCCCATCGAACCCACGCAGAGCGTGGCGAAAATCGTGCAAATCGCAAGTCTACAACGCATCACGCAACTCGAGAGCCGCCGACTGAGCTTTCCGTATTTCGGCCATCTCGCGCTCCACGCGGCTGGGGACGAGCGCCAGGAGCGACCCCAGGAAGACCACGAGACCCCCCAACCACACCCATTGCACCAGCGGATTAATAAAGACCTCGATCACCGCCTTGCCGCTTGCCGGATCCTGGCCCGCCAGCACCACGTAAAGGTCCTGGGACAGGGTGGGCCGGATGGCCACGTGGCTGATCGGCTGCTGGCTGGCCTTGTAAAACCGGCGCTCGGGAGTGAGTGTGGTATAAGCCTCGCCATTTTTGACGACAGTAATATCCGCTTGCTGGTACGTGTAATTGGGCGTGTCCCCGCCGGTGAGCATGTTGCAGCGCAATAAATAGGGCCCGGCGCGGAGCAAATCACCCTCGCCCATCAGACCTTTGACGTGCGTCTTGAAGGCGAGACCCGCCCAGCCGATAAAGAGCATCACAACGCCGAGGTGAATCACATATCCTCCATAGCGCCGCGTGTTGCGCATGGTCAGGCGATAGATCGCCGTGAAGAAGTTCTCTCCGCTGGTCTGTTGACGGGTTCTCGCTCCTTTATAGAATTCGCTGAGCACACACGCTGCCACAAAAGCAGCCAGAAACAAGCTCATCCAGGCATAAAGATGATGGACTCCCGCGAAAAAGAGGATGGCGCCGGTGAGCGCGGCGATGGACAAGGGAAACGTAAAATTGCGCTTGAGGCTTTCAAAGGAAGTCTTGCGCCATGCCAGCAGCGGTCCCGCCCCGGTCAGAAAAAGCAGCAACATCCCCATCGGGAGGACGACTTTATTGAAATAGGGCGGTCCCACAGTAATCGTTCGGCCCTCGACGGCCTTGGAGATGACCGGAAAAATCGTGCCCCACAATACGGCGAAAACCGCAGCCAGCAGAATCCAGTTATTAAACAGGAATCCGCTTTCGCGCGAAACGATCGAATCCAGGCGGTTTTCACTCTTCAAATATTCGAGGCGCAAGAAGACTAACGTCAAGGAGACGGCCAGGATAACGCCGAGAAACACGGCGAAATAAGGACCAATGTCCGACTCCGCAAAGGCGTGAACCGACTGCACAATGCCACTGCGAGTGAGGAAAGTGCCGAGGATGCTCAGGAAGAAAGTGGTGATGACCAGAACCACGTTCCAAACTTTCAACATCCCGCGCTTTTCCTGCACCATCACCGAATGCAGGAAAGCCGTTCCGGCGAGCCAGGGGAGCAGCGAGGCGTTCTCCACCGGGTCCCAGGCCCAGTACCCACCCCAGCCGAGCACGTCGTAAGCCCAATGCCCGCCCAGGATGATGCCGAAACCCAGAAACATCCAAGGGACCATCATCCAACGCCGCGTGGTACGAATCCAGTTGTCACCGAGCTGCTTGGTGACCAGCGCCGACATCCCAAAAGCAAAGGGAACCACCATGCCCACATAGCCCAGGTAGAGCATGGGCGGATGAATGACCATCGAGGGGTATTGCAGCGCGGGATTCAGGCCATTGCCATCGGGAGCAGTGAAAGGGATCAGCTTGCCGGCTTCGGCCAGCGAAAGTTTGTTAAAAGGATTGGCGACAAAGGTGGTGAGCCCCGTGAAGAAAACGCCCACACCCATGATGAAAGAAACCACCCAGGGCATGAGCTGGCGGTTCTTATTGCGGTTCAAAAATACAGCCAATCCACCATAAATCGAAAGCAACCAAGTCCAGAAAAGCAGCGAGCCTTCCTGCCCGGACCAAAGAACTGGAATCTTGTAATAAATGGGGAGGTCGCGATTCGAGTGCTCGGCGACGTAAGCAGCGTGAAAGTTGTTGGTTAGGATCAGAAACTCAAGAGCGATCACGGAGACCGTGATCATCACAAAAAAGCCCAGCGTCGCGCGTTCCGCGCTGCGCGTGATGCGCAGGCTTCGGGATTTGCCGCCGGCAATACCGGCAATCACCGCGTAAATTCCGAAAGCCAGCGCGGCGATCAATCCAACGCTTCCGACTTGGTCCATCATGCGGTTTCCTAAGTCTACCCTGGTCCGGGAAAACGGCTAATATTACTTTGTTAGGTTGAATCAGGCACCGTCAGGGCATGGCTTCAGCCATGCCAAATCCCAAGGCAAGGAGAAGCGGCTTTAGCCGCTGAGGGCCTCAGGGGCTAAAGCCCGAATCTCGGGACCACCGCCAACGGCATGGCTGAAGCCATGCCCTGACGGTGCTGCCAACGACTTAACAGAGTAATACTAAAAACCCTTCATCGGCCTTTCGATAGGCTCCGTAGCAACGCGGCTTGCCGACTTCGGTCCAGGCGGCGCCACTTGATATTTGGATGCACATTTTGCCTGGATTTCGCTTGCGCGGAACATGCCGTCGGCGAAGTAGCTCCCTTCGACGATCGCCTGCGAGCCATCCTTGAAGGTGTCAGGCAGCGTGTCCGTCCCAACGTAAAGCACCGGCAGGATTTCCGCGCCTTGCGCCAGCTTAAATTTCAAGGTGTCACCCCGCCGTTCAATCGATCCAGGGGCCACAACTCCCCCCACCCGAACTCGTTGGTGCCGAGACTTGCCCGCCAGGATTTCGTTCACAGTGACGTAATAGACCTCGTTCTGTTGAAACCCTGAGATTGCCTCGTATGCAACCACCGCCAGCACGATTCCGATCCCAATTCCAAACTTCAGCATTCTCTTGTTCATGGTTCGAGACCCGTCCTGCCGGTCAACTTGGCTGAAAAGCGCGGGTCTGGTCTGTAATCTGCGTCAAACCTCATCAAAGGCCCTCTCTCATGATTTTCGCTTCAAACCACGATTCTGTCACTCACGAGAAGTGCCGTCAATTGAATTCGCAACTTGGCGGCGGTACAATTTGGCTGCTGTAGCGGCGGTCTGCGACCGCCGAACTTGAATTCTTAACGGGTTTCGGCGCTCCCTGTCAGGGCAAGCTCCGAGCGCCGCTACAGCAAACTGCACCACTACCCGCAACTTGGCGGCGGGTCAGATTGCTGGATCGCTGGCCAGCGGCGTATTTCGCCGCTCCCGCTCCGTTGTCTCCGGGCGGGGCATCGCAGTCTCCAACCTGAAGGCGACTCCTTTCCTCCAAGAGTAACCTTGCGAGGCGTGGAAAATTTACTTGAAATTTACAAGGTGAAGCAAACTCCCTTCCTATTTCCTCCATCCAATCAGACCAGGGCAGGATAACTGCAACGAACCTTTTATAAGGACGCAAAATGCTAAGAACAGTTTGGGGGTGGAGGCTGAAATGAAGAAAAATCTGATGTTTTGTTTAGCAGTAGCATTCACAGGGACGTTTCTCTATGCGAAAACCCCGCCAAAACCCGTAGACTTTTCAGGCAACTGGGTCCTGGATACAGGCCAGACCAAAAATCTGCCGCAAGGTCTTGAGAGTTACAGCATGAACATCAAGCAGACCGAGCAACAGCTTGGGGTGCAAACCACTCTGAAGGGCGACCTGCGGCCGATGGCCCGGGTTCCTAACGGACCTAATGGTCGAAATGGGCCCAACTCTGGTGGTGGACAGGGGACCGGAACGGCAGGTCCTTATCCGGGCACGCCGGGTGGTTATCCCGGCGGTATGGGAGGCGGCATGGGCATGCCACGAGTCGGAGGCATGGGGATGCCCGGAGGCATGGGCAGAGGGCCGATGGGCGAAGGAATGCCAGGCGGAGGAATGCCAGGCGGCGGTGGTGGAATAGGCCGCCAACACCACAGCAGAAAACCCGAGGGCGCCGCGGCCTTCGCGCTTTATCCAAGCCGTGCCGTCTACAAGCTGGATGGCACTAATTCCACCGCCAAGCTGGGTGGCACCGCGCAGAGCAATGCGACCTCGAGAGCCAACTGGTCAAAGGACGGCAAACAGTTAAAACTCTCATTGGTGGGAAACGATGATTCTGACCGGACAGGCAGCCAGATTCGACTGAAAGACGGCTGGAAGTTGTCCAAGGACGGGCAAACTCTTAAGGTTGACCGCACCGTGAAGACTTCGGGCGGCTCCAAGACTTTGCACCTTGTCTTTCACAAGCAAGACACGCCGGCAGCCAACAACTCTGCATCTTGACCGCCTTTCACCCGCCGCTTCGCGCCATCCTTTCCCGCCAGGGGAGTGGACAAGGCTGGCGGGTGTCAGATTAAGCAGAACTTCAGACATCCCTTGCGTTCACACAATGGCAAGCTCAAACTGAACCGGGCCCAAGATGAGCCGGGAGAATGAGCACCATCCAACAAAAGCTCCTTTAAGTCCGTTCCGCCAATTTTCTCGATTGATGAGGAAGCTGAAATCGCTTGCCAATCCCCAGACCCGGGCCGGCATGTCGCAATTTGGAATTCCAACCCAGCACGCGCTGGGAATTTCCATCCCGGTTCTGCGAAAACTTGCAAGCGAAACCGGAAAAGACCACGAGCTTGCCGGGAGACTTTGGGAATCGGCAATCCACGAAGCCCGAATTCTGGCTGCTTTCGTGGATGATGCTTGTAAAGTGTCTGAGACCCAAATGGAGCGATGGGCCGCGGACTTTGACTCGTGGGACATTTGCGATGCGTGTTGCGGGAACCTGTTTGACCGGACGCCGTTTGCCTATGAAAAGGCAAGGGAATGGAGCCGCCGCCCAGAAGAGTTTGTGAAAAGGGCCGGCTTCGCTCTGATGGCTACGCTGGCCGTTCACGACAAGCTGGCTGCGGATTCGGCATTCCACGCATTTCTTCCCAACATTTGGGATGAGTGCAATGATTCCCGCAATTTCGTGAAGAAGGCCGTCAACTGGGCATTGCGGCAGATTGGCAAGCGCAATTTAAGGCTGAACCGGGCTGCGATCAGAGCCGCCAAGCAAATCCGGGATGTGAATTTTCCCGCTGCCCGATGGATTGCCTCCAACGCGCTACGCGAGTTGACCAGCGACGCTGTCCAAAGAAGGCTGAAGAAGATCGCAGTGGCCCGGGCCTCACAGCAACGCAAGCCTTCCGGTCGCCGGCGGAAACAGCGGCGCTGAAACCTCCCCGAAGGAGAAACCGCTCTACGGGCGGGGTCGCCGCGGGGATTGCCCCTACAGCCCACCGTGTTGCAAGCTCGTAATTTCTTACTCTTTTAATAAACATTTTCCGGTTTGCGGTTTGCGCTCTGCAACGCGCATCAGCACCAGGTTCGCAAGGGGCAATCATCTACCGTAGCGGCTGGTGTTTCTTTAGCATGTTTTGCTTGCGGCTTTGCTGCGCTGCGCTATCCGCTCTGCCCATAGGCGTTGAAATAGGGCTTGGAACTACGGTAAAGTCCGCCTTGGCGGACGTCATCCTATGGCCCACGGCGCAAGCCGGGGAAAGAAAAAAAGAGGAAAGCGCAGACATCCAAGCCCCGTCGGGAGCGGCATCATGTGCGGGAATAATGTCGCTCCTAACGGGGCTTAAGAAAGGAATTCCGCAACTCTACGCCACGGCTAAACGCCGTGGGCCACATGCTATCGCCGCTCTCCCTCTGTTTCGCCGACTGTGGCAAGACGCCACACATTTCTCTCGTCTCTCCACAATCCTGCCGAACGATGCATCGTAAATTTACGGAATATAACGGATGTTCACCCCTCACTTTTTAATCAACTCATTTAATATTATGGTGTTTCTGCCATTATCGACGCTCAGCCGTAGACATGCAGCGGAGGGATGGACGCCTTTTCCCTTGACGCTAACGCTGTCCCGTACTATCCTGGGTCTGCCTGTGCAAGGACTTGATTCAAGGGAGGTTGCGTGTAGACACGCGCAAAACGCGCCCCGTGTGAACCTAACCACCAAGAATTCAATGACTTTCCCCTCAGAGAGCCCTTAGACCTCAAGGTGAACATCCGCTCGAATTTGGCGGCTGGGCCGTACCATAAGGACGGCATGGCGAAATGTCCACGCGATCATGAGATTGTTACAGATCCAACACGCTGGTCTGAGGACGATACACATGAAGCGAGCTAGGTTGGCCTGCACGCCAATGGGCGGTCTAGTTCTCCTAGTTTTTATAGTGAGTTTGTGTCCCGACGCACAGGCTGTTCCAAGCTTCACCCGGCAAACCGGACTTAAGTGCAGCGTATGTCACAGTAATCCACCTGAGCTAACTGCGTTCGGACGCAAATTCAAGCTCGATGGCTACACGCTTACGGACAAAAAGGCTGACACGACCATCGGGGATAAAGACTTGAAGATAAGCCGATATTTTCCGATATCGGTCATGCTCCTTCTCAGCGATACTGCAACGAATACAGCCGTCTCCGGCGCACAAAACGGGAATGCAGAGTTTCCCCAGGCATTTAGTCTCTTCTTGGCAGGTGAAATGTCGTCCCATCTTGGGGGGATGGTCCAAGCAACCTATTCCCATCAGTCAGATCATATAACGCTGGACAATACGGACATCCGTTATGCCAAGCACACCACTTTGGGTTCGAAAGACTTGTTATATGGGCTTACCCTGAACAATAGCCCGACGGTAGAGGATGTCTGGAACAGTACACCGTCCTGGGGGTATCCGTGGTTGTCCCCCAATAATGCTCCCTCACCAGGCGCTCGGCCACTTATAGCCGGAGCGCTCGCTCAGGATGTTGCTGGTCTCGGTGCATACACAATGTGGAATGACCATTTGTATGCGGATTTCACCCTGTATCGCTCGGAACATGCTGGGGGTCCGCAGCCTCTGACCGGTACCAATTTTGCATTCAACATTCATGGCGTTGCGCCTTACTGGCGTCTGGCATGGCAGCAAACGTGGGGACTGAACTATCTGGAGGTTGGAACCTATGGCATTTACGTGAGCTCGGTTCCGGGTGGAGTTACGGGCATGCGCGATACGTATGCGGACCCCTCTATTGATCTTCAGTACGAACGCCCCTTTGGCGTCAATCTACTGACTCTCCACACGACTTATATTCATGAAACATCTAACCTGGACGGCACGTTTGCTGCCGGCGTCGCAGCCGAACCATTGCATCACCTGAACACGTTTCGGGCGGATGCTACTTATCACCTTCGGAGCCGCTATACGTTCACGCTTGCCGCGTTTTCCACCACTGGTAGCGCCGATCCAATTCTGTTTGCGCCCGCTCCCGTGACCGGCAGTTTGCTGGGCAGCCCCAATAGCAGCGGCTTTATCGGTCAAGCTGGGTTCTGGCCAACGCAGAACATTGATCTATCAGCCGCGTACACCGCATATACGGAATTTAACGGTGCGAGCCACAATTATGACGGATTTGGCCGGAGTGCTTCGGCAAACAACTCAGTGTATATCGCTTTGTGGCTGAACTATTGAGAGGGTGAGCGGGTCCCGTGGGAGGCGCTCATCACCGTTCACAACGCCTCCGAAGTAGGTCACCTGAAAATGTGGAGGCCCGGTCAATGAAACTCCGTACGATCGGAATCCGGCGGTTCCTGCAAATTTCGAGCGGGTTGATTATTCTGGGCCTGCTCGTGGAAATTGTGAGCGTCCTGTGGTTTCATCCACTCGCGTTTGTGCTCTTTGTCTTTGTTGGTGCAATCTTAATAGTGCTGGGAATTGTGGTCTATCTAATGTCGCTGGTCTTCGCTGTTTCCCCACCCGCCGAGAAGCATGGATGAAATGCGAGGACGGACAACTAACTTCCGATGTCGTCGGCGCCCCGGCCGGGAGTCAAGTCGCACGGGAACCACCGTCGGATACCTTTCATGGCCACACGTCCGTGGCAAGAAACCTAGGGCGCCCGGTTTCGCGACGTCTGAAGCGCAGACGGAAACCGATGAGGAACTGATTGAGATCACGACGAAGGGCAAGAACAAAATGCCCAGCTACGAGAAGACATTGAGGGAGTCGCGATCAAGCAGTTCGTCGCCCACATCCGCGAGCTAGGCCACAAGAAGTAGGGGCTTGGCGGCACGTCCGGCGGCGTTCCGCTGCTGATTCCAGCGAGCGCGTGGCAAGGAGGAGTTGTGTTTGGGTCAACTGGAATCCTCATTGCATTGATCGTAGTGACGATCGTGCTGGCCGCGGTGTTTCTCGTGCGCTCCTCGATCACTGCGGGAGCCACGGGCAAGATTCTCGCCTTTGTAGGCCTGTGCGCTCTTCCGGCGCTGTGCATTGGCACGGGCATGTCCTTTCAAAACCAACGTTCTGAGCAGACTCGATTCTGCATTTCGTGCCATAAAAAGCACGGAAAAAGTCTCTACTTGCTGAATCCGAATTACATCCCTGCGCACCATTTTCAGAATCACCTCGTGCCGCCAGACAAGGCCTGTTACACCTGCCACACCGACTACGCCATCTACGGCCCTTTGAAGGACAAGATCAGAGGCCTATGGAACTTTTATATGCAGTACGTGAGCACGTCAACCAAGACAAACCATATACCCGGAGGGTACAGCAACCTGCAGTGCCTGCACTGCCATGCGGGCACCCGCGACTTTGAGGAAAATCTCGCGCACATGCCGCCTCTAGCTTCGCTCGAGTCGAATCAAGTATCGTGCATTTCGAGCGGTTGCCACGATATGGTTCACAACGTTTCCGAAGTAGATCACCTGAAAATGTGGACTGGGGGCGTTGCGTTAACTTCGTTCGCTTCCGGTTCGTCCTCACCCGCGCCAGCTAAAGCGGCACCAGGTGCGACAGCCGGACCGTCGAAAGCCGCGGCACCCCAGGCTTCCGGGTCGTCCTCACGTGCGCCAGCTAAAGCGAAACCACGTGCAGCAGCAGGACCATCGAAAGCACGAACTGGAAGTTCGGCAGGCGCTACAACTGCGGCCCGGGGGAAGGGCATTTTCGATTCTCAACGCTGCAGTGGATGCCACGGAAAGAGCGGAGGTGGCGGCTCTGGGCCAGCACTGACTCATATTTCCAGTCAGTATCCGCCAGCTAAATTGACAGCACTTCTGGAAGCGCCGACTGCCAAGATGAAAGCTGCCGGCATGGTCCCTCTGACTTTGAATG
This sequence comes from uncultured Acidobacteriota bacterium, assembly GCA_937900045.1. GTDB lineage: Bacteria > Acidobacteriota > Terriglobia > UBA7540 > UBA7540 > CALCEB01. The sequence continues at coordinate 35,304 of CALCEB010000168.1, forward strand.
CTGCTGATATGAAAGCTCTGGTTTCCTATGTGAGCAGCCTCGGGGGAAAATCGGCCGCCTCTGCAGCGGCACCCCCGGCATCTAGGTCGTCCTCACCTGCGCCAGCCAAAGCGAAACCAGGTGCAGCAGCTGGACCGTCGAAGGCCGCCTCTGCAGCGACACCCCCCGCTTCCGTGTCGTCCTCAACGGTTGTTATTCCACTTGAGTTGCACATAAGCATTTCTGCAGCGACAGCACCCGCTTCCGGGTCGTCCTCACCTGCGCCCGCTAAAGCGAAGCCAGGTACAACAGCCGGACCGTCGAAGGCCGCCTCTCCAGCGGCACCCCCGGCTTCCGGGTCATCCTCACCTGCGCCCGCTAAAGCGAAACCAAGTGCGACAGCCGGACCTCCGATGAACAAACTTGAGTCCAAAGGCAAATTGATTTTCAAAGCACACGGATGCGCTGACTGTCACGGGACCGATGGCGTCGCAGGTACAGCAGCAGCCTCTGCGCTTGCGGGTACTGGCAAGACCATCGCCCCTGCCCTCCTAACCAAAACGCTGAAGCATCCCACCGCCCGCATGCAACAAGGTGGAATGCCACCGGTGTCCCTGAGCGCTGAGGAATTGAAGGCACTTGTAGCGTATCTAAGTTATATTTCTGCCTCGAAAAGCAATCCCCATTGAGGCCAGCGGTTTCCCCCGGAACGACGTCCGCGTTCTAGCGGATGTTCACCTTGAGGTCTAAGGGCTCTCTGAGGGGAAAGTCATTGAATTCTTGGTGGTTAGGTTCACACGGGGCGCGTTTTGCGCGTGTCTACACGCAACCTCCCTTGAATCAAGTCCTTGCACAGGCAGACCCAGGATAGTACGGGACAGCGTTAGCGTCAAGGGAAAAGGCGTCCATCCCTCCGCTGCATGTCTACGGCTGAGCGTCGATAATGGCAGAAACACCATGATATTAAATGAGTTGATTAAAAAGTGAGGGGTGAACATCCGTTCTAACTCTGCGCCTTGCCGGCTTGTTCCATGACCCCACAGCAACTGATCCTCAGAATCGGCCGCGTTTGGTTGATAGCCGGTGAGAAGGCAAGGATTTGAACGCATGCGACCCATCGAGACGCCGGGTTACAGAATAACTCTGCAATGCAAGGTCGTAATTTCTTGCTTTTTGAACAAACGTTTTTCGGTTCGCACTCTGCAAGGCGCATCAGCACCAGGTTCGCAAGGGGCAATCATCTACCGTAGCGGCTGGTGTTTCTTTAGCATGTTTTGCTTGCGGCTTCGCTGCGCTGCGCCACTTCCTTCGTTTTGCCTTGACAGCAATCAAACCGGACCATTAGCATCGCACTTTCACGTCGATCGTAGGGGAGGACTTAAGTGAAGGCGGTATATCTAGACCAGCCCGGCCAGTTCCGCATGACGGAGATAGACCCGCCAGCCGCGCCGGGAGCGGGCGAAGCGCTGGTCGAGGTCCGGCGGGTGGGCGTTTGCGGAACGGACTTGCACGCTTATGAAGGGAAGCAGCCGTTCTTCAATTATCCGAGGATTTTGGGGCATGAGTTGAGTGTGGAAATCCTCGAAGCTGGCGAAAACCCCTTTGGATTGGCGGCGCGAGACCGTTGCTCGGTCGAACCGTATCTTCATTGCGGGCATTGCAAATCCTGCCGGCGCGGACTCACCAACTGTTGCGTGAACCTGAAAGTGCTCGGCGTTTCAACCGATGGTGGAATGAGGGAGCGGTTCGTCCTGCCGCTCCACAAACTGCACCGGTCAGAGTGGTTGTCGTTCGATCAATTGGCGTTGGTAGAAATGCTTTCCATTGGCGCTCACGCCGTCGAACGCGCCGATCTCAAGCCGGAAGACGACATCCTCATTCTGGGCGTAGGACCGATCGGCCTCGCCGTGCTTGAATTCGTGAGGCTGGCAGGACTGGAAGTTTCCGTCGTGGACGTGAACGAAGCAAGACTCAACTATTGCCGGAAGACCCTGAAAATTCCGAATTGCATCGACGCCCGCCATGAACCGCTTGCCGTCCTCCGCGAGTTGAAAGGCGGCGAATTGCCGGCGATAGTGTTCGATTGCACGGGTAATCCAAAGTCGATGCTGGGTGCGCTCGAATTCATGACGCATGGCGGGAAGCTGGTTTTTGTCGGGTTGTTCCCCGGTGAAATCAAATTCAACGATCCTGCCTTCCACCTCCGTGAAACCACTCTGCTTTCCAGCCGCAACGCCACGGCCCGGAACTTCCGGCGCGTGATCCGGTTGCTCGAGTCTGGAGTAATAGACGTAGAACGGTGGATCACGCACCGCGTCACCTATAGCGAAGTGGCAGAAAATTATCCGGTCTGGCTCGCCCAGAGCGAGAACTTTCGCAAGGCCATTGTTGAGTGGTAAGACGGCCCCCGCCGGCGAGCATGGCCTGTGTCCTGCCCTGCCCTTTCCTTTCAGCTCCGTGGGCCGGTAGCCACGGTCAGAAAAACGCTGACCGTGGCCCGCTGCGATACTCAACCGATACGAACCGCTTGGCCCCGCTTGATGGAGCGCAGGGCCGTCAGGACCGCGGGCACATGAAGCAGCAGGTCAGGCAGGCGGTTTGATTGCGCATGAATTATTACGAGCGAAATGGTTCGGCCCGCGAGGTTCTGCTGATAAGGCATGCCTTGGTCCATCGTCAATAGAACCTGCCAGCCCGATCGTTCCGCCAGCGCAAGCAGCTCGCCATTCGCCTTACCAGAGAAACCCGCCCTGGGTACCGTCTCACAATCATGCTCAAGGAGATGTTTCCGGAGGTCCTTGGGCAAGCATTCATCCAGCAGAATCTTCACTCGATCCTCGCCAGGAGCGAGTCCTTTGCGGTCTCAAGCGCTTCGATGGCCATTTCACGGGTAACCGTCGGGAACTGCTCCAGGAACTTGTCGAGGGTATCGCCGGCTTCAAGGTAGTCCAGCAGGTTTTGAAATGGAACACGAGTGCCGCGAAAGCAGGGGATTCCCCCTAGAATCTCCGGATCGCGCACGATGACGGGAGCGGTCATGTTTCACACCTCGAGCCTGCATTGTACCGCTTGCATCGGCTCGCTTCAAACAGGTCCCATCGGGAAATCGCAGAGCGTGAAACACGACGCTCTGCACCAGCCAGCGGGAACGACTAGCGTTCAGAGGCGCCAGCCGAGCTATAATCACTTCGCCCTGAATCACACGGTCGCGGCGGGATGCCCGATTCAGATCGGTTACGTGCGGTTGCCAGAGCAATATCGTGGCTGAGCAAAACCCCACGGTCAAAAAAACCTGACCGTGGCTTGCTCCTCTTCACGCTGAACCAAGACACCAACGGTGACCACATGAAATCTCCACCAGAAGAACACTTCAGAAAAACAGCCAAGCTAGCGATGCAGCTTAAGCGTCCGGCGGTCTACAGGTGGCTTGCCACGGTGGGATACTTCCCCGAGTGCTACGTTCTTCCCCCATGCTTCGTCGTCACTTCGTACCCTTCCTTCGGGAAGGTGTACTGTCCGCACACCGCGAAGAAGTTTCCTCCCAAAACATCGGAGTACCTGCAAATTCACTTTCCGAAAACAGAGCTTACTGACAGGGCCTTTGGGATCATCGATCCCGAAATTCACTCCGATATTGCGAATACAATAGCGAGGAACTGGAAAGCGCTCCTGAAGTGCATATTCCATCCCAAGAACCAGGTGGTCTCATACAGTTTTCCCATTCCGCTCTCCTCGAGGCGACCAGGACTTGTGGGACCTCTTCGGAGCGGGCGATTGATCTACGAGTTTATCGAAATGGCAGAGAATGATCTTGCCGCCATTTCGTATCGTTTCAGATGTATCTTCAAGACAGACATCAAAAACTTTTACCCGTCTATCTACACTCACAGTATTCCGTGGGCGATCCACGGCAAGAAGTTTATCCGAAAACCGGAAAACCGGCACAGTTACAAGTTCTTTGGCAATAGGCTCGACAAACTATTTCAATACGCCAACGACGGCTGCACAAATGGGGTTCCGATAGGCCCGGCGGTGTCTGATCTAATTGCCGAGGTCGTGCTGTCCGGTGTTGACCGCGTGTTGTCGAAAAGTCTGACTGACGATGTTGTGGTCGTCAGATTCAAGGATGACTACAGGATTTTGGCAAAAGAGGAGGAAGATGGGAGAACGGTAATCAAGAATCTCCAATCGGCACTTAAGGAATACCGGCTGGAGTTGAACGACGACAAGACTGAATGCCATGCAGTTCCCGACGGATTATTCAGAAGCTGGGTCTCTCAATATCACGCTGCGAATCCGCGCCCCACGTCCTCGTACCGGTTCAAGCGGTTTCGGGAGGTGTGTCTTTCGGTAGTAAGAATAGACCGGGACAATCCCGGGTGTGGCGTCATCGACCGCTTCCTGGCCGACATGATAACTAAGAAGTACAAGCTCCGCATAGGGCTCCACTCACGACGGCTTCCGCAAGTCCTCAGCCTTCTCCTGATGCTAGCCAACCTTAGAACGAAGGCATTTCCGAAGGTTCTAGCCATCATCGAGTCGGCTCTGCGTTCGCCTTTTGGGAAACACCACGCAAACGACATTTCGGACCACCTTGTCCGATTTCTTGAGCCCCTGTGCAAGAGGGAGTCCGAAAACAGATATCTGATTGCCTGGATTTGCTACTTTCTGAGGGCCAACGGGCTCGCGGGAAAGCTCAAGGCTGGGGGTAAGTGGAAATTCGCCGACCCCATCACCAAGGCTGTCTACACCAGCCGCTTCACCGTCTTCAAGGCGTGCAGAGACTTCAAGGTATTCCAAGGCGTTATGACTGCTGCCAAGAGAATATCCATGCTGGAGCATCTGGACATCTTCAAGCGCTAGCCATCGCGGGGGGCGCCTACGTTGCGCGCTCTTTGCGATGTAAGCGCCCCTGGGACAGGAAATGGCGCATAGATGCGACAGATCGGCACGTATGCGCCACCCGAGGGGATGACAATTTATTTGCTTCCCTCGATTGCATCCGGAAGCGTTCTGCCTCTGCCAGCGTCCCCGTGTTTTCTCTTTGGGGTTTGTGATAATCTCGCTGGCATGAACCAGACTGCCGAATCTCAGCGTAAGCTACGCGATATTTGCCGCATTGCGGCGCGGGTTTTCTATGAGAAGGGCTTTGACGGCGCTTCCATGCAGGATATCGCGGACGCGGTAGGGTTGACTAAGGCGGGGCTATATCATCATGTCGGCAGCAAGGACCGGCTTCTGTTCGAGATTATGAATTATGGCATGGATATTTTGCAGGAGGCGGTGCTCAACAAAATCGAATCGATCACAGACCCTCGCGAAAAGCTTCGACGGGTGATCGTTGGGCATATTGACCTGATTGTGCGCGCGCGCGATATGGAGATTACGGTAATCCTGCACGAAAACCGCTCGGTGAAGGGAGAGCTTCGGGAGAAGATCAATGCGCGGAAAAGGCAGTATATTCAGTTTTTGGAAAAGCTGATCGAAGAAGTGCAACACCAAGCCGGAGGCCCGCCGCTGGTTTCCTCCCGGCTGGCGGCTTTCGCGCTTCTCGGCATGGTGAACTGGCTCTACCAATGGTACCGGCCGGGCGGCGGCGTGGTGCAGGATGAGCTGGCCGGCAACTACGCGGATTTCTTTTTCAGAGGGTTATTGGATCGAGGTGGAACTGAATTTGCCAGCAGCAGGCATGAACGCGGAAATTAAACCGCCCATGCTGTCTTCCGATGGAATTCTATTTCGCGCGAAAGGGAAGCGCCAGGAGAAAATGCAGGATCCGGTTGTGGCAATTCAGGGCGAGCGCGGCGCATTCAGTGAGGAAGCGGCCTATACGCTTCTTGGCAAGAACGTCAAGGTTCTGCCGAGGGAAACTTTTCTTGCTATTTTCGAAGCCGTTGCCAAAGGGAGAGCTAAATATTGCCTGGCGCCCGTTGAAAACACCCTGGCGGGATCGGTCTACGAGAATTACGATCTGCTCGTCGCCCACCGGTTGCACATCATTGCTGAAGTCAACCTTCGCATCGTCCACAACCTGATTGCCTTTCCCGGAACGTCGCTCAAGAATCTGCGCCAAGTTTATTCACATCCAGTGGCCCTTGCCCAATGTACCCGCTTTTTCAAGCAACATCCCAACGTCGAGAAAATCCGGTATTACGACACAGCGGGCAGCGTCAAAATGCTCGGCGAAAAAAAGATTCCAGGAGCCGCGGCCATCGCCTCGAAGATTGCCGCCCAGGTTTACGGCGGAAAGATATTGCAGACCGGCCTCGAAGATCATCAGGAGAATTACACTCGATTCTTGTTGCTCTCACGCCAGGAGGCAGTCCCACCGGGCGCCAACAAAGTGTCAATCGTTTTTTCCACGGCGAATGTCCCCGGAGCCCTGTTCAAGTGCCTCAGCGTTTTTGCGCTTCGGGATATTGATTTGACCAAAATGGAATCCCGGCCCTTGCGCGGCCGTCCCTGGGAGTATTTCTTCCACCTGGATTTTGCTGGCAATGTGAAGGAGAAGAAGTGCCAGAACGCTTTGAACCATCTTCGTGAAGTCACCAATTTCCTGCGGGTGCTCGGTTGTTACAAAGCTGGCAAACGATAGCTCTCACTTTCAAGAACTGCCTTCGGGAACCACTTATCATCGCCCGGCCACAACACTGGTGGCGGATCACCTCGCGCTGCTCGCCGCCAGCGGGATGACAAAACAGGGGCGCGAAGCTAGAATAAGAAGTGTCATTAGCAGGGATCGTCCGGAGACCGGACGGGAATGGAGACTTATCCATGTTGATTAATACGGCTCGGAGTTCAGCACTGATTCTGCTTGCTACGGCCTTGGCCACAGCGGCTACTCCCAAGACTCATCCTTTGCTCAAGAACTCACGCCTCCAGGCCGCCGATCACGCTGTGGCGGGCGAGGTTGAAAAGATCGATTCCAAAACCAAGACCATGGTTATTAAAGCGGAAGATGGCACGGAACACACCATCAAGTACACGGACAAAACCACGGTCCACGATCTTAAGGACGCGACGCATGCCACGGATCACATTGCTCATGAGGGCGATCACGTGGTGGTCCGCTATGCCGGCGAGGGCGAACATGCCACGGCCACGGACGTGGAGCACATCGGCAAGACCTCTATGAAAACTCTGGACGGAACCATCCAGAAAGTCGATACCACCTCCCATACCATCGTGGTTAAGAGTAAAGACGGGACACTGCACACTTACCACGTTGCTGACCGGGCCATGGTGGATACGGGCAAAAAAGTCGAAAACTTTTCTGAAACCTCCGCGAAGAAGGGCGAACGGGTCACCGTCCACTACACGCAAGAGGCCGGGCAGAAGGTGGCTCACCTGTTTAAGCATTTTTGACCTGGGACCGGCGGCTATATCTCGCGGCGGCCTTCCATGGCTTTCAGCATCGTCACTTCATCGGCGAATTCCAGTTCCGATCCCACCGGAATGCCCATGGCGATCCGTGTGACCCGCACGCCCAGGGGCTTGATGAGTTTGGAAAGATAAATGGCAGTGGCCTCGCCTTCGACATTGGGGTTGGTGGCAACGATGATCTCCTTTACTTCACCGTTCCTTAGCCGCTCAATCAGGCTTTTCAACTTCAGTTGCTCGGGCCCGACGCCCTGTAAGGGAGACAGGGCGCCGTGCAGCACGTGGTAAAGGCCGTGAAATTCGCGCGTCTTTTCCACGCCCACTACGTTGTAAGGTGTTTCCACCACACAGATCACAGAACGGTCGCGGGAAGAGTTGGCGCAGTACTCGCACGGATCTTGTTCAGTAAGGTTGTTACAGACGCTGCAGAGGCGAATCTTGTCCTTGGCTTCGAGGATGGCCTGGGCCAGCCGCCCTGCATCTTCGCGGGGCGAGCGCTCAATGTGAAAGGCTATTCGTTGCGCGGACTTCTGTCCGATGCCAGGAAGCCGTTTCAACTCATCGATCAAGTTGGCCAGAGGGGCCGCAAAGTCCTTCATACCGTTCGTCCCTTTTAAGTGGACAGAAAAAGGCGAGGGGATTTCAGCACAAACTTACAGGAGGAGAAATTACAATCCCATCACAGACGCGAAGCACGGCCCAGCGGGTCATGATCCACCCGGCGCTCACGCAGGAGCAGCCTCAAACAAGGCCCGACCCGCTCGTCATTGTCGATCCAACGGCGCTAGCCTGGACACCAGCAATCTCCCAGCCGGTTAAGTCATACCGGGAATATTCAACCCACCGGCGAGGTTGCCAACGCGGCTGGCCAGTTGCTCATCCACGCGGCGGGCAGCCTCATTGACGGCCGCCTGAATCAAATCCTGAAGCATTTCGGCATCTTTGGAGTTGAAAACTTCCGGATCAATCTGCACGGCCACCAGATTCTTCTGGCCGTTCATCTTTACCGTCACCATGCCACCCCCAGCGGAGGACTCCAACACCAGATCATCCAGTTGCTTTTGCAGTTGTTCCTGCAACTGCTGGACCTGCTTCATAATCTGCTGCATTTGTTGCAGATTTTTCATGGCTTACTCCCGGGTTAAGTCTGTCACATCCATCAAAGAGCCATCAAACCTTCTCCGGAATGCTTCAACCGCTGCGTCACTCCTGGCCCGTTCCTGGGCGCTTGGGGTTGCCGTGGTGGTTGCTCCTTCCTGTCCGAGTTTAACATAGATCCGGACAGGCTGTCCGAGCACCTTCTGGCAGGCCGCGGCCAGTTTCTCCATATGTTCACGGCTCTTGATAAGGTCGATTGCCCACGAGCCCTCCCGCGAGAAGAAGAGGTGAACTTCTCCATTCTCATAGCGCCAACCGGCCAATGGATTCAGGCAGCTTCCAAGAAATTTGGACTGCGAAAACAGTTCGGCCCTGATGGCATCGAGCTGCGAATCACCGCCGGAGGTGACGGGACTGGATTCTGCCTGGAGAGCCGGCGCCGTGCGGACGGCGGTCGCCTGGGGTTCCAGCGTCTTACGAAGGGGTGCAGGCAGGGCCGCATCCGGTTCAACGGGAGGCGTCGTAGCACGCGGTGATAAAGGCGCCGATACCGGAGCCGCTGAAGTTAGCCGGGGCGAAGGCATGCCCGTTGCTCCTGGCGCAATTCCGGGAGCGGGTGCGGCCGTTGGCCCTCCCGCCGATGGACGAACTGGGAAGTTTCCCGATTCCAACCCGGCCAGCAAGCTTTCAATCGCTACCAGCTTGCGGGCATGAACCAACTTCATCAGCCCCATTTCCAAGTGGAAACGCGGATGGAGAGAATATCGAAGCTCGCCCTGAGTGCGAAGCAGAACCTGGAACCAACGGGCGAGATCTTCTTCGCGAAATTGTCCGGCGAGATTCGCCACCTCTTCACGTTCCTGTTTCGGCCCCTGGATCAGCGGGCTGCTGCCGCCGCAGCTTCGAGCAATCATCAAGTTCCGAACGTACCGGACAAATTCACCGCAGAAGTGGGCCAAGTCGTAACCTTCAGCCGAAAGCCGATGAACTTGCTCCAGAACCTGGCGGCTGTCTCCCGCAAGAATCGAGCCCACCATTTCCCGCAGCAGCTTGGAGGGAACCACACCCAACATTCGCCGCGTTATTTCCTCATTCAACGTGCCGCCGCTGGCGGCAATCGCCTCATCAAGCAGGGAGAGAGCATCCCTCATGCTGCCGTCAGCGGCCTGGGCAATTGCAGCAAGGGACTCTTCAGGAGCCTGAACCTTTTCAAGCCCGCAAACTTCAGCGAGCCGGCCCTGAATTTCGGACTCGTCGAGCAAGCGGAAAGCGAAGTGCTGGCAGCGGGAATGAATGGTTGCGGGAAGCTTGTGGGATTCGGTAGTGGCCAAAATGAAAACGGAGCGCGGCGGCGGCTCTTCCAGCGTCTTCAGCAGAGCGTTGAAAGCTTCCGGGGTCAGCATGTGCGCTTCGTCAATGATGAAGATCTTGTAGCGGTCGCGTGCCGGCAAGTAGCGGACGCTTTCCTTCAACTCGCGGATTTCATCAATGCCGCGATTGGAGGCGGCGTCAATTTCCAGCACGTCCACCGAATTCCCGGCGGCAATCTCCTTGCAGGAATCGCACACGCCGCACGGTGTTACGGTCGGACCCTGGACGCAATTCAAGGCGCGGGACAGAAGCCGGGCGGTGGTGGTCTTGCCCACGCCGCGCGCGCCGGAAAAAATGTAACCATGCGCGACCCGGTCATGCCGGATGGCATTCTTGAGGGTTTCCGTCACCAGCCGCTGGCCGGTGACGTCGTCAAAGTTGCTAGGCCGGTACTTGCGAGCTATAACCTGGTAGGACATGAAGAGGAATGGCGGATTGGAACTCCTTGGCCGATTTAGCCGAAGCGGGTAGGAAAAACGCCCGGCCCGCCCATTGTGAATCTCTGGCTTCGCCGCTACCTGCCAACCCATTTTCTGGCCAGACTTCGGGCCAACCGCGGCACACAGAGAGGCTCAGTACCGTTGCTTCCTTCCGGACCTGGCGGGGTTCCCGAGTATCCGTTGCGCAGAGCCCGAAGTCTGAAAACTGGAGTCGCGAAGCCCTGCCTTCCGGCGCAAAACCCGAAGAGGGCACGGAATATCCGGGGTAATTCGGATTCGCTTTCCGGGCGTCTCCGTTCCAAGCCGTTTTGAGGGCGGAACTCACTGCAATTCGCAACTCCGCTGATGGTAGCATGTACGGTCCAGGGCCGTCGAGTGATTTTGAAAAACGGTAGTGGAGCGGTTTACTTGCTGTGCGGCGCTACAGCAAATTGCGCCACTACCTGGAAAACGAGTCGCGGGCCAGTTTAATGCCTATTTCGCTTCTTTCCAGTTCAGGCCTGCCCCAACCTCTACACGCAGCGGAACCTTCATTCGATAGACATTTTCCATCTCTTCCCGGACAATCTTGCGGGCAGTTCCCACTTCCCCGCCGGGCGCTTCAAAAACCAACTCATCATGAACCGTGAGGGTCATGCGAGTCTGCATTTTTTCGCGTTGGAACCGACCGTGCACCTTTACCATGGCAAGCTTCAAGAGGTCAGCGGCGGTCCCTTGCAAGGGCGTGTTCATGGCCTCGCGCTCAGCCCGGTTGCGGGCCATCACATCCCGGCTGTTAATTTCCGGGATCGGGCGGAGCCGGCCGAACAAGGTGCGGACACGGCCCGTTGACCGGGCCTCCTCGATAACGCCGTCCAGAAATTCCTGCACTTTGGCGTAGCGGCGGAAGTAGGCGTCGATATATTGCTGAGCCTCGCTCTTGCTGCTGCCGGTGCGGGCGGCAAGGCCGAACGAGCTCAGCCCATAAATCACGCCGTAGTTGATGGCTTTCGCCATGCGGCGGTGCTCGTGGGTCTGAAGAGCGGGAAGCACGCTGAAAATCTCCTGGGCGGTCCGCGAGTGAATATCCTCATCCCGCGTGAAAGCTTCAATCAGCACTGGATCGCCGGACATGTGCGCCAATACTCGCAGCTCGATTTGCGAGTAATCGGCGGAGATTAATTGCCAACCCGGATCGGCGACGAATGCCGAGCGAATCCTTAGTCCAAACTCATCGCCCACCGGAATATTTTGCAAATTAGGATTGGAGGAGGAGAGGCGTCCCGTTCTGGCGCCCGCCTGGTTGAAGCTGGTGTGCAGGCGTCCCGTCTGCGGGTTGATAGACTTGGGTAGGGCGTCAACATAAGTTGACTTCAACTTGGCGCGCGTGCGGTAATCCAGAATTTTCTTGGGCAGCTCATACTTCTCCGCCAGCGCCTCCAGCACGGAGGCTTCGGTAGAATACTGGCCGCTCTTTTTCAGGCGCCGCCCGCCCGGAAATTTCAACTTTTCAAACAGGATGTTTCCCAGTTGCCGTGGTGAATCGATGTCAAACGCTTCGCCGGCGAGATGATGAATCTCCTTCGTAAGCTCGGCCAGTTCCTGCTCAAACTCCGTGGACATGCGAGCGAGAATGGCCGGATCGATGCGGACACCCACGAATTCAAGGTCCGCAAGAACGGCCGAAAGCGGCAACTCGATCTGCTCGTACAGGTCCTTCAGCCCTTCCCGTTCAATTTCCGGCCGCAACGCGCGAGCAAGGTCCAGGGTGGCGCCGGCGCCCTCACCTGGCATGCCGGACAGAGCCTTTCCCTTCTGCCGCAGGAAAGCATCGCCCAGTCCGTGGCCGGAGGCGAGCGGGTCAAGTAGGAAGGAGTAAAGCAAAATATCATCCTGGACACCTTCAAGCCCGGTCTGCGCTTTCTTGAGAAGCAGGCGAAGGAGCTTGGAATTGTGGACGATCTTCGGGGCTTTGAGATTTGCAAGGAAGCGTCTGGCGGCGGCTAGAAGCGCATTTCCGTTCGATGCCAGTGGGATCACCGCCGCGCGCTCGCCATCAAAAAGTTCGAGGGCTTGAAGCTGTCCTGAAAATCCCTCTTCGCCTTCCACCGCGCCATAAATGGCCGCCGGTTTGTGGGCCTGCAACTCGCTGAGCCACACTTCAACAGCCTGGGGAGTCAAAAGCTCCCGGGCGGTCACACTGCCAACCCCCGGCTCTGTGGAATTGACGGCGGGGCCAGGTGCCGGAGCTAATTCCAGGAATTCTTTCAGCAGGCTCGTAAAACCCAGTTCGCGGCACAATTCGACAATTTCCGCCGTCCCAATTCCCTGCGCTTGGAGCTGATCGACACCCAACTCCAGCGGGACATCGGTGCGGATGGTGGCCAGTTGCTTGCTGAGCAGCGCCTCCTTCCGGAAGTCGCGCAGAGCCTCGCGATAGCTTTGCTTTTGAACCTGTTCCCAATGGTCGAGCGCGTTCTCCAGCGTGCTAAACTGGCGGATCAGATCCGTTGCGCCTTTGGGCCCAATGTAACTCCTCTTCTTTCCCTCTGCAGATTCGGTTTGCAACCCGGGTTGAGATGCAGGCAGAGGCCGCGCTCCGGGAATGTTGTCACTCGGATCGCCCGTGAGGGCAAGCCAGTCCACCACCTTGCCCGGCTCCACGCCGATGATTTCCGTCACCTTGGCTTCATCACACAACGTCTCGCCCTCTTTAGCGCGCGAAGGCTTCAGGACCTTAATCTTGGGGTCCACCAACTGAAACATGTCTTCGTCACCGGTGACGATGAAGGTATCGAGACCCTTTCTCTCGCCTTCCTTTGCCAAGGTTCCGATCACATCATCCGCTTCGAAGCCCTCCTTCTCGACGATGCGCAATCCCAGCGCCTGGCAGAAGCGCCGGACGAAAGGCAACTGCACGGAGAGGTCTTCGGGAAACGGAGGCCGCTGCGCTTTGTAAGTCGCGAAGAGTTGATCGCGAAAGGTGGGAGCCGCAAGGTCAAAAGCCACCGCGATGTATTCGGGTTCGTGATCTTTGATGAGTTTTCGAAGCGTGCGAACAAAGATGTAAATGGCCTTGGTTGGCAACCCGCTAGGTGAAACCAAGGCCATCTGCATGGGCGCATAAAACGCGCGGAAAACCAGCGACATCGCGTCAATCAGAAAGAGCTTCTTATCCCCACTTGCTTGTGGCAAAGCCATCCTCTCTCATTCCGTTTTGAAGCACGTTTTTCACAGCGCAGGAGGCGGTTGAACACTGATGGGATCGCCTCCATAGAGCGTCGGCGCGCCTTCGGCATAGGCCGCCTTGTTGTACGCAGCGACCGGGCCTTTCAAGAGCGCATTGTAATCCGCCAAACTCTGATCGAGTTCCTTGCGAAGCTGATCAAGTCTCGCCTGGACGATTTCGTTGGGCGCCTGGCCATAGGACCGGCCCACACTCCGCGCAGCTCCTGACAACTGGCTATGCAGGCGCTCGAGGTAGTGGATGCTATCCTCGGGGGCATCTCGCTGAACTTCGGGGTTAAATACCTGGTTCTCAAGATTGAAAAGTCTTTTATCGAGGCCTTCCCCCTGGCTGAGCAGCGAAGCGTATTTCTTCTTGGCCGCGGGGTCCGAGCTCTGGTTTACAGCGGATTTGAAGGTTGCCATCTGTTTCTTCATGCCATCCAGTCGGTTCAACATTTCGTCCACGGCGCTCACCTCATTGCGGGCCATCAACGCCGCTTTCAGTTGGGCGCGGAACGCAGAAGGATCAATCTTCAGGTTGGGATCGGGAAGAATCACGGCGTCAGCCGTCTGGCTCTGGCCGTTCACGGTGACAATGACGTGATATTCGCCGGGAATGGCCAGCGGACCCTGGTTGGGGTTGAAATACCGGTTTGGGGGCGGGGCCGGAACAAAGCTGAGGCGGGTTGGACCCTCATAACGCAGGGTCCAGACAGCACGGTTGACGCCCGCCTTGGACGGCCCATACTGGGTTTCCACCTTGTTGCCCTTCGCATCCGTAATGACAATTTTAACCGGAGTGTGATGACTCTTCTTTTCTGCGGCAGTGGATTCGAGCTTTAACTTCAGATAGTAGTCAATCACTACACCATTTGGGGCGTTGGGCGCCGCATAAGCATTTTGCTGGTCTTCGTCACGCTCCCAATGATGATAAAGGATGCCATTGCCGGGCGTAAAGAGATGGAAGAAAGAAGACGCGAGCGAGGCCGAATACTCTTCCACCGGGCGAATGTCATCCAGGACGAGAATACCCCGGCCGTGCGTCGCCACCACCAGATCGTGCGCGGACTTGATGAACTTCAGGTCATAGACGGGCGTTACCGGGAAATTGGCTTTCAGTGGATTCCATTGATTGCCGTCATCGGCGGAATAGAAGAGACCGGTATCGCTTCCCGCAACCAGCAATCCCTTTTGGTTTGGATCCTCGCGCACAACGTGAATGGGCGAGTCATCCGGAAGTCCCGTCGTGATTTTCTTCCAGGTCTGCCCGTAATCGGACGTGCGATAGACATAAGCTTTGTGATCGTCAAGCTTATGCCCGTCAAAGGACACATAAGCCGTGCCCGCATCAAAAGGCGAGACGCCAATCTGGTAAACCATGGCCCAGGCGGGGGCGCCCGGAATCTGGCTGGTGACGTTGGTCCAATGTTTGCCGCCGTCGCGAGTGACCTGCACCAAGCCGTCGTCCGTCCCCACCCAGACCACCTTCGGATCCGTGGGGGCCAGAGTGATGCACAGAATGGTGTCATAAGTTTCAGCTCCGCTGACATCGTGGGCGAGAGGCGCGCCAGCCACCGACTGCTTGCTCTTATCGTTTCGGGTCAGGTCGCCGCCAAGGGTCGTCCAGTTTTGACCTCCGTCGGTGGATTTGAAGAGGACATTGCCGCCGAGGTAAACGACGTTTGCGTCCGTGGGCGAAACGGCGATTGGAGCGGTCCAGTTGAACCGGTACTTCATATCGGCAGGATTCATCTGCTCGATGGATTCGACAGAAGGACGAACGAAGCGTGAAAGGTGGGTGACAAGGTCGAGGCGCTCAATAAATCCATTCTGCGAATCGGTGTAGATGATGTTCGGGTCGCTGGGCGCGGGAACCGCGTATTCTCCGTCTCCGCCCACCACCGTGTACCATTCGAGGCTGGAAGCCGAATGCGCACCGTTGTCGCTGGATGGTCCGCACCAGGAACTATTATCCTGCAACCCGCCACAGAGGTTATAAGGCGAGCGGCTGTCCGCGGCCACCTGGTAGAACTGCTCGATGGGAAGCCCGTCCAGAAAACGCCAGGTTTTTCCACTGTCGGTTGAAAGAAACACGCCGCCATCGTTGCCCTGAATCATGCGATCCGGGTTCTTCGGGTCAATCCAGAGAGCGTGATGATCCGGGTGCACGCGGCGGTCAATGGGGCGCGCCGTTTTTCCGCCATCGTCCGATTCCATGAGGTTGAAGGAGAGCGTGTAAATTTTGTTCTCGTTCACCGGTGATACCATAATCCGCGAAAAATAGAATGGGCGCACGTCAAGACCGTGATTGTTATTAACTGCGGTCCAGTGATCGCCCAGGTCCATCGACTGCCAGAGCATTCCTTTCTTGGCGTCGATGAGGGCGTAAACGTGGTTGGGATTGGTGGGGGCAACCGCGATCGCAATGCGCCCATAGGGTCCCGGAGGCAGCCCATCCGTCAACAGTTTCCAGGTGCTGCCACCATCCGTGCTCCGGTAGATACCGCTGCCCGCGCCGCCATTCTCCAAGGTCCAGGGATAGCGGCGGAATTGCCACATGGCCGCATAGAGCACCTGGGGATTCCCCGACTGCATGACAAGGTTGGCGACGCCAGTCGTGTCATTCACGTACAGAACTTTTTGCCAGGTCTTGCCGCCATCGATGGTGCGGAAAACACCACGATCGGCGTTTGGCCCCCAAGCGTGACCAAGGACGCCAACGAAAACTACCTTGGAATCGGTGGGCGACACCAGAACATCCGAAATCTGACCGGCATCGGCAAGCCCCATAAACCTCCAGGATTGTCCGCCATCATTTGAAACGTAAACACCGTGGCCATCCACCAAGTCATTGCGGACGTTAGCCTCGCCCGTCCCTACCCAGACCGTGTTCGGATTCGAAGGATCAAGGGCGAGAGCGCCGACGGAAGCCGTGCTTTCATGGTCGAAAACCGGTTTCCATTGAAGGCCTCCATCGATCGTCTTGAAGATGCCGCCACCTGCGGTACCCACGTAATAGAGATTGGAATCGCCAGCGACGCCCACAATTGCAGTAACACGACCACCCGCCGTGCCGGGCCCGAGATCACGAAATTTCAGATTGTGAAAAACATCCGCAGGCGAAGAGTCCGCCTGCAAAAGTGGGCCCGAAAGCACTGGAATCACAATTAGAGCGAAGCCTAATACCGTTGCAGCGAAGGCCCTGCGGGTGATGGTATTTCTCTTCATGAACGTCATCCCCCATCTAAGAAGAATTTCTGGATCCCGTGCGGCGGGACGCCTAGCCTTGGAGCACCGCCGGACAATGGGCGGCGCTATTATAACAACACAGGTAGGCTCTGGAGCCAAGTTCTTGCCATGAGTTTTGATAATTGCGAGGCATTCTGCCCCAATTTTCGCAGACGAGGAGATAGAGGCACCGAAGGGGTAGTGTCGCAGTTTGTTTGCTGTAGCGGCGCTCTATGAGCGCCGAACTTGGGTCCTCAACGGTTTCCGGCGCTCATAGAGCGCCGCTACAGCAGACTGCGACGCTACCACCGAAGGGCGTCTATGTTCAAAAGGCGACCGCAACAACCGGCGCTACATTTTCAGGCTTGGCGAAGGGACACCGGAGGTCAAGTCATGCGCCAAACCCTCAAGAACGGAGTTGAACGCCAAGCGGACCGAGCGCACGGAGGATCTTTCCGCTCGCCTCATCCACTGCTTCGCCGGTGAGGGTCGCCTCCGAACTCTGAAAAGTCACGCGCAGCAGAAGGCTGTAATAGCCCGCCGCGATCGACCCGCCAAGAAATTTATCGATGGGCGCGATGCTGCGGATTTCCGGCAATTCGATTCCTGCGATTGCCCGCTGAATCTCCGCATACCGCACGCTTTCCGGCACGGTGAGCGAAAAATCGCGCTCGACGGCTGGAAACTTTGAGTAGCTACGAAAGGTCATCGAGCGTAGGTGAAAAGCGCCGAGATATTCAATCTCAATTTCGGCAATCCACACGGATTGGCGCAACTTTTCGCTTCGCTCGACCTCTGAACTGAGCCGCCCAAAATTCGCAAGAGCGTGGCCGGAGACCTGCAAACTGCCTCGCAGACCATCCTCAAAATAGGATCCGGCTGAACTCGCAAAATCTGGCTGGGGAAGGTCGAATAACGCCAACAAGCTCTCGATGTCACCCTTAAGGTCAAAGAAGTTTAGTTCCCGAGGAGCTTCGTGGATGGTGGGTGGCCGCCGAAAACCGCTCAGGCCGAGAGTCAGCACGCACTTTTCTCTGGGCCTGCCATCCGTATCAATAAAGTAGACTTTGCCGAATTCGAACAGGCGGAAGTTGACTTGGTCGCGATCCAAATTCCAACGGGCAGCCCGGATCATACTCGGGACCGGGGAACGCCGCAAGACCGAGGCTTCCTGACTCAAAGGATTGGTGATGACTACCGGCTCTGCCTGCGAAAAGCACGTGTCCTCCGCCGGGTCAACCAAAGTCGTGGCGACAATTTCCCGGTAGCCCAGCGCGGTAAGAGCCGACGTTAATGCCCATTCCTTTTCGCGGCGCAAATCGGGCTTGACCGGTGGCGCGGCGGCCACAAGCCGGGAAGGAAGGTGGTCATACCCGAAATGCCGGGCGATTTCTTCAATCAGGTCCACCTCGCGCGTCACATCCAGACGGAATGAAGGTGGCGTAACTTCGCGGGTGGAGGCGTCAAGAGCCTTCACATCAAAATGGAGAGAGCGCAGGATGCGGTCCACCTCCTGCCATCCAATCTGAGCGCCGAGAATGCGCCGGATCTCCTGCTCGCGCAGATAAATTTGCGGCGGCTTCCACGGGCGGGGATAAATATCCACAACGCCGCCCAAGACTTCGCCACCCGCCAACTCTTGGATCAGCGCGGCGGCGCGGTCAATGGCTACGGGCGCCATCTCGATATCGGCGCCACGCTCGAACCGGTGGGAAGCTTCTGTGTGCAAGCCCTGCGCCTTCGATGTTCGACGGATCGACAAGGGATCGAAAAACGCGCTTTCAAGCAACACCGCGCTGGTGTGCCAACTGATTTCCGACTCCTCACCGCCCATGATGCCGGCGAGCGCCAAGGCCCGTTCGCCATCGGCGATCACCAGATGTTCCGGCTTCAGGAGACGGTTCACGCCATCCAGCGTGCGAAGTTGCTCGCCCGGAAGCGCCCGGCGCACGACAATCTTGCGCTGGAGGACGCGGGTCAAGTCAAAGGCATGGAGTGGATGGCCAAGCTCCATCAGGACATAGTTAGTAATGTCCGCAACGTTGTTGATGGACCGCACGCCAGTAATCTCCAAACGGCGCTGGAGCCAATCCGGAGAAGGTTTAACCTGGACATTTTGGATGATGCGGCCACAATAGCGCGCGCAGAGGCTGGGGTCAGCAATCTCAATTGTGATTTCACCCGAAGCCAGCCGGTTTGATTCTTTCAAGCTGGCATGAACGGGCTTCAACGGCAGTCGGTAGAACGTGGCCAGCTCGCGCGCAATCCCGTAATGGCTCAGGCAATCCGGGCGGTTGGTGGTGACTTCCAAATCGAGCACGTGATCGCCCACCACATCCGTAATCGATTCCACACCCAAGCCCAGGCTGGTGAGGTCTGCTTTGAGCCGGCCGGGATCAACCGGAACATCGACGAATTCCTTCAGCCAGTTGTAGGAAATCTTCATAGAGAAAACGTATATGCCGGAAATACCAAAGGCGATGTCTGGAAACAGAAGCCCACGGCAAGAAAAACCGCTTGCCGTGGTTACCACTACCACCACAACATTTCTCAGAATCAGAACTGTTCGAGGAACCGCAGGTCGCTTTGGTAAAAGAGCTGAATATCATGAATGCCATACTTCATCATGGCGTAACGCTCCACCCCGAGTCCGAAAGCCCAGCCCGAGTATCGATCCGGATCAATGCCGCCGTGCCTCAGCACTTCCGGATGAACCATGCCGCAACCCATCACTTCAATCCAGCCGCTCTGCTTGCAGGTCCTGCATCCTTGCCCGTCACAGATGGGACAACTCACCGCCACTTCACCACTCGGCTCCGTGAACGGAAAAAAGCTGGGATGGAAACTGGTGCGCGTCTTATCTCCGAAAAATCGCTTGGCGAAGAAAACGAGTGTTCCTTTAAGATCGGCGAAGGTCACGTTCTGGTCAATCGCCATGCCTTCAATCTGGTGGAACATGGGGGAATGCGTGGCGTCCGGATTATCCCGCCGGTAACATTTGCCGGGAATTAGGATGTGTAACGGCGCGCCGTATTTCTTCATGGCGTGAATCTGAACGGGCGAAGTGTGCGTGCGCAACACCGTCTGCGGGTCAATATAAAACGTGTCCCAATCGTCGCGCGCCGGATGACTCTCCGGAATGTTTAATGCATCGAAGTTGTAATAGACGGATTCGATCTCCGGGCCGCTTTCGATCCAAAAGCCCAGGGTGATAAAAATCTCCTCGATTTCGCGCTGCACCCGAGTGATGGGATGAATGGAGCCGAGGGACCGGCGGTTGCCGGGAAGCGTAGGATCGAGGCTCATCGCTTCCACGGCTTGGGTGATTCCCTTCCCCTTGCCGGCGCCCAAGCCCTCGCGGTCATTGAGATCGCGCCCAACGACGGCGCTCCCGCTCTCGACGCGGACTGACTTGATTAGCTCCTCGACCTCAAGCCCCTTTGCCAATTGGCGAAGTTGATTGAACTCGCGGCCCACGATGGGTTTGAGCTCCCGGGAAGCGGGCTTCAGCCAGTGCTCATCCACTTGGGCGAGCAATCCGTTCCTTCGAGAGAGCCAACGGTCACGCAGAGCCTTCGCTCGCTCCATGCGATCCGCGTCATTGGCTGCGGGGGTTGAGACCAACGTCCGCTTCTCATTCTCCAGAGCATCCCAGACTTCATTAAACAGAGCGCGGACAGAGGCTTCATCCTTGGCGCCGAGCGCCTCCAGCGTTTTCGTGAGTTTTTCATCAAAGGACATAGGGGGCTGCCTCTGAGGCTTAAAGAAGGAAGGCCGCCCGCGCCGGAAACACTCCATTGCGGACGGCGCATGAAACCGCTATGAAACACCGGCGTTAGCTGGCTGCTGGGGTTTTTTCGGCGGCCTTACTGAGGGCCTGCTTGACCTTGGCGGCGAGCTCGCTAAACCCTGCCGCATCGCGCACGGCAACGTCGGCCAGCACCTTACGGTCTAATTCAATTCCGGCCAACTTCAAACCGTGCATGAACTGCCCATAGGTAAGGTCATTAAGCCGGGCAGCGGCGTTGATCCGCAAAATCCAGAGACGGCGGAAATCGCGTTTACGGCGGCGCCGGTCACGGAAGGCAAAGCGGCCTGCACGGTCCGCAGCCTCCTTCATGGCGCGGTAGAGCTTGCTCTTATTGAGGAAGTAACCTTTGGTGAGCTTGGAGAGTTTCTTACGCTTGGCGCGGCGCACAGTTCCGCGCTTGACTCGGGGCATGGGATTGGCTCCTTTCAGAGAATTGTGTTGGGGCGGCAGAAGACCGGAACGTGATTACGCCGGCCTGAAGGCTCCCTGCCAAGTGGCCTTCCCGCACCCTAGAAGCAGGTGACAGGTCTTAGGTGTCAGAAAAAGATTGGTAATTTGTTGGCCTTCCTGACACCAAAGACCTGACACCTGTCACCTGCTCCTACCTGCCATATGGCAGCATCACACGGATGCGCCGAATGTCTGATGGGGACACCGTGGTGGTTTGATCCAATTTGCGTTTGCGGTTGCTCGACTTGGAAGTCAAAATGTGACGGGCGTAGGCGTGTCCGCGAATCGCTTTTCCCGTAGCAGTAAGCTTGAAACGCTTGGCTGCGCCTTTATGGGTTTTTAGTTTCAACTTCGGCAAACTCATCCTCCTGATCGTTCTGTGGGAGCAGCGGACTTTTGAAGCACCGGCGACGGCGGCGCCTTCGGTTGCGAGGGCACCGCGACTGGAGCCGTCTTCCCGCCGGTCTTTTTGGGCGCAATGATCGCCGTCAGGTTTGGGCCCTCTTGCTTGGGCCGTGTTTCAACTTGCCCATGCTCAGCCAGGCTCTCGACAAGACGCTGCATCATTTCCCAACCGATATTCCGATGGGCCATTTCACGGCCCCGGAATGCAATGGTCGCCTTAACCTTGCTGCCCTCTTGCAGAAACTTGATAATGTGGTTCTTCTTCACATCGAAATCATGCTGACCCGTGCGCGGGCGAAACTTCACTTCCTTCAGCTCGATCGAATGTTGATTCTTCCGCGCATCATGCTGCCTTTTATTCAGTTGGTAAAGATACTTGCCGTAATTGATGATCCGGCAGACCGGAGGGTTGGCGCCCGGCGCCACTTCCACCAAGTCCAAACCCCGTTCGCGGGCGAGCTTGAGGGCTTCCCAGGGCGGCAACACGCCCAGTTGCTTGCCTTCATCGTCAATGACGCGAATTTCTTTGGCCCGAATACGTTCGTTTATTCGTATAAAACGGTCAGCGATACGCAGTCCCTCCCGGCCCTTTTGGGCCACTCCCTACGGTTATCGATCGGCGCCTTGATCCCAAAGGTTTTTGATCCCTTCGCAGGTTTAAATAGCTTACCATTTCGCGGCGCGTGTGTCGATGAGATTGCTGACCCAGGCAATAAACTGATCGAGAGGTTGCACGCCCGCGTCTCCGGTATCCCGGCGCCGCACAGCCACGGAGCGCGCCGCGGCCTCGCGGTCCCCCGTCACCAGCATGAAGGGCACCTTTTGCAATTGGGCGTCACGAATCCGGGCATTCAGCTTTTCGTTGCGGTCATCCAGGTGAGAGCGGATGCCCGCAGCTTTCAAAGCCTCAGCAACTTCCCGTGCATAGGCTGCGTGTTTTTCGCTGACCGGCAGGACCATCGCTTGAACGGGAGCCAGCCATACTGGGAATGCGCCCGTGTAGTGCTCCACCAGAACACCGAAGAATCGCTCCACTGATCCTAGCAATGCCCGATGCACCATCACCGGCGTGTGCTTCAGGCCGTCCGCGCCCACGAACTCCAGTCCGAAACGGCGGGGCAGGTTGAAGTCAAACTGCACCGTGGTGAGCTGCCAGGGCCGTCCGATGGCATCCACCAGCTTCACATCAATCTTGGGTCCGTAAAACACCGCCTCACCCGGCATGTATTTGAAAGGAATTTCCATGCGGCGCAGGGTATTCATCAGGGCGCCTTCCGCGCGCTCCCATTCCTCCACGGTGCCGGCATAGTGTTCCGCATGGGCAGGGTCGCGCCCGGAGAGCTCCACTTCATAGCGGTCGAAGCCGAAAGTCTTGAGCACGGCGAAGGCGAACTCCACGCAGGCCTGAACTTCGCTTTCCAGTTGCTCCGGCCGGCAGAAAATGTGAGCGTCATCCTGGGTGAACCCGCGCACGCGCAGCAGCCCGTGGAGCACGCCCGAACGCTCGTAACGGTAGACCGTGCCAAGCTCTGCATAGCGCAAGGGCAACTCACGGTAGCTGCGAACGTGAGACTTGTAGATCAGGATGTGGCCCGGGCAGTTCATGGGCTTGAGCTGATACTCATCATCCTCCACCGGCATGGCGCCAAACATATTTTCTTTGTAGAAGTCGGTGTGTCCGCTGATTTCCCACAAATGCCGCCGCATCGCATGGGGGGTGAAAACCATGTCATATCCGCGCGCCAGGAGCTCATTTCTCAGCCAGTCTTCAATTTCCTTGCGGATCAGCCCGCCTTTCGGATGCCAGAAGATCAGCCCTGGCCCGGCATCGTCCTCAATACTAAATAGGTCGAGCTCCCGGCCCAGCCGCCGGTGGTCGCGCTTCTTCGCCTCTTCAATTTGTTTGAGATAGTCGTCAAGATCCTTGCGGCTGAAGAAAGCTGTGCCATAAATCCGCTGCATGGGATGGGAATGCTCGTCCCCTTTCCAATGCGCTCCCGCCACACTGAGCAGCTTGAATGCCTTGATGCGTCCGGTGGAGGGAATGTGGGGTCCGCGGCAGAAGTCGAGAAACTTTCCGGTGCGGTAGGCTGAAAAAACCGGATCTGCTTTCTCTTCAATGAGCTGGCATTTCAAGAACTCGCCCATTTTTTTGAAGAGTTCAATCCCATCTTGTTTCGGGA
Source organism: uncultured Acidobacteriota bacterium (assembly GCA_937900045.1). Taxonomy (GTDB): domain Bacteria; phylum Acidobacteriota; class Terriglobia; order UBA7540; family UBA7540; genus CALCEB01. The sequence goes on from CALCEB010000168.1 coordinate 58,856, forward strand.
AGTAGACTCGCTCGTAGGGAAGATTTTCCTTGACGAGCTCCTGCATCTTTTCTTCGATCTTTTTCAGATCATCCTCGGTGAACGGCTTCTCCCGGTAGAAGTCATAATAGAAACCGGTTTCCGTCGGCGGACCAATGCCGGGGTGCGCATCCGGAAAAAGCTCCAGGATGGCCGCCGCCAGCAGGTGCGCGGATGAGTGCCGGTAGACTTCCAGCGCTTCGGGTGAATCCGGAGTCAAAAACTGCACCGGCGCGCTCTCCTCAATGGGCGATGCAAGGTCCACCAGCTTCCCATCGATTTTTGCCACCAGAGCTTCCCGCGCGAGCTGAGGCGAAATGGACCGCACGACCTCAGCGGCCGGCACGCCTTTCGGGTATTCCTTCACGTGGCCATTGGGAAAGGTGATTTGAATGTTATCCATGAATGGTCACAGACTGAACCACACTGAATCAGAAACAGCAAGTTCATAACCTAACAAAGAAGGGCTTTGCCGGTCAATAAAGGTGAATTGCTGGTAGTGACGCAGTTTGCTGTAGCGGCGCTCGGAGCTTGCCCTGACAGGGCAAGCTCCGAGCGCCGCTACAGCAAAGAAACTGAGATACTACCGAACGGGAGACCACAAGGGCCGCTCCTCTTTTCAAGACGGCGGAGGGAATTCCGTCAGAGTCCTTGCCGGACCAGCCACATCAGTCCAATCAGCGTCTTTGCATCCTCAATCTTCTTCTCACGAAACATTTTGCCGAGCTCGCCTCGCTTGAAGATTCTTATCTCAAGCCGCTCATCTTCTTCGGGATTGGCTTTTCCAGGGGTCAAACCCTGCGCCATGACCAAGTGCATGCGCTCGGCTAGGATTCCCGGGCTGGGAAAAAAGCTGAAAAGCAGCCTGAATCGCCCTGCCCGGTAGCCGGTCTCCTCCTGAAGCTCCCGCGCCGCCGCCTTAAGCGGTTTTTCGCGCGGCTCGAGGCCTCCCGCCACCAATTCCCATAACGAACGCCGCGCCGCGTAGCGGAACTGCCGGACCAAAATCACGCGACCGTCCGGAAAGACCGGGAGTACCACCACCGATCCTGGGTGCACTACCAGTTCGCGGCTGGCCTCGATGCCACCAGGCTCCACGATGCGGTCCAGGCGCAACTCAACCATTCTACCCTTATAAATTTGTTTGCTGTTCAGAACGCGATATGGGGACGGCATAGTTAAGAACGTAATTGATTCGCTGCGGCGGCAAACCACGAGCGCTTGCCGGACAGGACACCGTAAGGTTTCCGGCGTTAGGGAAAAACGAGCCGAAGCTTGTAAAGACAGGTTTTGGCCATGCCGTTAAGTGGAAAAATCGAGTTTTTCGATCAGCGCCTTGGCTTGCTTCGGATCGGTCGCCCCCTTCAGACCTTTCATGCCCTGGTCAATCTTATTTTTGAGCTTGGAGTAGGCAGCGCTCTTGGCCTTGTAAGCATCCACTTGTTCCTTGGTGGCGGTGGTATCCTTGGCGGCTTTATCGAAGCAATCCACCACCTCTTGAACCATGCCGGAAGAGAGCGAAAGCTTGACGGAGACGGACTTCTGGTGAAAATCCTTTACGAAATCGTTCAGGCTCTCCTTGCGGACTTGCGCAACGCTATCCGAAAGGTCTTTGGTGTTGGCCGTGACCATCGATTCCTCATCCTGGCACGCCTGCGCATTTGCCGCCTTGGGTTGAAATGAAAACAAAAAGCCCGCCGTCAGCAGGAGGGCAACCTTACGATTGATGACCCCCACGGTTCCTCCTCTTGGCCGCTGAAGCGTGAGCACGCCTCCACTGTTTCGGCAGCCAACTGTGAATTGATTCACCTTTATAAAACCGATCTTAACAAATCCAGAGAAGGTTGGCGTTACTTTCTTCGGACACACCCAGGAAATCCTGCAACGTGGCGGCCCGTTAGAAAAGCTTAATGAAGCCCTTATGCTTTATGGGCGAACCGCTTCGGTCTATAATTGATCTAAAGTAAAGATGATCGAGCGGAACCATTGACTACCCCGTCTCGCAACGGATGACGACCGGGCCCGGAACGGCAGGAACAGGAGAAACAAACCTTTATGGCGAAGATCTCGACTCTAATCGTAGATGACGAGCAGCTTGCCCGTGACGAATTGACCTATCTCCTGAAGGCCGTTGCGGAGATTGAGGTCGTCGGCCAGGGCAAGAACGGAGTTGAGGCCGTCAACCTGATCCGCGAGCTCAATCCGCAACTCGTCTTCCTCGATGTCCAAATGCCCGGCCTTGACGGATTCGGTGTGATTAAAAAGCTGCTCGAGAAGAAATTCCGCATGCCCGCCTTTATCTTCGCCACGGCCTACGATCAATACGCTGTGCACGCCTTTGAGGTCAACGCCCTCGATTACCTGTTAAAGCCCATTTCCCGCCCACGCCTGGAAAAGGCCATTTCCAAGGCCCGGCATAGCATGGAAGCCAATGACCCGGCGCTCGAGAAGCTGGACAGGCTGGTCCAGATGTTCGAGCAGCGCCCCGCCACGCAACAACGCACCAAGCTCGTGGTGAAGAGCGCCGGCCGCCTCCACCTGGTCGATTCGGAAGACGTGATCTACGCGACGATTGAAGACGGAGTCATCAGCATCGTAACGCGAGACCTGGAGGGCCAGTCCAATTTCCGCACCGTGGAAGAGCTGCAAAGCAGTCTGGACCCGCAAACTTTCTGGCGGGTGCACCGGTCATTCCTCATCAACATCAATCGCATCAAAGAGGTCGTTCCCTGGTTCAAGAGTTCCTTCCAACTCAAAATGGATGACCGTAAACAAACGGAAATCCCAGTCAGCCGCGCCCAGACGCGCAAGCTGCGCGAGATATTGAACCTTTAGACCGTTGAACTGGCGGTGAAGTATTCGACCAATGCCTGCTCCAATCCGGGGATCGTTGATTGCCGGGCTTCCACGCCAACCTTCAGCCCCAGCTTTTTCAGGGTAGCTGAAGTCACCGGTCCGATGGAGGCCATCAGGCACGCCTCCATTTCTTGCAAGAGGCCTTCCTGCTGCGCGAGCTTCACAAAATGATGGGCGGTGGATGAACTGGTGAAAGTCAGGACGTCCGGCCTTGGCGTCAGCCGTCTTTTCACTTCACCGGGCGGGTAGACAGGAGAAACCGTCTGGTATGCTTCCACCACTTCAACCTGGGCCCCACGCCCGGTGAGGACGCGAGGCACAAGGTCCCGGGCTACTTTGGCCCGTGGGATCAGGAACCGCTTGCCTCGCACCTCCCGGCCGTTAAGAGACTCCAACAAACCCTCCGCCTGATATTCTTGCGGGATAAAATCCACTCGCACGGTTGCCTCGCGGAGTGCTTCCGCCGTCGCTGGCCCGATGGCGCCGACTTCCAGGGGAGCCAGGTCAGCCGGACTCCTTCCACAGGCACGCAACCGGTTCACGAAAGATCGAACCCCATTCACCGAAGTCAAGATCAGGAAGTCGAACTGCTCGAGGCAGGCGATCGCTGAATCTAACGGTCTCCAGGAGTCCGGGTCTTTAATCTCAATGGTGGGCAAATCAATCACCACCGCGCCGAGCTGCGCCAGCCCATCGTGAAAACCGGAGGCCTGATTCTGAGCGCGAGTGATCACGATCCGCTTTCCGGCAAGAGGCAATGCGATGGAGGTTCTGGGCATGATCCTGATGGGCTACTTCGAGACCCTTAACAATTTCTTGAAGAAAAGCTGCCCGACATGCTAAGCGAAGCGACTTGTTCCTGCGGAACCGGGAAGAATCTGTTTGCTTCATTGAAGAAAAAAGCAGAGATTCTTCGCTTCGCTCAGAATGACGGGTTCGGTGGAGTTGATCCCCCACCCATTGAACCTGAAGTTGAATGATTCCTCATCTCTGGACCGTGAGACCTCGGGCTAAATTCAAAATACGGTCTGCGCCACGATCCCGCAGCAAACGGGCGAGACGATGGCCCAATTCCCTGCCCTCGCCGCCCGGTCCCGTGAGCGAGGCGCGTAACACTTCGCCGCTTGCGGGATTCGCCACAATGCCGGTGATTACGAACTTTCCATTCTCCTCAAAGGCGTGAATGGCGATGGGCGCCTGGCAACCTCCGCCCAGCTCGCCAAGCGCGGCGCGTTCGGCTTCAACGGCGCGTCGGGTGACGGCGTCCTCCAAGGGCGTCACCGCCTGCTTCCCCATTTCGTCCTGCTCCCGGATTTCTACAGCGAGCGCGCCCTGGCCTACGGCGGGGCAAATCTGTTCGATGGAAAAGTAGGCGGCAATCCGCGACGTGAGTTCCAAGCGGTGGACTCCGGCCGCCGCAACCACCAAGCCATCGCAAACTCCGGAATCGAGTTTCCGGATGCGCGTGTCCAAATTCCCGCGAATGGGCACGAAATCCAAATCCCCTCGCAGCGCCCGCAACTGGGCCACTCGCCGGGGGCTGCTGGTGGCCACGCGGGAGCCCTCCGGCAATTGGGCAAGAGCCGAGCCGTCCCGCGTGATCAATACATCCCTTGGGTCTTCCCGCCGCGGCACGGCGCCGATCAACAATCCCGGAGGCAAGGAACTGGGCACGTCCTTCAGACTGTGAACCGCGAGGTCGAGGCTCCCGTCCACGAGACCTTCTTCAATCTCTTTGATGAACAGGCCTTTGGTTCCCGAATTCGCCAGAGAAACATCATCAAGTTTGTCGCCGCTGGTTTTGATCACCCGGATTTCAACACGGCGGCCCAGCTCTTCCAAGCGGCTCTTAACCCAATTCGCTTGCCAAAGCGCCAACTTGCTTCCGCGCGTGCCCAGGATCAATTTTGATTCCATTGCCTGATAGATCATCTCGCCGCTCAGGACGTAGCGCGAACTTGGTTTCCAGGTCCGCTGGTCTTCCGAGCGGTTCATTGACAGGCCACGGACCTAGCCCGGATTATTCACGATGCTTTTCTCGAAGACCGTCAGGGCACGGTTTTAACCGTGCCCTGGAGTTTCTACATTTTGTCGGC
>CALCEB010000169.1 GCA_937900045.1 uncultured Acidobacteriota bacterium
CTCAGGCCCCTCGAATCCTAAAGTCAGCGCTTTTCACGCCGGATTCAGGTATGACGTCACGCTGCTTCCAACCTCTGGTACAGCAGCGAACCGAACAAACGAGGTAGGCAATTTCAACCTCAACAATGGGACTTATGTTTTACAGGCGGCGTCTCCCCCCTGCTCGAACACAGTGGGTGCTCCCTGCATCCCGGGTGGAAGCCTGCCGCAACACGTAATTGTTTCAAATAGCGGTCATTTATTGAATAACACTTATGACAATTTCCAGCCCCGCATTGGATTGGCGTATCGCCTCAATTCCAATACGGCGCTGCGTGCGTCGTTCGGACGTTTCTTCGATAATTGGGCGGGTGTGACCCAAGAGGGCGCAATTTACGCCGAATCTTGGCCGAGCGTAGGAGCGCTCGGCGTTGGGTCTGTAAATCTAACCTACCCGACCGTGTCTGCCCAGAACCCTCTCGGTCTCGGAAGCGGACCGATTTTACCGGCATCATCTCCGTTTGGCTCGGTTTTCCCAGGCGTCAATCCGCTTTCCCAAGATGCATATTCGGATCAGTGGAACATTGGCTTTCAGAGACAGATTGGTCTGAATACCGTCTTCTCTATGAACTACGTCGGTTCCCATGACAGCCGCCTGCCTTTATTCTTATCCCAAAATGTGGCGCTTGCTCCCGGTCCCGGAGACCCTCAGCAGCGTGCTCCATTTCCATACATGGTAGCTCAACCTTACACGCAAAGCTGGGGCAGGAGCGATTACAACGCGTTGGAAGTCTCCATGAACAGGGAGACCCGTAAGGGGCTGACTTACAATCTCTCCTATACTTGGTCCAAAACAATGGACATTGGCTGTGACGGATATTACAGTTTCTGCTCGATCCAGGATCCTAACCATTGGGCCAACAATAAGAGTGTGGCCGGTTTTGATCTTCCAAACATCTTCTCAGCAAGCTGGGTCTATCAACTACCGTACGGGAAGGGTATGAAGTGGAATTCGGACAATCGGTTGGTGAGCGGCATATTGGGAGGCTGGCAACTGAACGGAATCCTTTTCCTATCGAGCGGCCAACCGTATTCGATAGGAACTAGTGGTGACATCGCGAACATTGGAAATGTCCTACTCGGTGGGGCAGGTATCGGAGGGGCAGAGCGACCAAATCTGGTGGGTGATCCCAGCCTCTCAAGTCCAACTCCCGCCGAGTGGTTCAATGCTCAAGCCTTCGCGAATCCTGCTCCATTCACCTTTGGAAATCTTGGCCGCAATACCTTGAGAACTGCTTGGGACAAGAATCTCGATCTTTCGATCTTCCGCTTATTTCCATTATCTGAGACAAAGAGTTTGGAATTCCGTTTCGAAGCTTTCAATTCGACAAACACACCTGTCTTCGGTATTCCTGACAATATTGTATCTGACCCGACCTTTGGAACGGTCAGCAATACAGCTAACACAGAGCGGGAGCTACAGTTCGCACTGAAGTTTTACTTCTGATTTATCATACGTTAGGACGACTCCCCGAGCCAGAATCAACCCACAGATACTGCTGAGAAGGCATTTTTCCAATGGGAATGTCGTAGATGTTGATTTGTGGAAGCGAATGTGAGACACTCCCCTCAACAGCCAAGAAACACCCCCAATGGAAAATCGCCGTTTCATACGCGGGACGGGAGGAGGGTGCTGGAATGAGCTTTCTAGATAGCCTACTCGGCGGTAAAAAGAAGCCTGAGGGCAGAGCTGAAAAGCCAAGGCAAGCAGATTCAGCAAGCGTCACAACCCAAGGCATCTCGCGCGAGGCCGCGGCGCTCGTTACGGACGCCCTGAAGATCATCGAGGCGCAGATAAAAATCGGACCGGAGAACACCTATATAGAAAGTACCGGAGCTGAAGGGAAAGTGATAGAGGCTACGCGGAAATTTGCGGAAGCGCATAGCCTTCATCCACAGAACGCTCTTCTCCATTATGCTTATGCGTCTGCACTTGACACTGCTATGCAGTTCAAGTCGGCTGCGGAGGAAATGAAGCGCCTCGCTGCGGCTAACCCCAACTTTCTGCTCGCGAGATTTGCAATTACAAGTGGAGAGCTGCTGACCCTGCGGCCAGAAACTCGGGGTTGGACTCTTAACGAGGCAGGCAGTTATCCTCTATTTACACTACCTCCTTGGGGCCCTCTTACTGCAACTGTACACCCACGAATCTCGGCGACTGTTAAAACTGGTGTGCTTGTTGCTACGCGAGATAGGCTGGCATCCCGGGCTACCCTCTTCTTGCGCGACGATCAAGGCGATTTTCAGGATATTCAGGCGCTCAAATCCGCAAGGATCGACCTGACAACGATGATAAGTCCGGTAACCACACCGCAAGTTGCTGCGCTCTACGCAAAGATATGGGACAACCCTCGTAGTCCGTATCAAGTCGAGGCCTTTGACTTGCCGCTGGGCCCCCGCGGAAGCAAGAGTAGGCGTGTATACGAGTTTCTCTGCCTTCAAGAAGACATAGACTTCGCGGTGATTGACCGCTCGGATCGCATCCTTCTCAATAAGAGGCTGAGCATACCTCCAGCAATGCAACAAACGAATCGCCAGATTCTAGAGCTGCTAATTCAGGTCCCTGACGGCCCAAAGGTTTCTGACGCCGAGTTGTATAAGGCTCTGACGGAGCATAAGCGCCGCATTCCGCTGCCTGGTGTTAAACCAGGCCCACCGTCCTCGCCCGTAGCCGTGTCTGCTCATCCGCACGTTGTTGACCTGCGTTCGTCGGCCGAGATCGAAATCGAGAAGAGAGCGCGATCACCTTTGGCCGGTCCCACGGAGGAGGTTGCAAAACGCTTAGTAGGTCTGTTGACGCAAACCACGCAAAAAGGAGACGAAGCTTACAGAAGTATCAGGCAGGCAGGCGAGCAGTTGAACAGCGAAGGGGGCATTGAACGCATGAGGGAAGTGGGGTACCGTGTAATGGCACTCGGAGGGAAAGCTCGCCTGCTGGAAGTCATATGGGACCGAATCGGACAGTGGATGGCTTAGTCTCCGAGTTCAGAGGAAAATTATTGTGGCTCGGCCATATAATCGCACTTACCATTAAGGTGGACCCCAATGTCAAGACCATTTTTTTGCTCGTGGGTGGCGCATACATTGGTTTTTATGTATGCGCCACCCGCCTCTGCGACCGCCGATCTCTATTTGTCAACAGGTTCCGCCGCTCATAGAGCGCCGCTACAGCAAAGCTGGCAGCCACGGTCAATCGTTGTGTGATTGACCGTGGGGATTTCCTCCCACCGCCACAGACACCGCAAACTACGCCGCGTCGGCGCCACCCTCAGCCTAGCGAAGTTGTTGGAACTCTTCCGGCGTGATTCCCAGTTGGCGCAGAATTTTGAAAAACAGAGGAGCGCCAATTTCGCGGCCTGCGTGGAGGGGAATGGTGACGGCGCGGCCATCGGGGTGGTTCCACCGCTCATGGCTTGTCTCTTCTTGGAGAATCCCAGGCGGCGTGCGGCAAGCTGAAATTCGCGAGCCGTCGCGCTAGGCATGAACGATTTCCGTGGTGTCGGCGGGTAGTGCGGCTCCTCTCTCGGAATACTCTTCAACCATCATATTGAATACGTTAGAGAGTTCTGCCAAGGCCTCTTCACGTGTAGGCATAAGCGCGTAGCAACCGGAGATTGCAGGGATTTCCGCCACCCACGAACCGTCTTCCTGCCGGTAGAGAACCGTCTTGTAGTCTTCAAGCTTCATGCGACACCTCGAAACCTTAATGTGAGTTTAGCATAGAGGCCAGTCGGTTCGCCGACATGAAAAACGATGTCGGCGCCACCCGTGGGTTCTGGCGCTCCCTTCCAGGGCAGGCTCCGAGCGCCGCTACAGCAAAGAAACTAAGACACTGCCGAATTTTCAAACGTTTTTGGTTAGCCTTACCGTCGTGGCCGCACCAAACCGGGCTTGCCGCTCACACCCACGCCGGATAGGGGTAGGTTCTGCGGACTGCCGGGAGCATTGTCAGTGATGGTGACCGCTGCGGCCAGGGTTCCGGTGTCAACCGGAAAGAAATAAACCGTGATCTGGCAACTATCGCCGGCCGCCAGCGTGTTCGGGTTGACCGGGCAGTTGTTCACCTGCGCGAAGTCGTTGCTGTTTTGGCCAGTAACAGCGATGCCCGTAATCGACAGAGGCAGTCCGCCCGTGTTGGTCAGCGTGACCACCTGCGGAACGTTCGGTGCTGAAACGACCTGTGGGCCGAAGGTCAAGCTGGTAGGGCTGAGACTCACGAGCGGGCCAAGCCCCACGTCCAGGCTGAAGACCGTGCCACAACAGAACTCGTTGGCCCCGCCATAGAACGTTGTCCCGTAGAAGTCTCCATTGGTGTCCTGGATCAGCGCCGCGCGGCATTCTCTTCAATCCCCAAACCTTCACTTCCAAATCTTGGGCCAGGCCCGCCGAGGCGGTCATTCACATCTTTCAAGCCTATTACTGGGGCAATTTGCAGTGGCAGCTCAAGAGTGTGGATGGGGCCAATCACCGCATCTGGTTTGGATGGGGCGGCTGGCAGATTGGGGCCAAGTGGTCGCGCAATCCTTTCGCCGTCAACCAGCATTCGCGCTTCTACATTGAGAATGTCTTTGAGGAATTGGATGCGCCAGGCGAATGGTACCTGGACCAAAAGGCGGGAGTGCTCTACTACATGCCGGAAGAGGGTGTGGACATGCGATCAGCGCGGGTGGAGGCGCCGGTGTTGGAAGAAGCCGTCCGGCTGGAGGGAACGGAAGAAGAACCGGTTCATGATGTGGTGTTCAAGGGATTCCGTCTGGCTCATACCAGGTCCACCTTCCTCGAGAAGTACGAGATTCCCTCGCTCAGTGATTGGTCGATTCACCGGGGAGGGACGGTCTGGATGGAAGGGGCGCGGGATTGCCGGGTGGAGGACTGCTGGTTCGACGCGGTGGGTGGGAACGGGGCGTTTCTGAACCGCTATAACCTGAATCCGGCGTGAAAAGCGCTGACTTTAGGATTCGAGGGGCCTGAGT
>CALCEB010000170.1 GCA_937900045.1 uncultured Acidobacteriota bacterium
CTATACATGAGGACATAAGTCGGCGACGGGCATTTGCTGTAGCGCCGCTCGGAGCCTGCCCTGACAGGGAGCGGCGAAATCCGCCGGTCAGTAGAGTAGGAGAGGAAACGTTCCCGCCGAACGGGACGGCCCCTCTTCCCTCGTCGAACCGGACGTGCAGATTTCCCGCATCCGGCTCTCGCAGAAACTCTCGCCTCAAGCCTTCGCCGGCAGTTGCGCGGCGGGGCGACGGAGCAGCACCCAGCCCAATCGCTGGAGATGCGCGCCGTCCCTCACTCCTTCCGGCGTGCGGAAAGGCCGCTGGCTGCGGCGACGGAGATGCTGTCGCAGCCGCATCTCCACGTACGCGTTGATCGTCTCGAAGGCTCGACTCGGGTACCCGAATTGAAAGTAGCTGGCCCAGCTTCTCAAATGTCGATTCACGTCTCCGATCAGAGTCGGGATCGGCTTCCAGCCCCAACGTCGGTCCGTCAGCGCTCGCAGCTTCTCCCGTTCTCGAGCCAGAGATTTCTTCGAGGGAACCACGTTCAGGTAGCGGTGTCCGTGACCAAAGCGGTCCCGATCGTACCGAAACGTGAATCCCAGAAAATCCAGACTCGCTCCCTTCTGCTTCAGGTCCAGCACCCGCGTCTTCTCCCGATTGATCGTCAACCCCATCCAGGCTTCCAGCTTCGACTCGATCCACCCCACCAGCTTGGGACTCTGCTCGCGCGCCAGCACCACAAAGTCATCGGCGTAACGCACCAGTTTTGCCCCGGCCCAGTGGGCCGGACCTCCCGGGCGATGGAACACCTTGTCGAACCAGTGCAAATACAGGTTGGCCAGCAGGGGAGAGATCACTCCCCCTTGCGGCGTTCCCTGCTTCGACCGACTCACCTTCGGTGTCCCGCCCTTCGTCTCCGGCGCTTCCACCACCGGCGTCTGCAACCAAAGACGAATCAGTTTCAGCACCTGACGGTCGGCAATCCGCAGGCGCAAGCACGCTTGCAGCTTGTCATGCGGAATCGAATCGAAATAGCCCTTCAGGTCCGCGTCATACACCGCCTGACACCCGGCTTTCAGATGTCCGCGAACCTCCTCCAGCGCCTGGTGCGCCGAGCGGCCCGGACGGAACCCATAGGAGCAATCCTCGAAGTCCGCTTCGAAGATCGGCTCCAGGATCAAGAGGGCCGCCATCTGCACCACCCGGTCCCGCACCGTCGGGATTCCCAACGGTCGCGGTTTCCCATTCGCCTTCGGAATGTAGACGCGCCGTACCGCCTTCGGCTGGTAGGTCTTGGAGCGCAACGACTCCTGAATCTCGTCCAGGAATCGGGTCAGGCTCCCGCCGCCGGCGCCGATCTGCTCGATCGTGACGCCATCGACTCCGGGCGCGCCCTTATTGGCTCGCACCCGTTCCCACGCCGCCTCCAGCGTGTCGCGCCGATAAATCCGGTCATACAGAGTGTAGAACCGGAACTTCGGCTCCTGCTTCGCTTTCTGGCCCAGCTTCTGTCTCAGTTGAGAAAGTTTCTCCGGCAGTCGCCCTTCGCGCTCCGTCGCTGGCAGCGCTCCGGTCTCCTTCGGTTGACCCGTAGTGGGATTTTCACCCAAGCGGCTTTCTCCTCCTCTTACCGTTGTATGTTTCTGCTCCGGCCCCTTCGCTCCACGGTCGTTACCCGCTTCTTCGCTACTATGGGCCGGTCCGACCCCCAGCCGGGGCCGCCACCAGGGTTATGTTTTCCCCCAGAGCGTTGGCCCCACCAAGCGGAACCACCCCGCCGGGTCTCCCAGGTTCCTCGACTGATCTGTCCCCGCGTGCTGTCCCCTCTCACCCCGGAAAGCCCCGTGGTTGCCTATGCTCATTGCTTCACCACGGGTATCAGGCTTCATCACACCTGGAAGACTGGCCACTTTCCCTTCGCGCTAACGGGGCCGAATCGGGTTCGCTGTCGCTACGGCTCGCGGGTTCGCCTTCCAGGGCTTCGGCAGTGGGATTACTCCCACCTCCGCCTAGTCGGCTACCTGTCGAATGAGCAATTACAGGGTAAGCTCCTTTCAGCTTACGAGATCAGCCAGGCTTGTCCTGGCGCACCAGACCGGCGCTACAGAACCGGGCGTCGCCGACTTACGACCGTGTGTATATTTAGAGCATAATCGGGGGGCTGGCGCAGACCTTTCTTTTCAGGTCTGTCTATGAATTCAAGGCCCAAATTCCCGGTCTGTACCTGCTGGCTGTTGCCGTCTCCCACTCTTGCCGCGAGATCCACGAACCAAGGGTTTCGACCGGAAACGCCGAGGAGCGGGAGGTTTCAGGACACAAAAAACCGCCGCTGAAGAGAACGGATGTGGCCACTAAAAGATTCCTGATGATTATCAAGTTAGCTAACGCACTGGCCTTGTGGTACGTCTGAGCAGTCTGCTTCGGACCCTAAAGTCGCTTGGGCTGGGAGAGTTCGCCACGAAGAGGTGCATGAAAGCCCTCTCTAACACGACTAAACTGCGGAAAGCCACCCGTTTCCCTCAAAGAACAGAGGTGGTTAGGGTTTGCGTGAGCTAACTTGACAATCATCAGATTCCTTTCAGGAATAAACCTAAAACTTATTGAAAACAAAGGAAGTCTCTAGGAACAAACCGGAACAAAGCTAAAAAGCAAAACTAAGAAATTCTTGTAATGGGCTGAATCTAAAAGGGTACCATGATGTTTTTGAGAAAAGCTAAGCAGTTATCACAAAACAACGGGGTTATTCGATTAGCCGTGGAAATCTCCGGTTTGCTTTGGGTTTGCCTTTCGGGTTGGACACGACAATTTATGGCCGTCGTGAGAACCTGGACTGGAGCGACAGTGGCTGGCACGCTGCGCCCAGGAATAACATGCGGCAAGGAATGACTATGAGGAGTTCCGGCTTACTTCCCCAAGCTGACTCGGGCGTTGCGGACCGCTTCCAGGAATTGCTGGGCGCGGGCGGTGATGATTTCCAGCTTACCTTCCCGCAAGGCTTTCAGGTCCACCAGCTCGCTGCCCACGGCCACGGCGGATGCCCCGGCCCTGATGAATTCCGGCGTCGTCTGTAAGTTCACGCCGCCGGTTGGGATAAACTCGATCTGTGGGAATGGACCCTTAAGCGCCTTAATGTATTGCGGTCCACCCACCGGGCCGCACGGAAAAATTTTCACCATGTCGGCGCCCGCTTGCCAGGCCGTGACTACTTCCGTGGGTGTGAGGGCGCCGGGAAAGCAAGGCTTCGAATAGCGGCGGGCCATTTCAATCACATGAAGATTGAGCGAAGGCGTGACAATGAATTGCGCTCCGGCCAGCAGCGCGGCGCGGCAACTCTCCGCATCGAGAATCGTGCCAGCGCCCAGCAGCACGCGGTCACCGTAGCGTTCCGTGACCTGTTCCATCACCTGGATGGCATTGGGAACGGTCATGGTGATTTCCGCGACGCCGATGTTGCCCGCAATGATGGCTTCGGCGGCGCGCAAAGCATCCTCCGGGAAAGGCGTCCGCACAATGGGTACCAGTCCCACTTCGCGAATGGTATTCAGGCTCTTTTCACGGTTCCAGGCCATGATAATGGTTCCTTCAAAGTCGAAAATTGGAGCTTTGTTCGATGCCGGTCTTATCAGTTCTTCGATCCCGTTTCCGGATGGGCGACAGCCGCCGTTTGCCCCACGGCAAGCGCGTCTATCACTTCAATGATGGACACATCGAGCGGAGCTTTGCCATCGAGATGCGGCGTCCAAAAGAGATCGAGAGCGCTTTCATACCTCGTCCATCCGGAGCGCGGATAAAGGGCATTTTTCACGGCGTAAGGCTGGTAGTGGCGGACGCCGACACGGGCCAGATCGCGGCGCGCGAACTCTCCGGCCGTGAAGAAGATCATCGCATGGATCAAATCTGGGGGCGCCGGAATTCCGTCGGATTTCGATTCCTGAGCGATCAGGTCAGCAATGTGGCCCGAATCGTCCGCAACCAATCCATGGCTGGCCTCGTGGAACAGCATCTCCAAGGCAGCGAAGCCCTGATAGGACGGGTCAACACTCGAAATGATCGTATGGACATGATCGGAACGATACGTGTAGGCGCCAGCCCAATTGGCATAGCAGGCAACATCGACGCGAATGGGTGGCGCGGGCCACGGAACATGGTACGCAGTGGATAGTTGCTTCACCAGAGCCGGTCCGAGCTCGAGAACCATGGGAGTTACGGTCCGAATCCAAAAGCGGTTGGCTCGATCGTGTCCGCTCCACCAGTGGGCGCGGTAGATGGGCGCGGCTTCTTCCAAGACCTTGATGAGATCGTCCTTAAGTCCCGAGGAATCGAGTGAGGCAGAGCCTTCCGCCTGACCCAAAACCGTGTCGATAGCGTTCATGCCGGGATCAGACAACAGACCGTGCTCGATCATGGACTTCCGGTAGAATGCCACGGCTTGGTCCCACTGCGACTGCTGCGCGGAGGATAGCTTGCCGGCATTCGCTAAATCGCTAGGGCCCGGGGGCGCTTCCGAACTTTGAAGGGCCTGTTGGTAGAGGAAGTGATGTAGGTTGATCCAGAAGCCGCTATGGAACTCGAACGGACCAACGACGGAAGCGCCGCGGTGCTCCGCTTTAGCTTCGTTTGCCGGAGTTTGGGGCATCAGCCCGCCCGCTGCGGCAAGCATCAGGCAGACAAGAAATGATAGATTTTGCAAACGGCAGTTCATCATCCGGTTCAGCGCGCCACGCGCAGGCTGGCGCCTTTCAGCAGATTCTCAACCTCGGCAAGGGTGGCCCAATTGAAGTCGCCGGGCTGGCTGTGCTTGAGGGCGCTAAAGGCATTGCCGTAGCGGACGGCGGCGGCATAGGACTGCTTATTCAGGAATCCATATATGAAACCGGCGCTGAAGGAGTCGCCACCGCCCACCCGGTCTACGATCTCAAGATCGTACTTCACATCTTCGTAAAACTTTCCATCCGCATA
>CALCEB010000171.1 GCA_937900045.1 uncultured Acidobacteriota bacterium
GTTAAGGCTAGGTCGACTAGATTTTCAATTCGTCAGTAGATAATGCGTCAGTTAAGTCGCCCTCGGGGGCATTCATAGAGAACATCCTTTCACTGGGGCAAACAAGGTGGTAGCCTGAGCGAGTCGTATCTGAGGGCTGTTCGTTCCGGGAGGGGATGGACAATGGCGGGGGATTTATCGGATTGGAAAAATCGTTTCCGCAAAGGTCTGCAGCGAGACGGGTCGATAGCACATGCCAAGGCCCGCGCACTCTTGCCAATTATCCCGGGCTACGAGGAGTGGCACGGGTTCCTAGACTCCGTTAAGGTGTCATGGGACACTTGGCTGGAGAAGCTCGAAGAGAATCCTCACTGCGTTGTTGTATTGTACGGAGGGCTTGCTTTCTACGAATACGAGGATGCACGCTTCTGGCCACACTTTGAGAAAGCTGTCGCCCAGCAGAATATCTCTCCCAATAAACAGCAGGCAATCAATGCGGCATTTGCGTATTCGGCGGAGAGGTTGGAGTTTCCCGTTTTCCGCCATGTTGCCTGGACGGACTTTGTAGGCTCCGCCGTGTTTCATATAGGGGTCCCGCTATCACTATGGGATGGCTTCTTAGATATCTGCGAATGGGCTCTTTGGCAAGAAGGTTGGAGCCAGCTTTCGGATCGGGAGTGGACAGATTTAGTGAATCGGCGGGTTGGGGGACGGAGGAGGTTAGCCACATTCCTGGTGGACAGCCGCGAAGCGGCGACTGCGATTATTCAGGAAATGCTTGATGCGCGGAAAATACTGGGAGAGGACAAGTCCCTCACGCTCGATGACCTAAAAGGTGCATGTTTCGTTCGTCCCGAGTATTTCGACTACGTACCTGAGACGGCGGATTTCCTCCGGCCTGACAACCCACAATTTTTGCTTCGGAACAGACCTCGGGTTAGGTGGAACGAGCACCAAGCCCAAATTAGCATTCATCTTCCACCGGTTCGAGATCTTCCGGCTGCTTGGCATGTAGGCAGTATCTCGCAGCCCGCACGCCCCGCTGCTGATCTAATCCCCCTGAACTCAGGGGCCTTTGTGCCCGTCGTCACACTGAAGTTGGAACGGCCGGGCGAGAGATCAGAGCAATGGGTTCTGCGAGGAGCGAAGTCGTGGGCGCTCTTCGACGTGACAGAGGGTTGGATGGCAAACCCTGATCGTCAAAGACTTCCGTTACGGTCATATGACATTCTCTCAGAGGAGCCGCTGACCTCAGTAGAACGGCAAGGATTTAATGACCAAGAGTATGAAGCCAACGAGGTCTACGAGCTCGAGGACGGCACTCGCTGCTATCGCACTCATCTTGACCCAACGCGGAGATCAGCCTTTGTTTCATTCGTACATGAGGGTAGGCCACACAAGTTAGATTTCCGTGATAGTTCGAAGATAGAGACCAGAATATATCCGGGAAGTGGATATCAAGCGGCGAGTTTTCGCTGGGTTGAGGGAAGAATGAAGGTGGATCGCCTTCCACTCGTGTGTGTCGGTGTACCGCACGGCTATTATCAGGATGTAGAGGAGTTTCTTGACGACAAACTGAAGGTTCTCATAGAGGATTCAGTTATCGAGGGGAGATGGCAACGATTCCACCAAGACGATCTCCGCCAATACTGGAAGTGGGAGTCACGTGAACTAGCCAACATGTGCAAGGGCAAGAAACCCCTTGTAGTAAAAGCTTCTGGTATTGGAATGATTGAGCAGCGCATACTCGAATTAGAGAATCCTAAACCGGGCATGGATGAATGCTGGGAACAGCTTCCCGGTGATTTTCTGCCTTGGTTCGTCTTGTGCCAGAAACCCGACGGCATGAAGTGGTCCGAGATCGAGCACGCACAAAGTGCGATTGCGCCAGGGCAGGAGGTCCGTTACGACCTGCTGCGCAAGTATGCACTCCACGGCCTTCTTCGGCAAAAAGGGCACACCTGGTCGATCTTCGAGTCAAGAGCTGTCGTCATGGCTCCTAACCACGGTCAATGTGCCGTGCGGTTCTGCGGCAACCCTTGTATTCTTTGGAGCCTCTTCCGCAACATGAAGGACAAGCACCGAGCATATGCTCTCCCGACAATTGAAGTTGCAAAAGAAAGAGGGCTTCCGCCCTTCTTGCGCATGCAATGGCACAGCGAGTTCCAAGCGGACCTCCAGAAATACTTCAGGCGACACGATGTTCGTCTGGTTCCAACTCTTTGGGAGTGATAATCAAGATGGATTCCCTCACAACGCGCTTTGATCGCGAGGTTTTCGTTCCGTACCTGGAGTTGCTCAAAGCTGAATACCGGTTTCATCCGCAGTTCGAACATGCACGGAGAATCTGGGAGCAAAAACTCACCAAGAAAGAACTTCTCAAGGGTCCCTACCTTGAAAAGTCTCAGATTTACCAAGATGGTGAACGGATCGAAAAACTTCCACTTCATGAAAAGACCAAGGAGACGATCAGAAGAAAGCTGGGTAACCGGAATCTGTGGAAACACCAAACTGACGCAATCAAGCTGGTCCTGAGCGGCAGCAACGCTATTATCGCTACGGGCACGAGCAGCGGAAAGACTCTTTGCTATCAGATTCCGATTCTGGACGATCTAGTGCGCGATCCTTCTCCGGGGTTGAGAGCTCTGATTATCTACCCGCTGAATGCCCTTGTTAACGACCAGTTGAATGAATGGAAGGATATTCTCCAGAACCACCCTGCGATCACCTTTGCGCGTTTCACCGGCCAGACGCCAGGCACCCAAAAGGAATATGAGGACCGGCTGAAACAAGTGATTGAAGAAAAACTCCGCGATCAACCACCGACCCAGCAAGAAAGACAGCGCGAAGTAGCGAAGAGGCTGGATCAACAGCTCCGTACAGACCCGTCAAATCGCCTTAACCATCGCGAAGCCATCCGCTCGCATCCGCCTCAGATTCTCATCACGAATTTTTCGATGCTGGAGTACCTGCTAGAAAGGCCTGTGGATGCACCGATCTTTGAAAAGGCACTGCCCAAATTCCTGGTGCTCGACGAGGCGCACGCCTACCGCGGCGCACAGGCAACGGAGATAGCATTTCTTCTCAGGCGTCTCAAAGACCGGCTCGGGATCGAGAAGTTGACCTGCATGGCAACCTCAGCCACACTCGGCCGGCCGGGCGATGCCGAAAGCAAGGTGAAGGTCCGGGCGTTTGCCCGTGAACTATTTGGCGAGGTATTCCCTGAGCCTAATCCGGTTTATGGCGCGCCCGCTGACCCCGAGCTGAGGCAGCCGTCATTTCGCCCAACCCCCGACCAGTACGTCGCCGTGGCAGAGCGGCTGCGAACGGACCTCGCGGCAGACGTTCAAAGCGAGCTTGGCATGGAAACTCCCATAGATTCCCTCTCCACGGTGCTGGTCCACGACGAGAACCTTTACCGTTTGCGGAAAGACGTGCTGAACAAGCCCAAACTGCTGGACCAAGCTGCCGAAGAGTTGTGGCCGGGAAAACCTAGCGCGGCGGACGGTTTGCAAGGACTCTTGGAAATTGTGGCGGCTGCCAAGAGAGACCAGGCGCACGACGACCTGTTGCCGACTCGATTGCACTACTTTGTGCGGGCTCAGGACGGGCTGCATATTTGCCTCCACAAGCAGTGCCCGGGCCGAATCGGTGGGCGCCCCGCGTTCTTTGTGAGCCGCATGACCGAGGGTATTCCGGAGGGGCGTTGCCCGGACTGTTCTCGAGTGGGCCGTACTTCGCAGATGATCGAAGTGGTTACGTGCCGCAAGTGCGGTTATCTTTTCGGCGCTTTACAGGATCTCGGCCCGCGTCGTGCCCAGACCGTTGCGGCCGGGACAGACTCTACGAAGCCGCAATTTGATTCGTTCAGCACCGAGCTCGGGTGGGCGGCAGACTCATTTTGGTCGTACTTTAGCGTCGAAGAAGATCTGCCCTTCCCCTCACAAGCCGCTGCGGAAGAGGAAGCAGAAGAGGACCAAAGGGACCTCTTTGTGAAGCCGCTGGATTGGTGTGTGATCTGTGGAAAGAAAAGGGATCAAGGGGCAGGTGACAACTGCACCTGCGCTTCGCCACACCTCCGTGCAATTAAGATCTTTCATCGGCAGTGCCCTGCCGATGATACTCAGAATCTATACCGGCAGGAGAAGCGACTTCTGACTTACTGCCCCAACTGTGGTGCCCGAAATGGTTCGGGTCTCGAACCCCTGAGAAGATTCCAGGAGTCAGATGATGAAACCGGGCTGGCCATGGCGATACCGTTGGCGCACTTCCAAGTGAATTCTCCGGCAGGCCAGGCAAAAAAACCGCGCAAGCTTCTCTGCTTCACTGACCACCGGCAACGAGCGGCTGCTTTTCCTGCACTGCTGGAAGAGGAGACATTTGCCCATGATATGGGCAGGCAGATCGTGAGCATCATCGGAGAAGAAAGCAAACTGGACCTAGTTGGGATTGGTGAAGCATTAGCGGAGATCGCGGACCCTGGGTCGGAAAGGCATGACCCTGATTTGTTTCTGCCCGTCTCCCGGTTCCCCGATGAGGAACCAGACTCAAAGGGAAGGCGTGACCTCTGGGTTGCCGAGACGTTTGGCTATTTCGGTATACCTGACTCCGCGCGAGAATCCGCCGAGGACGTGGGCTTGGTTGCCGTTGAATACCGCTTGAAGGCGGAGGAACAGATTGCCTTTCACGAAATCCTCGGTCCTAGCCGCCTTCCGCCTGAAGCCGCCTCGAATGCATTGCAAGTTTTACTGGGCTACTTACGGCAGCGGAAAGCGTTTACGCTTCCCAAGGGGCGCGTCAGACACGACGCCACAGCATTCGGCAGGGTAACGGCCGACATCGCATTTGCGCTCCGACGAGAGGGGAGAAAGTACACTCACGGCTGGCTTCCTTCTCAGAGTCGTCCCAGCGTGGTCACCGATTTCCTGAACCGTCTTTTGGGAGGGCAAGACGGGGATGCCCTGCGGCTTGCAGAGAAGATCTGGGCATTTCTCACTGAGCAGGACCTTCTGATCAAGCAGTCCGACCGGTGGAAGCTTGACCACGAGAGGCTGTATGTGGTCAGACCAAAGTATCGGCATGTTTGCACCCGCTGTGGCATTGTCACGGCTTATTCAGCGAAGGGGTGCTGTGCGCGCAAGGAATGCCAGGGAACACTGGAGCCCCGACCTTACGATCCCGAACGTGCCAACATCATTGAACGCTGGGTTTCGGGCGACAGCAGGTTGCGTTTCACAACTCTGAAGTCCGAAGAACACACCGCCCAAATCAAGAAGGACCTTGCGAAGCGGATTGAGGATGAGTTCCGAGCCGAAGGCGTCAATCTATTGAGCAGCACGACCACATTTGAAATGGGCATCAACATCGGCGATCTTCAAAAAGTGTTGCTACGCAACGCACCCCCTACGAGCGCGAATTACATTCAGAGGGTAGGGCGAGCAGGCCGGGGTGACAACAAGAATGCGGTGTGCGTGACCTTGTGCCGCCGGTCCAAATACGATTCTGACGCTTGGTTAGAACCCCCTCGGCTGATGTCGGGCGAAGTCAGACCGCCCACGGTGTTCATCGAGAACAACGTCATTGCTCAGCGCCATTTCAACGCGGTAGCATTCGCGAACTTCCTACGGACTAAGATCCGGGACGAGCGCGTTCTCGGCACGGCAGAGCAACAAATCCGGCTGGAGGCGTTTCTACCGCTTGAGCATAGGACCGGCACCCCGGAAAAGTGGTTCCAGACTCAGCCATCTACGCTGTTTCTCGATTTCCTGGCTTGGCTCGGAGGGGAGACCGAAGCAGACCTATTTAAGACCAGCGCTGGAGCGATACTGCTGCAGGCCATAGGTGGGTTCGATACGGCTGCAAGCGAGGCAGGAAGAAGGTATAAGGACGTTATTGAAGGAATCGGGCAGGAGTTGGCAGCACTGGTGACGGAGCGCAAAGAGCTCGCTAACGAAGGCGCGTCCATTGAGGATATTGGCAGCTCCATCAAGAAGTTGCTGGGAAGCGACGTGATAGCGGTACTCGCAAAGCGTGGCTTCCTGCCTCGCTATGCTTTTCCGCTTGATGTGGTAACGCTGGAAACTGAATTGACCCGATGGTCAGCGGATTCCGAGGTCGAGTTGGCCCGGGATCGGGGCTTGGCCATCGTTGAGTTTGCACCAGGTGCTCAGGTTATCGCCCATAAGAAGGTGTTTACGAGTGCGGGGCTTTACGTCGTCACGAAAAAGGATACACCGGAGCGGCACTGGTACGCAAAGTGTCCGAGTTGCGAGCAGATCCGAACCGCCCCGATCCAGGATCAATTGAAAGCAGCCTGCCCGGTGTGCCAGCGCACTATCACGACGCAGTACATCAAACCTTTCGTTGAGCCCCAAGCCTTTAGCGTGCGAGTCGATAAGAACGGAGGAGGGCCCGCCAGGCACAGGCGAAATACCCTCATCCGGCAACGGCAGACCATTACGCACTTTATCGACTCGGTCGAGGACTCGTCATTCGCTGATCGGGGTACGTTCCGGCTTGCGCTAAAGCGGGACGGGACAATGTTTCGCTATAACCTTGGACCCCGAGGCGAAGGATTCATGCTGTGTGCGCACTGCGGGTACAGTGAGCCTTCAAGAGCTTACCGGCCAGGCCGGCCGCACAAGAAGCTGAGAGTGTTCTCAGGGGAGCCGCAATGTCCCAACCAGCAGCCTTGGACGAAGGGCTTGGCATACGCCCATGAGTTCCACAGCTTTTGCCTCATCGCGAGGCCGAGTGTCCAGCCTGCGTCCGTTGAGTCACTGGCGTATGCACTGCAAAAGGGCCTGTGCAGGACATTAGAGCTAGAAACTTCGGATATCGGTGTCGCTTGGAGATGGCTGGCTACCCGCGCAGCGGGCGCAGGAGTCGAAATCGTTCTGTATGATCACACGCCCGGCGGAGCGGGATTTGTTGAAGAGGGACTCAGCCGGTGGGAACAGGTCGTTCGTCAGGCATATGAAGTCTGCAAGAACTGCAACTGCGAGACAGCCTGCTACGACTGCCTAAAGAACTATTCTAACCAAACCCACCACGACGTTCTGGATCGTCGGACGGCCTTCGGCTTTTTGAGCATATAGTCTTGCCGGAGCCGTAACTACTTCGGAACAGGTCAGGGGACCCTCTCACACGCATTGGCTTTGAAAAGCACCTTTGATCATAGTCCGGCGCAGCTTCTTGCTGGAGCTCGGCACTTTGAACTTTCAGCGCGAGCTTTGATGCAACTGCGGGATGGGGTGCTCGACTGCGAATTTCCTCGTCTTACCTCGCTCTTCTTGAGTGCGAAGTTCTCAACAATGCGCGTGTGCCCTCCCCCTTTGACAGTGGCCGGGAATTCAGCCAGTCAATCCGCGCGAGGGTGCCATGGTTTTGAACTATGATGGTGGAAGGGCCTCGCCCGGAGGCGAGGCCCTTGGTGGCGGGGTTTATAAGGCGGGATCGTTGGCGGGAAGGTCGGTGGAAGGATTGACTTCAACGGCGCGGTCCAGCTTGGCGATCCGTATGGCGCGGACTTCCCAAACCTGGACTTTCACCGTAGCGCTGCTCTTCTTGCTCTTGCCATCGACCGGCTTCTCGACTTCGCGCGAACGCAAGTAGCCGGTGACGTGAATATGCGCGCCTTTCCGAAGGCTCGCTGCGAATTCGGCCAGCATCCGTTCAAACCACAGCGCCGGGAAGGTTGCCTCCATACCGACTCGGGCGCCCGCCGGCAAGCTGCGGTAGAAACTTCGCGCCTCTCCGGCTTCGTGCTCCAACCGGCGCGTCACCACCTCGCCGGTCTCTTCATTCATCCAGGCAATTACTTGGTAGCGCGTATGCAAATCACATCCGATAATATTCATGGCTCGGCTCCTTTCTTGCGCAGCCTTGGTCTGGAACAACCCAAGTCTACGGCTAAAGGAGCCGACGCCGTTATTCAATCAGTCGGAGCCTGCCCTGACAGGGACCGCCGAACTTTATTTCTCAACAGTTTCCGGCGCTCCCTTCCAGGGCAGGCTCCGAGCGCCGCTACAGCAAACTGATCCACTACCGAGAGTTGGCCTTGCGGGACAGGTACTCCGAAGGGTAGTATGATGAGACGAGTAAGCCAATCGCGCCGGCGGCTCAAGGTCATTCCGTGAGGGTTCGCATCTCAACAGGCGAGGTTGAACTGGAAAGAGGGGTTTGTGGCGGACGAACGTCTGAAAGTGGCAGTCTTCATCGATTTTGACAACATCCAGATTGGCGTCAAAGAAACGCTGAACAAGGAATTCGACGTTTCGCTGGTGCTCGAAGCCCTGAAGGAGCGCGGCGAGGTGGAGAGCAGCAGGAGGTGAACGGCGAGTCCGTAGGATGACGAACTCGATTCGGCCGGTGGGGTGTGGCGAGTCTGCGAGCGGAGGGCGAAGCCCCGAGTTCCCGTTGGGAGAATTCCCGTAGGGATGCACCCTGGGTTCGACCCGCCGACAGGTAACGTGCCTGGGCGAGGCGGAGCACCCGCAGGGGGTTGGAGACAGAATGGCTGGAAGGCCAAGTGCGTGAATCAGGGAGACCTGCCCGCGCCGGAGCCGGTCGGGTGGTCGCCGGGAACTTACCCGAGCACGGTCGCGACGGAACGGGCCGGAGTCAGAGCGCCCATCGTAGCCAAGAAAGGCCGTAATGGGCCTGGAGCGAAGGGAGCGCAGGAAGGGGGATGAGGAGAGGAGCCATCGACGGAGATGACCCCGGCGCAAGTGCCGACGGGCTACCCCCGCCGGAACCACCCGGTTTGGATTGCGTTTGAAGCAGACAGGAGTTGCCGGAAGAGGCCGGGAAACCGGCCTCTTTTTGCTTTTGGGGCGTCCCGTCACCCGGCGCTTCGCGCCGCCCTCTCCCGCCGGGAGAGGGAAAAGATTCAAGCTGTCGAGTGAGGATCCCTGCCGGTGGGACCTGACTCAGGAGCTCATCACGCGCCGTACCTGATAGACGCCGTCGATCTTCCTGAGATTGGCAACGATTTTTTCCAGGTGGGACACATCAACAATGTCCAGTATCACTTCGATGGAGGCTTTATCCTCACCGGTGCGCGCTTCAATGTTTTGGATATTGGATTGAACATCGCTGATGGCGGAGGTGACATCCGCCAGAAGGCCACGGCGATCCGCGGTGTCAAGGGTCAGTTTGACGGGATAGAGACTGTACTTGGGACCCGCCCACTGCACGGCAATGCGGCGGTCTGAGTCGTAAAACAGATTTTGAACGTTGGGACAGGACTTGGAATGGACGGCGATTCCCTTGCCTCGGGTCACGTAGCCCACAATTTCCTCACCCCGAATGGGATTACAACACTTGGCGCGGTAAACCATGAGGTCGTCATGGCCGTGTACCTGAATAGCGACCTCGCGGTCCATGCCGAGCGCCCGCTTTACGCTGGTGGAGGCGCGCGGCGGCGGCTCTTCCTCCATCGGCGTTGCGGGTGAGAGCTTGGAAAGAACCTGGCGCGGTGAGAATTTCCCGTAGCCGATCCCGGCGTAGAGGTCATCCATCTGGGAGCAGCCGTAATCGGCTGCGACCTCGATGTATCTCTCCTGAGTGATGCTCTTCATGGGGAGGTTGTAGCGGCGGGCTTCCTTCTCCAGCAGTTTCTTGCCGATGTCAATGGCTTCCTCCCGCTCGGCCAGGTTGATCCAGTGCTTAATCTTATTGCGGGCGCGCGAAGTCTTCACCAGGGCAAGCCAATCGCGGCTAGGACGCTGGTTGGCCTGGGTGATGATATCCACGATGTCGCCGTTACGCAGGCGGTACTTGAGCGGCACGATGCGGCCGTTCACCTTGGCCCCCACACACTGGTGCCCCACTTCCGTGTGAATGGCAAAGGCGAAATCGATGGGGGTGGCGTCGCGGGGCAGTACAATCACCTTGCCCTTGGGAGTAAAGGTGTAAACCTCCTGCGGGTAGAGGTCAATCTTCAAAGTGGAGAGGAAATCGGAAGGATCCGCCATCTCCTGCTGCCATTCCACCAGGTGGCGCAACCAGGCAAACCGTTCTTCATCCTTGCCGGTTCCGGAGCGGCCTTCCTTGTATTTCCAGTGCGCGGCGATGCCTTCTTCCGCCAAGCGGTGCATCTCCTCCGTGCGAATCTGCACTTCAAAAGGCTGGCCGTGCGGCCCAATCACCGAAGTATGAAGTGATTGATAAAGATTCGGCCGGGGAATGGCGATGAAGTCCTTGATGCGGCCGGGAATGGGGCGCCAGGTGTTGTGGATGATGCCCAGAGCGGCGTAGCAATTCTTGACGTTGTCGGTGAGGATGCGGATGGCGAGCAAGTCATAGACCTGCTCGATCGAGATATGCTGGCGCCTCAGTTTTTGCCAGATGCTGTAAGGCCGCTTGATGCGCCCGTCAATGTGCGCGGGGATATTGTGGGCGTCCATCTTCTTTTGTACCTGGCCGCAAACTTCCGCCAGAAATTGCTCGCTCACTTTGCGGCGGCTTTCAACGCTGCGCTTCACTTCTTCATAAGCCTGCGGCTCAAGGTAGCGGAAGGCCAGGTCCTCCAACATGCCGCGCATTTTCCCCATGCCCAGGCGGTGGGCGATGGGCGCATAAATATCCAACGTCTCCTGTGAGATGCGGCGGCGCTTTTCGGGAGGCAAATGCTCCAGCGTGCGCATGTTGTGCAAGCGGTCCGCCAGTTTCACCAGCACCACGCGGATGTCATCCACCATGGCCAGCACCATCTTGCGCAGGTTTTCCGCCTGTTTTTCCTCCGGGCTAAAGAATTCAATGCGGCTGATCTTGGTGACGCCCTCGACGATGTGAGCTACTTCCGGCCCGAACTCCTGCTGCACGCGGTCGATGGTGGTGGGCGTGTCCTCCACCACGTCATGCAACATGCCGCCGGCCAGGCACACCATATCCAGCTTCATGTCAGCCAGGATATTCGCCACTTCCAGCGGGTGGGAAAGAAACGGCTCCCCGGAGAGCCGCTTCTGGGTGCGGTGCTCCGCCGCGGTGAATTCGTAGGCTTTACGCAGAAATCCCAAGTCGTCGGTGGGACGATAGGCCTGGACCTTGTCGAGGATTTCCTGAAATTCAACCATGTCGTAGTTTCATTTTAGGATACTGCGTGAAACACTGTAGCGGCGGTCTCTGACCGCCGAATTTTATTCATCAACACCTTCCGGCGCTCATAGAGCGCCGCTACAGCAAACTGACCCGCTACCGGACTCCAGGTAGTGGGTCACTTTCAATTTCGGCTTTCGGTCCCAAACGTATCTGTCGCTCTCCTACTCGATATAGCGAGCCAGCTTCTCAAGTGACAACCGACAGCCAGCCTCATTGTCCTCGGGTCGTATGCCCGACGGTATGTGCGTGCATACGATGGTCACTTCTGTTCCGCCGCCTGCAACCTCAAACGTGGCCTCAAAAGTCATCTCTCCTGAGAAGGCCGGATCGGCCGAGTGAAAAGATACCACTTGGACGATTCTCACTGGGGGCGCAAGTTCCACGAATCGTGCCGTAAAGTGTCTTCCCTCTCCGAGGTCTTGCCGCGGTGTACCTGCTCGGATGAAGGATAGAACAGCGACATGCGATATTCTCCGCCAACTCGGGCGTCGAAGCTATAGATCTCGCCGGTCATCTCTCCCGGCGGAAGCCAGACAGCCAGGGCTGCGGGGTCGATAAAGGCTCGATAGAGAGCTTCGCGCGGAGCCTTGATGACTTTCGACGTTCGCGTACAGGCTGAGGCCGCATCTGTCATGGGTGTATCCTTTCGCAATCTAGTCGGGAACGGTCGTCAAGCATCATGCGGGCGTATAGATCAGCTTTCCACCTGAAGTGGGAATTCAAACTGACCCGCTACCGGACTCCAGGTCCGTTGGACTCTGAGCGCCGGAATGAGTTACAATCGAGCCTGTGGCTGACGAGATTCAAGACCCCATCAACTTCATTATCCAGCAACAAGCTCAATTCTGGGCGGACATTCAGTCGCTCAGAGAGCTCCAGGCCGGAAACTCCCTCCAAATTGGGGCCAATTCCCGCCAGATTGAAGCGAACGCCGGGATGATCCGCCAGCTTGTGGATGTCAGCCTCTCTCTGGCCAACGCTCTCAAACAATTAGGAACTGATACCGACCGGCGCATCAAAGAACTCTCGGAGGTCCAGGCCCATTCCGACCGCCGCCTTGATGCGCTCATCGGCGTCGTCGACAAGCTCGTCCGGCACAACGGCAGCAAGGGGACTTCGTAGCACTGCCTTCTGTGTGGCGGCCGGTTTTGTGCGCCATGGCTCGAAACCCGAACCGCTGGCTTGCGCCTATCGCCGGCGGCAGACCATCTCATGCCGCCAGAGAGAAAGCTACTTCACTCGTTCCACGTAGGAGCCGTCAGCAGTATCCACGCGGATGGTTTCACCCTCGGAAATAAACGGCGGCACCTGCACGATCAGTCCAGTTTCCAGCTTCGCAGGCTTGGTAACGTTTGTCGCCGACCCGCCTTTGATTCCTGGCTCGGTTTCCACGATTTTCAGGTCCACGGTCGGTGGCAGGCTGATGTCGATCGGACGGCCCTCGTAATACTCCACCTTCAAGGTTCCATCCGGAACCAGATAAAGAGCCCGGTCGCCCACCACTTCCTTGTGGAGGTGGACCTGCTCGTAATTCTCCGTGTTCATAAAGCAATAGGTGTCGCCGTCGGCGTAAAGATACTGCATTTCAGTTTCGTCGATGATCGCGCGCTCCACGTCATCCTCTGAGCGGAAGCGATGATCGCTCAGCGCGCCGGTGCGAAGGTTGCGCATCTTGGCCTGTACAAAGGCTCGCAGGTTGCCGGGAGTGCGATGCTCGGCTTTATGAATGGAAAATAGCTCGTTGTTGTGCTTGATGACCATGCCCGGACGAAGATCATTGGCATTCATGAAAATTCCTCGAATTTTGTTGGATTGGGGGCTGCGAGTGAGGGATGAAGCGAATGGAGTCCTTTCCCAAGCTTGCCCGAGACTTCTATTGTACCGGGCCTTTGAAAGGGACGTCAATCGTGGCGGGATTCAGGTCGTGGGTCAGTTTACTGTAGCGGCGAAAACGTACCACTACCGGGACTCACGGGGTAATCGGGGCCCGCCGGCCGGTTGCTGAGGTTGGCTCCCTTCCATCGTCGCACCGCATCCCAGGCAATCCACAGAATAACAGGCGCATATTCAAGCAGAAGAATCGCCGTTGAATCCCGGTAAGGCTGGCCTGCCGAATAGGCCACCACCGGCGAGTAACCCAAGGCGCACGTCACGCTCATCAGCAGCCACGGCGGATAAGTCTCAAAGCAAAGAAACGGGATGGACCACGTGAAGTACCACGGAAAGGCATTCGGTGAAAGCAGCAGCATCGCCGAAATCAGCAACAGCGAGGCGCGCAGCGGCGGCATGTTTTTCCGCGTAGCGTATCCGGCAAGCGCCAGCACCAGGAGCCCGGCTGCAATTTCAGCAAGACCCTTAGTTGGGATGACAAAATTCAAAAGACGAAAGAGACTGTCATTCCCTTCCCAACCCGTTGCATAGTCCGAGAGCCCTCCAAACAGCTTCCATCCTGCCCCCGCAAAGGGCAAGTAAGCGGCTGTCACCACTCCGGCAATTACCCACCCATAAGCCCATCGCGTGCGTTTCAAAAAGACCGGCGCCAGGATCGCTGCAAAAAATTTGGAGAGCAAAGAGAGTCCAAGAAAAATGTTGGAAAGCAGCGGCTTCTGCTTTATAATGAAAAGGTTAGCAAGAAGCAGTGCAAACACGGCCAGGGAGTCGTGATGCCCGCACAGGGCAAACGCAACAATCACTGCGGGATTCCAGGCGTAGGTCAAAACCCGGCACAAGGGCTGCCCCAAGCCGCCCAAGATCAGTATAATGACGGCGATCGACGCCACATCAAGAGCCGTAAACAGACGCTTGTATCCGGATACCGAATGGAAACCGGCAAACAGGATTTCACTCAGCGGCGGATAAGCCGTGGGCGTGAAGCGGCCCGTAGTGATTGCGTGCGAGGCGTCCTGAAGCCCGCTGAGCCTGAGGTCCGCCGGGTAGACGGTGTAGGGATTGCGCAACTGGCGCTCCACGCGGCCTTCCCATTGGTAGCGGTAAACGTCCTCGGAAATCGAGGGGCTGAGTGGCAAAAGCAAGAGGCGAAAAACAACGGCGCCGCCCAGAATCGCCGCAAGCGCCCAGCTTCCGGTGCTGAAGTTTTCAACAACATAGACCGCAGCCACGTAAAGAACTCCGGCCAGCAGCAGCGAGGCAATAAACTCCGGCATGTGAGTGGCCAACAGATTGTTTTGATCCCATTGGCGCCATGCCGCGAAGAGAGCAATCATCGCTGCGCCCACGGCAAGAATGACAACGGTTGGAATCCAGGATGCCGGACGTTTGGACATGGTTCAGTTTGATCCCTTCCAGTTCCGCGCCGCGCGCGCGGCAACGCTCCGGCCCGCCAGCAGCCGGGATCGGAGTTGAATGAGTCTTGCAGAGAATCGAGGAAAGTTCAACTTTGCCGGGAACGCGAATAAATCTTAATCTTCTGGAGGAGCTGAGATGCTGCAACATCTTGTTCTAAGCGTCATCGCCGCGCCGAACCCGCTCCTCCACTACGCCGGACTGCTTTTCCGCAAGACCCCTTTCGAAGGCCTTTACCGCCCGAACCTGTTTGACCTGTCGATTCTCATCCCCTACTTCGGCACTCTGATCATCCTTTCCGTTTACGGCATTCATCGCTATCACCTCACTTACCTTTACCTGAAGAACCGCCACCGGACTCCCAAGCCGCCCCACGGCGATCATCCGCTGCCTCGAGTCACCGTTCAGCTTCCCATTTTCAATGAGCGTTACGTGGTAGAGCGCCTGCTTGAGTCCATCACTGCGCTAGATTACCCCCCAGAGCTTCTCGAGATTCAGGTCCTGGATGACTCGACGGACGAGACGCGCTTCGTCTCCTCCCAATGGGTGGCGGACTACGCGCGTCAGGGTTTTCCCATCAGCTATCTGCACCGCGACCATCGTGAAGGCTACAAGGCCGGGGCGCTGGCGGAGGGGTTGAAGAAAGCTTCGGGTGACCTAGTCGCCATCTTTGACGCCGACTTCGTTCCCCCGCCCTCCGTTCTCCGCCAGATGATTCCCTATTTCGCCGATCCAAAGGTGGGAGTGGTGCAGGGCCGCTGGACCTGGATCAATCGCCATTATTCCAACCTGACTGAAGTTCAGGCCATCATGCTGGACGGCCACTTCGTCATCGAACATGGCGGCCGCTATGGCTCCGGCCGGTTCTTCAATTTCAACGGCACGGCGGGCATGTGGCGGCGGGAAGCGATTGAAGATGCGGGCGGCTGGCAGCACGACACGCTGACCGAGGACACGGACCTCAGCTATCGCGCCCAATTGAAGGGCTGGAAGTTCATCTACGATCCTTCCATCGAGTGCCCTTCGGAGTTGCCGGTCGAGGTGAACGCCTTCAAGGCGCAGCAGGCCCGCTGGGCCAAGGGACTGATCCAAACCGCAAAAAAAATCCTGCCTCTCGTTTGGAAGAGCGAGGAGTCCCTGAAGATCAAGCTGGAAGCCACCCTGCACCTGACGGCGAACTCCGCTTACCCCTTGATGTTGGCCTTCTCGCTCATCCTTTTTCCGGCCATGATCGTCCGCTTTTATCAAGGCTGGTTCCAGATGCTTTATCTGGATCTGCCTTTGTTCCTCGCCTCCACTTGTTCCGTTTCCACCTTTTACATGGTCGCGCAACGCGAGCTTCACCCGCGTCAATGGCTCGGCCGCACCCGCTACATTCCTTTCCTCATGGCCACCGGCATCGGCCTTTCCGTGATTAATGCCAAGGCCGTGGTCGAAGCATTCTTCGGAAAGCATTCGGAATTCGTGCGCACCCCCAAATACCGCGTGGAAGACCGCCAGGGCCGCTGGGAATCGAAGAAATACCTGAAAAAAGGTGGATGGATTCCACTTGTCGAGCTGGCGCTTGCCGCCTATTTTCTCTTCACCACCATTTATGCCATCACTACGGAAAACTACCTGACCGCTCCCTTCCTGATCCTCTTCCTGGTTGGCTATTCCTATATGGCCGGCATGTCGCTTCTTCAGACGCCCCTCCGCCGCCTCTACCATGTGCTGCCCCGGCCCGTGCGCGAGCCCGCCGTCACCGTCGAAACCTAATATCTTCCTTTCCACCCTGTCGCCTTAGCTTGGATTATTCACGAAATTTTATTCGAAGACCGGAAGGGCACGGTTTTAACCGTGCCGTTTGAGCGCGCGCAATCTTTATCCTTTGTCTCGCATCCCGGCATTTCGCTCAGGGTAAACGCCTCCAAGCATATCCAGCATGTTCGCTGCCGGGAA
>CALCEB010000172.1 GCA_937900045.1 uncultured Acidobacteriota bacterium
TCCAGGCCGTTCTCCGCCGCCAACCGCTCGGCGTTCTCACGCAGCATCTCGCGCAGCGGCTGGGCCCATTGCGCGTAGTCAAAGATGCGAACGTGATTTTCAGTAACTTACGGGTGCCAACCGTGCCGCAAAATCAACGAGTTACCCCACATGGGTTCGCCTGTTAACCGAAGGGTTCCAGGTTCGAGTCCTGGCCGAGGAGCCAAGCTTTCAATGAGTTAGCTTAACGGCCTTCATCATCTTGTATTGCGCAGATTCCCGCTCCGCCGCTTGTTACTGCGCGTTGGCGCGTGTTAACATGAGCTATCATTATGTGAGATGGAAGCGGAGGGACTGTGAGCCAGGTTTACCACGTACAGGCAAGATGGGACCCAGAGGCCGGGGTCTGGGTAGCAGAAAGCGAAGACGTGCCCGGCTTGGTGGCGGAAGCCGAATCCCCCAATGCGCCGGCCCACAAGCTTCGTATCTTGATTCCAGAGTTGTTAGAACTGAACGGCCAACTGGAGCCAGGTGGCGGCCCAGTGGCGTTCGTCGCCCGTTACGAGCATGAAGAAAGCGGTGTGGTAGCCCGGGCGTCCTGATGGCCAGCTTTACGCCCAAGCTCAAGGAAATTCTCCGCGTCCACGGATGTAAGTTTGAACGGGCTGGACATGGAGATCACGAACCGGTGTTTTCCAGTTGACCATCACATCCTCTCCCGCTATACAGCCAACGCAGTCCTGAAACAGGCGGGTATTCCCAAGCAATTTTAAGCGAAAATAACCCCCTGACTGCATCGTGCTATGCTGGCTCGGAGGCCAGTCATTCCCGCGCCCGCGGGAATCCATTCCCTGCCTGTGCGTTACAACATGACCCCCGCCTTCGCGGGGGTGACAATGAAGAGCGAGACACTGGGCAATGGCCGTCATTCCCACCCATCCCGTCGTCATCCCCGCGCAACCGCGAGTCTGGCCACCCGTCATTCCCGCGTAGGCGGGAATCCATAGGAACCAACTTCTCAGGAAGCCTGCCCGCCAAAGTAGAGCCGCGAGTACAGGTGGATGCGGGATCGCTCGATGGCACTGTGCCGGACGGCGGCAACATAGGGAGTGAACAGAAACGGAGCGGCGGCGACGCTCAGGAAGAAATTCTGGAAGCGGGCGAACGGGGAGAATTCGCCGTTCCGCACCGAAAAGACCAAGGGGTAATAGCGCAGTACCACACCGTAAATATCGGCGGCGAGCGTCAGGTGATTCGAATGCGGGCCGAACACCTGGGTGCGTCCGGCACGGATATCGGCCAGAAATTCCTCGCGGTTTCGCGCCGCGCTGGCCGTGAAGCTGCGCCCAATGCGGCGAAGCGTGTGCGAATCGCTGCCCGCCACCATGCTCAGGGGCCGCGCGCGGTTGCGGTATTGCCCCAGCAGATCGACGATGAACTTGTTATGCTCCCGCTGCATGGTGCCGTTGCGCACCTCAAAGACGTCGAACCATTCAGCCATCTGCTCGATGAATTCGCGGAGGCGGGCGATATTCGAAAAATCGTGGAAAAAATGGTTGAGAACAAAAAGCAGATTCGAGGCGCGGAGATAGGCCGCCAATTCCGCTCCGTCCTGCCGCAGGCTTTGGATTTCCCGGTGCTGCGCCTCGGTATGCCCGTAAACCGCAATGTGGATGGTGTGCTTGAACCGGGGGAGATAGGCGCTCACTTCCTCGCCCATCACGAAGTCCGGCATCTCGCCGTACCGGTCCAACAGCTCCAGGCAGCCGCCGATGGAGTCGTGGTCTGTAATGGTGACCAGGTTCATGCCGCGAGCCTTGGCCCGCCGGTAAACGTCAAGGGGTTTCGAGTAGCAGTCCTTGGCGCACAGAAACTTCAGGTGTTTCACCCGCCCGGAATAGTGGGAATGGCAATGCAGATCGGCTCTGAAAATGTTGCCCAAGTGTGACGCGCCCCTCACATGTTATATTACGCAATTCGCCGCGTGTCCGGCAAGGCGTGATCGAGGGAACCGCCATTCCCGGGCAGGCTTGTCCCCGCGAAGGCGGGAATCCACGCGTTGCCCGTCGCGGCATGGACCCCAGCCTACACAGGCGGGACGATGAACAGCAGGGCGCTTCACACGGAGCACGCACCCATGTCATTTGGCAAAGCCACCAACTTTGAGTTCCGCCATCGCCGCTGGTTCATCATCGCCATCATCGCGGCAGGCTTCGCGGCCAACGTGATTGACCGCATCAGCGCTGCGCGAGGCCTGCTGAATCTGTTGAAAGGTGGAAACGCCATGGCTGGCGCGCCGGTGAGCCGAGGAGAAATTCAGGCTGTCTTCCTGGCTGCCGCTTTGCTGGCCACCGCCGCCGCGGTGATCCGCACCTGGGGAACCGCCTACCTGGGCGCGGCCGTCATGCAGGATAGCCGCATCCATTCGGATCAACTGCTGGCCGGCGGGCCTTACCGTTTTGTGCGGAATCCGCTCTATTTCGGGACAGTGCTGATGGCCGCCGGGATTGGCTTATACGCCAGCCGCCTGGGTTGGTTCGTGATCGTCTTCGGAATCTTGATCTTCCTCTCCCGCCTGATTCGCCGCGAGGAGTCGGAACTGGAGCAGACGCAGGGAGAATCCTTCCAGGCCTATTGCAGTAAAGTTCCAAGATTTTGGCCCAGCCTCTGGCCGCGGCTGCCCGCCTCGGGACGCAAGCCGCGTTTCGCGCAAGCTTTTTGGGGCGAGTTGCTGATGTGGGGGCTTGCAGCCGCTAGCTTCGTTTTTGCCTGGTCATTAAACGCTGCGGCCTTTTACATCGTTTTCGGAGCCGCGATCCTGACGGTCGTGGTTCAGAGGCGGGCGAAGAAGCCGGCCCCGGTTCAGAATACAACTCCGCATTTGATTTTGTTCTTCCTGTGCGCCCTATTGGGTCCGGGCTTGTCCGGGGCGCGGGCGGCTTCAGGTCCCATCGAATACCAGATTGACTTGCGCAGTCCCGCTTTTCACCGGGTCCGCGTTACCATGACCGTGGTGAACGCCGCGCCCGGAATCCGCCTGCAATTTCCCGCCTGGAACGCCCTCTATCAGATTCGGGATTTCGTCCGCAACGTGCAGCAGTTGCAGGCCAAGTGCGGCGGGGCGGCAATGGATTTGGTTCCGCTTGACCTGGAGACATGGCGGAGCCGAAACGAACCCTGCAATCCGCTCACCGTCAGCTACTCGGTCTACTCGAATGCGCCGGGCATCTTTTCGAGCCAGATCATCGAGCAGCGCGCTTTCCTGAACCTTGCAGACTTTCTCTTTTATCTGCCGGACCAACGGGCGCGGCCCGTCAAAGTTCGCATCCTGCTTCCCGAAGGTTGGAAGATGGCGACGCTGTTGCCGGTGGGTCCCGAACCCAATGAGATTCTGGCGGCGAACTACGACACCTTGGTGGACAGCCCGGTGGAAGCGGGAGATTTCCAGTCCTACCAATACCAGCAGGGCGCCGCGACCTATCGTGTGATGGTCCGTGCTCATCCGGAAG
The DNA here is from genome assembly GCA_937900045.1 of uncultured Acidobacteriota bacterium. Lineage (GTDB taxonomy): Bacteria > Acidobacteriota > Terriglobia > UBA7540 > UBA7540 > CALCEB01. The sequence goes on from CALCEB010000172.1 coordinate 3,489, forward strand.
ACTATTCCTCGAAGCTGCTGCTCGATTCCATTGAACAAATCACGGCAACCGAAACGGCGTTGATGCAGGACGTCCCCTTCAACCAATACACATTCATTTTCCACTTTCCGCGCCAGGGAGGCGGGGGCGGCATGGAGCACGCCGATGGAACGGCCATCAGCTTTCCGGCGGCGCGGATCAAGACCAACTGGGTGGGCCTGGAGAGCACCATCGCTCATGAGTTTTTCCATCTGTGGAACGTCAAGCGCATCCGGCCGCAAGGCTTGGAACCGGTGGACTACGTTCACGGCAATGACACGCGCGATCTGTGGTTTTCCGAGGGCTTGACAAGCACTTACGGAGAGTTGGCGCTGGAGCGCTCGCGCCTGATTTCGAAGCTGGATTTTTACAATGAGGTTGCGAGGCAAATCCAGGAGCTTCAAAGTCGGCCGGCGCGGCGGTTTCAAAGCGCCGAGCTTTCCGGCATGGAAGCGTGGCTTGAAAAGTATCCGGATTATTTCCGGCCCGAGCGCAGTATTTCCTATTACAACAAGGGTGAGCTGCTGGGCTTCTTGCTCGACCTCGGCATTCGCCATGCCAGCGGCAATCGCCATAGCCTCGACGATGTGATGCGGCGGCTCAATGCGGATTTTGCCAAGCGCGATCGTTGCTTCACGGATGCGGACCTTGAAACCATCATGGGTTCCCTATCCGGATCGCCGGCCTGGGTCCATCAATTCTTCCGCGACGATGTGGATGGGACGGCAGAGCTCGACTACCAAACCTATCTGAGTTATGCCGGGTTGCAATTGAAGCAACAACCCGGCGCCCGCGCCGACTTCGGTTTTCGCGCCGAGCGCGCTTCGGATGGATTGATTCGCATCGCATCAGTGAATGCAAACGGCGAGGCGGCTAAGGCGGGGTTGAAGCCCGGTGATGTGCTCCTGAAAATCGATGGGCAGAACCTGGTGGCTTTGCCGGAAAACGTGACCGGGGTCCGGCCGGACCATCACATCAAGTTTACGGTTCGCCGCAGCGGTGAAACCTTTGACGTGAAGTACCGGTTGGGCTCGATTCCTGTGACGGCTTATCAGATTGAAGAGATGACCGATGCATCGCCCGCCCAGGTAGCCATCCGTGAGGGCTGGCTGACGGGCAAGACCGCCCTCGCCGCAGCGCCGGATTCGCCATGATTCGTACCGCTCTGACTTTTATGCTGACCTTCGTTTACATCTTCGTGGTAGGCGGGCCGTTCCTGCTTTATGCCGTGATCAGCCGCAGGACGGACGCACTTTACGCAGTGGGCGTGCTCGGAGCACGCCTGGCGTTGTGGTTGGCGGGCGTGAAAATGCAGGTTATAGGCAAGGAGAAAATCCCCGCCGGGCAGGCCGTGATTTTCATGCCCAATCATCAGAGCAATTCGGATCCCCCCGCGGTTTTCGTTCAACTGCCGCCCGTCCTGGTGATGGCCAAGAAAGAATTCTTCCGCGTGCCGGTGCTTGGGCCCAGTATGCGGCTGCGTGGATTCATTCCTGTGGACCGTAAGAACCGCGAGCGGGCAATGGAGGCGGTCGAGGAAGCGGTGCGCTCCCTCCAGGCTGGGCATTCCTTCCTGGTGTTCCCGGAAGGAACGCGCAGCCCGGACGGACGGCTTCAACGGTTCAAGAAGGGCGCTTTCCTGATGGCCGTCAAGTCCGGTGCCGCGATCGTTCCGGTGTCGGTTTCGGGCAGCCGCTTCATCATGCCCAAGGGCGCGAACGCACTGCGGCCGGGCGTGATTCGAATCGCCTTTCATGACCCGGTTCCGGTGGAAGAATTTGGCGTGGGAAGAATGCCCGAGCTGCAGGCGCGCGTGCGCCAAACCATCGCCTCGGCGCTGACGCCGGAGGAGCAGCCGCTGGATTATGCATGAGGGCATAAGCCGGCGGCAGGCATTTGCTGTAGCGCCGCTGTAGTATTACTTTGTTGGTTGAATCAGGCGCCATCATCCGAGGTCGGCGCCGTGCTTCACGAGGTAATCGCGAATCTTGCGGAGGCTTCGGTAAATCTCCGGCAGGCGCGACAAGAGGGCGGTGGATTTCAGCCACAGCGCATGATCGATGACCGGGCTGCCGGAGACGATGCGGCCGGGCGCGACGTCGTGCGGGACGCCGGACTGAGGCGTGACGATCACATTGTCGCCGATGGTCAAGTGGCCGGCGGCGCCCGTTTGTCCGGTCATCACGACATTCCGCCCGAGCTTGGTGCTGCCCGCAAGGCCCGATTGAGCGCAGAGCAGCGTGTGATCCCCCACGTCGCAGCCATGACCCACTTGCACCAGGTTGTCCACTTTCACGCCCGGGCCAAGGCGCGTCTCGCCCACGGTGGCGCGGTCGATGCAGGAATGCGCCTGAATTTCCACGCCATCTTCAACGGTCACGATTCCCGATTGCACGATCTTGTAATACGAGCCGTCGCTCTGCCGCGCGAACCCGAACCCATCCGATCCCACCACCGCGCCGTTCTGCAGGATCACGTCATTTCCGATCCGCACGTTCTCCCGCACCACGGCGTGAGCGTGAGCCAGGAACCGGTCGCCAATGCGCGCGCCCCGGTAAATCACCACGAAGCTTTGGAGCACGCAATCATCGCCGATCACGGCATCGTCTTCGATCACCACATAAGGGGCAATCGCCGCGTTGCGGCCGATCCGCGCGGAAGGCGCAATCACGGCTGTGGGATGAATTCCGGCGGCGGGCCGCGGCGGCGGGTGAAATATTTCGATGGCCTTGGCAAAGGCCAGATAGGGATTATCAGAACGTAATAGGGCGCGGCCCGGAGCTTGGAAGTCCATTCCCACAATCACCGCGCCCGCGCCGGTGGTTTGAACTTGGGGCGCGTATTTGGGATTGGCGAGGAAGGTCAAGTCCGTACGGCCCGCTTCTTCAATACCCGCCACGCCGGTGATTTCAATCCCCTCCGGGCCTTCCAACTTGCACTCGAGGCGTTCCGCAATTTCTTTCAATCTCATGGTTTTTGTCCCGATGGCCGATAAAGTCTTAGGCGGACACTTGTCCGGAGAAAGGGCAGTTTCTCTTCTCCTGGCTTGTCCGGCGAGGGCAGAAGATTTCATGAGAAAGCGAATCCGCATCCTCATTGTTGATCGTGAGGCGATCTTTCGCATCGGTGTGCGTAGGCTTTTCGCCGTGGAAGAAGACCTGCATGTGGTTGCGGAAGCCGAGGACGCAGCTCAAGCGGTCCGTATCGCCGCTCGGTCGAAGCCCGATGTGGCTTTCGTGCAGGCGGAGATCTTCGCGCACGATTCCGGTGACTTTGCTGGCAGGATCCGGCGCGCCTCTACCAACTGTAAAGTCGTGGTCACCATCAACACTCTGCAGGACGGCGAAGCCATCCGCTTCACCAAGTCGGGCGCCTCCGGTGTAATCTTGAAATCTGTTCATCCCGATCTTTTCACGCGGTGCGCCCGCAAAGTCATGGAGAATGAGGTTTGGCTTCCCAAGGCGGAGGTGGCAAAGATGGCCCGCATCCTTGAAACGTCGCCCCATCACATGCCACGTCCCGCGGAGACTTTGACTCAGCGGGAGAAGACGATTATCAGTTATCTTATTGAGGGTCTCAGAAACCGCGAGATTGCCGAGCAGCTCTCCATTAGTGAACAAACAGTCAAGAACCATCTGCGGGCCGTTTATGACAAAGTGGGCGTTTCAGACCGCTTGGAGATGGTGCTCTACGCCCTTCATCATCGCCTCGATCTCCCTCCGGTTCGCGTCGTCGAAGCCGTAAATACCTAGCCAAAATGTTCGCGCGCGATTCAGCCGGACGGCGCTCGTGATTGCCTTCGAAAGCCTGTGGGTGCAACCCTTGTGGTTGTCCACGAGCGGGCATGAAGCCAGCCCTAATCCTCCGTGACGAAGGTGGCAAGCTGCCGCAGCCGCTGATACCGGCGGCTGATGAGTTCATCAACCGGAAGAGCTTTCAACTCCTCAAGGCTCGTTGATAAGACGGTGCGCAGTGTCGTGGCGGTTTGCTCCGGATCCAAATGGGCGCCGCCCGCGGGTTCGGGTGCCACAATATCCACGATGCCCAATTGGCGAAGGTTCTGGGCAGTGAGCTTCAGTATCCGCGCCGCTTCCTCCTTGTGATCCCAGTCGCGCCACAGAATCGAAGAGCAGCTTTCCGGCGCAATCACGGAGTAGATCGCATTTTCCAGCATAATAACCCGATCGCCCACGGCAATGGCTAGCGCCCCGCCGCTTCCGCCTTCACCGTGAATGACCACGATGATGGGCACACGAAGCTTGGGAATTTCCTTGAGATTGGTGGCGATGGCCTCCGCCTGTCCGCGTTCCTCGGCGCCGATGCCGGGGGATGCGCCGGGAGTATCGACCAGAGTAATGATGGGCACTCCGAACCGCGCGGCCATTTGCATCAGCCGCAGCGCTTTGCGGTATCCTTCCGGGTTCGGCATCCCAAAATTCCGCAGCAATTTCTGCTTGGTATCTCTTCCCTTTTGCTGTCCCACTACCATCACGGGCTTTCCCACAAAGCGCGCCAGACCGCAGACCATCGCCGCGTCATCTCCGAAGCGGCGGTCGCCGTGAAGCTCAGTGAAATCGGTGAAGAGCATCCGGATCAGATCGAGCGAGTAAGGCCGCTGGGCGTGCCGGGCAAGCAGAACCCGCTCCCAGGCATCGCCCTCATTCGATGGCGTTGGTGTATCGTGGCGCAATGCAGTCGTTTCTGATGGTCCGCCGTGGCTTTGCTGGGCGTCGAGACTCTGCCGCTTCTTTTCGAGCGCCCGGGCTGCAGCGGTCCCACCGTCCGATTGCTTCATGGAATCCTCAAGACTTTGCTTAACCCTCGACTTGGGCAGCATCCTCGCCGAGCATCTGGTGGATCTGTCCGAGAAGCTGAGAATCCACCCGAACCCCAGCGGGCTTGCGAGGTTTGATTCGCGCCTTGAAATTCCCCGGCCGCGACAACTCAAAAATCAGGGACTGCGGGCCGGGATGCGCTGCCAGAAGCTTTTCAAGATCGTCAATCCGGCTATTTTCGATTCTGTCCAGATTCACCCGGATCAGCAGCTCGCCACGGCCCTTGCTAAGCGCCAGTTCCAGGGGCTGAGCTTCGCTCACCACCACTTTGGGCCTTGCATTCTCTTCATGGCGCACGCGCCCTTTGATGACGAGTGGAACCTCCACTTTGAGCACTTCTTTGAGTTGTTGAAACGTCTGCGGAAAAACCAGGAGTTCGGCCGTGCCCCGCAAATCCTCCAGCACTCCACTCGCCCACAGATCGCCCTTCTTGGTGGGACGGACGCGCAGAGAATTCAAAATTCCCGCCAGAACCACGGGCGCTTCGTGCTCAATTTCGTCCAGCGCCAGACTGTCAATTCTGGTGAGCGACGCAATCTTCGAGCGGTACTTTTCGAGCGGATGCCCGGTGATGTAAAAGCCCAGGACTTCCTTCTCTGCCGCCAGCTTTTCGGTTTCCGGCCAATCGGCAATATCGGGCAGGGGTGGCGGCGCCGAAGGCTCATCCCCGGTGGATCCCCCAAACAGACCTTGTTGACCCGCTGCCACTTCCCTTTGGCGTTTTTGCCCCTGTTCCATGGCCCGGTCCACTGCGGCCATAAGCCGGGCGCGGCCGCTTCCCAGAGAATCGAAAGCGCCGGACTTTATCAGGCTCTCAATCACCCGCTTGTTCAGGAGGCGCAGATCGACATTCTCGCAGAACTGAAAAATATGATCGAACCGCCCCAGCCGCTTGCGCGCCTCAATCACAGATTGGATGGCCGCGGTTCCGGCGTTCTTGATCGCGGTCAGTCCGAACCGGATATTGGAGCCGGCGGGAGTGAAAGTCAGGTCGCTTTCGTTAATGTCCGGCGGCAGGATGCTGATGCCGAGGTCACGGCATTGATTCAGGTAAAGCGTCAACTTTTCCTGGCTACCGATTTCCGCCGTCAGCAGCGCCGCCATAAATTCAACCGGATAATGCGCCTTCAGGTAAGCGGTCTGATAGGCGATGAGCGCATAGGCTGCGGAGTGCGATTTATTGAAGCCGTAACCCGCAAATTGGCTGACCAGATCAAACAGCTTTTCGGCCTTTTGCGCGGGCACCTTGTTGGCGCGCGCCCCCGCCAGGAACTTCTCTTTCATCGCCACCATTTCTTCAAGCTTCTTTTTGCCCATGGCGCGGCGCAGCACGTCCGCTTCACCCAAAGTGAAGCCGGCCACACTGGCCGCAATCTGCATCACCTGTTCCTGGTAAACGATCACCCCGTAGGTTTCTTCCAGGATGTCGCGGAGCTGGGGCAAATCGTACGTGACTTTCTTCTTCCCGGTTTTGCCATTGATGAAGTCATCGATCATGCCGCCCTGGATGGGACCTGGCCGGTAAAGGGCGTTCAAAGCCGTGAGGTCCGCCAGGCGATTGGGTTTCACACGGCGCAGAATGTCCGTCATGCCCCGGCTTTCAAACTGGAAGATGCCACTGGTCAGACCCTTGCCAAGCATCTCGTAAGCCGGCGAGTCGTCGAGGGGCAAGGAAGCGAGGTCAATCCTTTCACCGCGCGTGGCTTCGATCAGCTTGACGCAATCATCGAGCACGGTGAGCGTGGTGAGACCCAGAAAATCCATCTTCAAAAGGCCGATCTTTTCCAGATCGTCCATCGCGTACTGCGTTGTGATTTCATCCTTGTTGCTCTTGTAAAGCGGAACGATTTCCTGGAGAGGTTGAGGCGAGATCACCACGCCCGCCGCATGGGTTGAGGCGTGGCGGGCCAAGCCTTCCAGGCTCATCGCCACTTCCAACAAGTCCGCAACCTTGGGATCGCTCTCCTTCATTTGCTTGAGTTCGGGTGACTGGGTGACGGCTTCCTCCAGCGTGATGTTCAAGACGTTCGGGACTTGCTTGGCGATGCGGTCCACTTCGGCGTAGGGCATGTCCAGGGCGCGTCCGGCGTCACGGATCACGGCTTTGGCGCCCATGGTGCCGAAGGTGATGATCTGGCTCACGTTCTCCCGTCCATATTTTTCGGTGACGTAGTTGATCACCTCGCCGCGCCGCCGCATACAGAAATCGATGTCAATATCGGGGAAGCTGATGCGCTCCGGATTCAGAAAGCGTTCGAAAAGCAGGTCATATTGCAAGGGGTCAATGTCAGTGATGTGAAGCGAATAGGAGACCAGGCTACCCGCCGCCGAACCGCGCCCCGGACCTACCGGGATGCACTTCTCGCGGGAAAATCGGATGAAATCCCAGACAATCAGGAAATAGCCCGCGAACTTCATCTGCTTGATGAGCTCGATTTCCCGTTCCAGGCGCTCTTCATACGCCTCGATGGGATAACGCAGTCGCCTCGCGGCAATGCCCCGCTCGATGGTCTTGCGCCGTTCGGCAAAACCCTGCCGCGTGACCTTTTCAAAAAAGCTATCCAGCGTTTCGCCCTCCGGGACTTCAAAACGCGGAAACACGTGCTGCTTTTTGTCCAGGTGCAGATTGCACTTCTCGGCGATTTCGAGCGTGCGGGCAAGCGCCTCCGGGATTTCTCCAAAGACTTCGGCCATCTCTTCGGCCGTCTTGAAATAAAACTGGTCGGTGGAGAACTTCATCCGGTCCGTGGCGCTCATGGTCTTGCCGGTCTGGATGCACATCAGGACTTCCTGCGCCCGGGCGTCCTGGCGGGTGAGGTAGTGGCAATCGTTGGTGGCAACCAGCGGGATTCCGGTCTCGCGCGAGAGGCGCGCCAAGTTGGGGTTTATCCGGCGCTCTTCGGGAACTCCCTGGTCCTGAATTTCCAGGTAAAAGTTCCGCTTGCCAAAGATTTCCTGCAGATTGTAGGCGGACTCCTTGGCGCGTTCAAACTGATTGGCGCTGAGCGCACAAGCGACCTCGCCGCGCAGGCAGGCAGAGAGGCCGATCAACCCTTCGGAATGCCGGGCCAGCAGGTCCTTATCGATGCGGGGCTTATAGTAGTAACCCTCAATGTAAGCCTGGGAGGAGAGCTTCACCAGATTGCGGTAGCCGGTTTCGTTTTCACAAAGCAGAACCAGGTGATTGGGCCGGTCGGTATCGGTGGTGCGGTCAAAGCGGCTGGCGGGGGCCACGTAAACCTCGCAGCCGATGATCGGCTTGATGCCGTGGGTGACGGCCGCCTGATGGAACTTGACGGCGGCGAACATGTTGCCATGATCGGTGAGGGCGACCGCGGGCATCTTGAGCTCCGCCGCGCGCTCCATGAGCTTGGAAACGTCACAAGCCCCATCGAGCAGACTGTAATCCGTATGAAGATGAAGATGAACAAAGTTTGAGCTGGACATCGACATTCATTCTAACAGAAATCGCCCGGTGAACGGATGATGGCTCGACTCCAGGTACTGGCGCAGTTTGCTGTAGCGGCGCTCTATGAGCGCCGAACCTGGACCCTCAACGATCTTCGGCGCTCATAGAGCGCCGCTACAGCAAACTGCGCCACTGCCCGATTCCGGGTTTTTGAGCGATCTGATCGCCGCCGGGCCGCTGCCGCTATAGTAACCAACTGTCCCACTGCGTCATCTCGCATAATTTTGACACAGCGAATCCTCTGTGAAATGATACGGGCGGAGAATCCCATGAAAAGCGAACGGTTGATTCGGGTCGCCATCGGCCTATTCTTGCTGATCCTGCTCATCGCACCACTCTTCTCTGGCGGCATTGACCTGCTGGTGGATTGGATCTGGTTCAAGCACCTGGGCTATGCAATGATCTACCTCACAATATTGAAGGGGCGCATTGCCGTCAGCACTTTCGCCAGCTTTGCCTTTATCGTGTTGGTAGGAATAAATCTGCTGATCGCGCGGCGTTCCGCACACCGGTCCGCCTACCGGATTCACGGCGAAATCATTGAGTTCCCCGGCCTGGACCGCTTTTCGGCGCTCTTTCGTGGACTGATCTGGTTTGGCATCCTGTTGCTCGGATACTTTGTCGGTGAGTGGGCTTCGGACCATTGGATGGACTATTTGCTGTTCCTGCATCCGGTCCACGCCGGAAAAGCCGACCCGCTTTTTGGCATTGACATCAGCTTTTATCTGTTCCGCCTGCCCTTCATCTGGTTTCTTTTTCACCTGGCGCTTCTCATTGTTCTGGCATGCCTGGTGATCCTGGCGGTGTTCTATTTCCTGGAGGGCGGCGTTCAGCTCACACCGCGCTCCTTCATCGTTTCGCGCTCCGCCAAAGCGCACCTGATGCTGATGGGCGCTGCTTTCATGCTGCTGATGGCCTACCGCGCCCGGCTCGCCATGTATGACCTGCTTTTTTCGCCGCGAGGCTTGATCTACGGTGCGGGCTATACGGACGTTCATGCCACCCTTCCCGTGATGTACGTTCTCCTGATTCTGTGTGTGGTGACGGCGATGGCATTCGCCGCCGGCGCGCTCTCCGGACGGCTTCGGGCACCCGTGCTCTCGCTGGGCCTGCTGCTGGTGGTGGCAGTTCTCGGCGCGGGGCTCTATCCGGCTCTCATCCAGCAGTACATCGTGACGCCCAATGAAATCGACAAAGAGCGGCCTTACATCGCGCGGGCCATCGAGTTCACCCGCAAGGCTTACGCCTTGGACCGCTTCACCGAACGGACTTTTTCGGACATTCAGGACCTGACGCTGGACGCGATCGATAAGAACGGGGCGACGATGCGGAACATCCGGCTGTGGGACCACAAACCGCTTCGCACCACATTCGCCCAGCTTCAGGAAATCCGGACTTATTACACGTTCGCCAATGTGGACAATGACCGCTATTGGATCAATGGCGTCTACCGCCAGGTCTCGCTTTCTCCGCGCGAGCTTTCCGGGGCCAACCTGCCCCAGCGCAATTGGATCAACGAGCATTTGACGTACACCCACGGCTACGGCGTCTGTATGAGTCCCGTGAACGAGTCCACGCCGGACGGCCTGCCCCAACTTTTCATCAAGAATATCCCCCCCGTCTCCACCATTCCGCTTCAGATCAAGCGGCCTGAAATCTATTTTGGCGAAATGCCCAACGAATATTGCTTCGTAAAAACCAAGGCGCTGGAATTCGATTACCCTTCGGGCGATCGCAACGTCTACACCAACTACCAAGGCGACGGCGGAATAGCGGTGGAGAACATCTGGCGCCGTCTGCTTTTCGCTTTGCGCTTCGGCGAAGTCAATATCCTGCTCTCCAGTGACATCCAGCCGGGCAGCCGCATGATGATTTACCGCCAGATCATGGACCGCGCCAGCCGCCTGGCGCCCTTCCTCTCCTTTGACAGCGACCCCTACATGGTGATTTCGGACGACGGATCGCTCCATTGGATACTCGACGGTTACACCACTTCATCCCAATATCCTTATTCGAACCCCACTCCGAATCTCGGATTCAATTACATCCGCAACGCCGTAAAGGTCACGATCGATGCTTATAGCGGCGACGTCCAGTTTTACATCAGTGATCCCACCGATCCCATCATCCAGGCCTATTCGCGCCTTTTCCCCGGAGTCTTTCATCCGCTCAGCGATATGCCCACGGACCTGAAGGCTCACATCCGCTATCCCGAAGACTTCTTCAGCATTCAGGCCAGCCAATACGCCGTCTTCCACATGACGGACCCGCGCGTCTTCTACAGTAAGGAAGATTTGTGGCGCGTGGCGCAAAGCGCGTCCCGAGGGGCGGTTGCGCCCATGGCCCCCTACTACACGATTATGAAGCTCGCCGAGGTTGGCACGAAGGAAGAGTTCATCCTGATGGTTCCATTCACTCCGGCGCGTAAGGACAACATGATCGCCTGGATGGCCGCCCGTTGCGATGCGCCGAATTACGGAAAAGTGTTGGTGTTCACTTTCCCCAAGGAGAAGCTGGCTTACGGTCCGCAGCAAATCGAAGCGCGCATCGATCAAGTACCCGCCATCTCCCAACAGTTGACGTTGTGGAACCAGGGTGGGTCCACCGTGATTCGCGGCACGCTGTTGGTGATTCCCGTTGGAAATTCCGTGCTCTATGTGGAACCTTTGTATCTGGCCGCTGAAGCTGGCGGAGGTCTGCCGCAACTGAAGCGCGTGATCGTTGCTTATTCGGACAAGGTGGTGATGGAACCCTCGCTGGATGAAGCGTTGAGCGCGATCTTCGGCGGCAACGTGCAGACCGGCCCCGGGGCAGCGTCAGGCGCTGCCTCCGCAGCTCCAGGCGCCAACGCCGCTACCGCAGCCTCATCCGGCAAGACCGCGCCACAGGTTCAGAAGCTGATTCAGGAAGCCAATCAGGATTACCAAAAGGCGCTGCAATTACAACGGCAAGGTGATTGGGCGGGTTACGGCGCAGAAATCAAGAAACTCGGAGATATTCTGAACCAGTTGATCAGGAAATAGCACAAGTGTTCCAGCAGCTTTACGGGCCGTACGTCGGTTTATCGCATACTTCAGAATCGATGTATGCGCCACCCGCGGAGTTTGTGGCCGTTGCGGCCAGGGATGCCCATTCCATTGTTTGGGCGCTTGAGTTTTCAGGCCCGGAAGCAAGGAACCGGGTTTTGCACGGCGGCAGACAAGAGTCAAAGGTTCACCTCCGGTTCAGCGGTCTGGAGGAGTCCTGCAAGATCACACAAGCGGTGATGCGAAAAGGCAGGGCGGACGCGATGAGAGAGCGATTTACACTCGGCATTGATTACGGCACGGAATCGGGCCGGGTGATCGTGGTACGCGTGCCCAACGGAGAGATCGCCGCCTCGGCGATAATCCCTTATGCGGATGGCGTGATTGATGAAAAGCTCCCCGGCGGCCCGAGGCTCGAGCCGGATTGGGCGCTGCAGAACCCCGCCGATTATTTGCGCGTGGTGGATCTGGGCGTTCCAAAAGCATTGAAAGCCGCGGGAGTGAAGCCCGGCGCCATCATCGGGATTGGAACGGACTTCACCGCCTCCACGCCGCTGCCCACCACCGGCGACGGCACGCCTCTTTGTATGATTCCCCGTTACAGGAAACAACCCCATGCCTGGGTGAAACTGTGGAAACACCACGCGGCACAACCGGAAGCGAACCGCATCAACCAGATTGGCCGTGAGCGCCATGAGGAGTTCATCCGCACTTACGGCGGCCGCTATTCCTCCGAGTGGTTTTTCTCCAAGCTCCTCCAGATTGCGAACGAAGCGCCGGAGATTTACGGCGCTACGGACCGTTTTATCGAAGCCGCGGACTGGATTGTCTGGCAACTGACGGGTGAGGAGAAGCGCAACCTCTGCACGGCTGGCTACAAAGCCATGTGGGTTAAGGGACGCGGCTTCCCTTCCCGCGAATTCTATCGCGCCCTGCATCCCCTCATGGAAAACGTGATTGAAGAAAAAGTGGGGACAGAATTCTATCCACTCGGCGGCCGTGCCGGAGGCTTGACGCCGCAATGGGCCCGGAAGACGGGACTCGTGGCCGGAACGCCCGTCGCTGTCGGCAATGTGGATGCGCACGTGGCGGCGCCAGCCTGTTGTGTCACCGAACCCGGCGCTATGGTGATGATTATGGGCACATCCATCTGCCACATCCTGCTGGGGCTGGAGCGCCGCGAAGTGGAAGGCATGTGCGGCACGGTGGAGGACGGAGTGGTGCCGGGACTGTGGGGATTCGAAGCCGGGCAATCCGCCGTAGGCGATATTTTCGCATGGTTTTTCGAGCAGGGCGTGCCGGAGCAATATGCACGAGAAGCCCGGCGGCTGAAAGTTCCCGCCGCAGCCGTCCTGGAGAAGCTCGCGGCCAAACTCCAACCAGGCGAATCTGGCCTTTTGGCGCTCGACTGGCTCAATGGCAACCGCTCGATCCTGGTGGATGCGGACTTGACGGGAGTCTTGGTGGGCTTGCGGCTCTCGACGCGGCCCGAGGAAATTTTCCGCGCGCTGATTGAAGCCACGGCGTTCGGTACCCGGCAGATTGTCAAAGCATTTGAAAAGAGTGGCGTGCCGGTGAAACGGCTGGTCGCATGCGGCGGCTTGCCGGAAAAGAACCGGCTGCTGATGCAAATCTTCGCGGACGTGACCGGCCGCGAGATTTTTCTGGCACAGAATCTCCTCACCTGCCCGGCTCATGGCTCCGCCATGCACGCGGCCGTGGCAGCGGGCGCACCAGCCGGCGGTTACTCCAACATATTTGAAGCCGCCAAGTGCATGGCCAAGCTTCAAAAATCAACTTTTCGTCCCCGTGCAGCTCATCATGCGCTATACAATCAACTCTTCGCGGAGTATCAAGGCTTGCACGATTATTTTGGCCGGGGCGCGAATGACGTGATGAAGCGGCTGAAGGCTTTGCAACAGAAGGGCGCGAAGGGGTAAGGCAGCAACCGGCGCTCAGCCATCAGCCCTGCGGTTAACGTGGTTTTTCTTGCTGATGGCTAATGGCTGATGGCAATGTGCCCATGATGGATAAACTCGACGAACTACGCCGCGAAGTGTGGGAAGCGAACCTGGGAATCTTCCGCGCGGGCCTGGTAACCATGCACAGTGGCAATGCCAGCGGTATCGACCCCGAGCGGAATCGCGTCCTCATCAAGCCCAGTGGCATGGACTATGAAAAGCTCACGCCCGATGACCTGGTGCTGACGGACATCGACGGTAACAAACTCGAAGGCAAATGGAAGCCGTCAGTGGATCTCTGTCACCATCTCTACATTTACCGCCATCGGCCCGAGATCGGCGGAATCATCCACACGCACTCCAACTATGCGACGAGTTTCGCCCTGCTCGGTCGCCCAATTCCCGCTTATCTCACGGCCATCGCCGATGAATTCGGTGAAGAGATTCCCTGTGCTCCCTACATGGATAACACGGGCGACGCGATGGGCGAAGGGATTCTGAAGCACATGACTCAAGCGCCTGCCATCCTACTTGCCCAGCACGGCGCATTCGCCTTCGGACCCACGCCGCGCGCGGCGCTGAAAGCCGCGGTGATGCTGGAAGATGTGGCCAAAACCTGTCATCTTGCCCTTTTGCTTGGCAAGCCGCAGCCGCTTCCGCGCCCGGAAGTTCACAAGTGGTACGACCGCTACCACTCGACTTACGGGCAAACAGGTGGAGGATGAAACCTCTGGCCGAACCCTGACGTTTGATCGATCCAGCAGGACCGATCCTCGCTGATCCTGACTGGCAAGGAGCCACCATGACCCTGGGTTTTGGACTCTTGCACTTGTCTCTTGCATGGCTTCTCGCGCCGCATTCCTCGCGTGTCACCACACTTTCCCCTCACGCTGTCGATTTCGCAATCATCGCCATCTATTTCGCCATGGTCATTGGCATCGGCGTCTACCTGAAAAAATACACAAAGAGCGGCAAGGATTTCTTCTTGGCGGGCCGGGAAATGACGGCATGGGTGGCAGGATTGAGCTTTGTCTCCGCCAACCTTGGCGCGCTCGAGCTGATGGGATGGGCCGGCTCGGCCTATCAATACGGCATCCTGGCTGCACACTGGTATTGGATGGGCGCGATCCCTGCCATGCTCTTCCTCGCCATCGTCATGATGCCGTTCTATTACATCTCCAAAACCCACTCCGTTCCGGGGTATCTTCAACTCCGCTACGGCCAAGCCACCAGCGGCCTCAGCGCTGTCTGCTTCGCAGTCATGACACTACTCATGTCCGGAGTGGACATGTTCGCCATGGCCCTGGTGATGAAGGTGATGCTGGGCTGGAACCTCAACTTCAGCATCTGGGTTTCGTCGATCACCGTGGGCGTCTATGTCACACTGGGCGGACTTTTCTCCGCGATCTTCAATGAGGTGGTGCAATTCTTCCTTATTTGGTTCGGCGCGCTGCTGATCCCCATTCTAGGACTGGTGGAGGCGGGCGGATGGTCAGGCTTGGTGGCGCGCATCCACCAGAATTTCCCGCAGCAGGATTTCACGCACCTCTGGCGCGGTCTCGGCCACTTTACGGACAATCCCATGGGAATCCACTGGACGGGCATTGTGTTCGGGCTGGGGATGACGCTCTCCTTTGGTTATTGGACCACGGATTTCCTGGTGATCCAGCGCGTAATCGCTGCCAAGGATATCCGCGCCGCAAAAATGGCTCCGGTCATCGGCTCATTTTTTAAGATGGCCGTGCCGTTCATCGTCATTCTGCCGGGTCTTCTGGCGCTGTCGTTGTTGCCCTACCACCTGGTTCCACAGAGCGCCGTCGGTAGCGCTCCCGGCCTCCACAGCTATAACGAGGTTCTACCCCTGATGCTGGCCCGGTATTGCGGACCAGGACTTCTGGGTTTGGGCGTGACCGCGTTGATCGCCGGTTTCATGTCCGGCATGGCGGGCAATGTGAGCGCCTTCTCCACGGTCTGGACCTATGACCTGTATCGCGCCTTCATCCGCAAGGGCGCGCCCGATTCGCACTACCTTTCGATGGGCCGCTGGTGCACGATGACCGGCGTCGTTTTGAGCATCGGCGCTGCTTATCTGGTGATGCAGTTCGCCAGCATCATGGACTACGTCCAGGCGCTGTTCAGCTTCTTCATCGCGCCGCTCTTCGGGACGGTTCTGCTGGGCATGTTATGGAAGCGCATCACGGGCTGGGGAGCATTTTGGGGCTTGCTCGCCGGCACCGTCTCCTCCGTGAGCATGTTCACATTGGTGAAGTTGAATCCGCGCACGCTCGCCCTTGTCGCCCTTTCCACTCACGCCAAGGCCATGGCGGAGAACATGTATCGTGCTCTGTGGTCGTGGGTGCTATGCGTCGTGGTGACGGTTGCAGTGAGTTATGTCACCCAGCCGCAGCCCGTGGAATCCCTGCAGGGACTCGTCTACGGCCAAACCGAGCTGCCTTCGGAGGGCCATTTGCCCCTTTGGCAACGGCCCATTTTCTGGGCCGGCGTGGCGCTCCTCGTCTTCCTGTTCCTGCAATGGGTGTTTTGGTAGACGCTCGACGGACGCCACAACAAGCCGTGAACTATCCGCAACTCACAGGTTGAAGAGGAAACTATGGATGAAAAACCAAAAATGAACAAACAGCGAGGCGGTGGCGGCTCAGGCCCCAAAATTGCGGTAGACTTGATCGACGAAAGGCCACGCAAGCACCACATGCTGCCCGTGTGGTTCTTTATCGGATTGATACTTCTGACATACGGAATCATCATTTTTTGGACTGGCATCTATGAAATCTCGCATCCGCCCGCGACGGTTCTCGCCAATCTTCACGCGCCCATCTGGTGGGGCGGATTACTGGCGTTGATTGGAGCCCTCTATATCTTAATGTACCGGCCGCGCCGGCATTAACGGGGAACCTCCAGACCTCTTCGCGATCCTTTGCACCTTGGCGTGAGAGCCTTTGCTGAGAGAATTTGAATCAAATGATGCGCTAAAGATCCAGCCGCGAAAATCGCCACAGCGCCAGGCCCAACGCGGCCAACAAGTAAGCCAGGGCATAGCCCATCATCGCCGGGCTGGGGACTGATAGCGTGCTGAACGGGGAGAATCCGAGAGCATTGATCAGCGGTGATTGCATCTCAAAAGCAGCGCGGCGCCACAGCGATTCGGTGGGCATGATGAGGCTGGCCACAATACCCACGTCCACGGCTCTCGGGCTGTGCAAAGCCGCTCCCGCTTGTTCCACCCATCCGCCCAGGAAGGCCAGACCGTGCAAACCCAGCGCCATCACCCCGTTGGTGAGAGTGGAGAGGTAAGTCCCGCCGGCGATCGTCACGGAAAGCATGAGCAAGCATTCCAGCCAGATCAGGACGAGACCGTTTGCAAGGTGCTGCGGCCGGACGCCTCCGATGCGGTTTGAGATCAGGGTGATTCCTCCCGTCATGAACAGCACGTAAGCGGTCAGCATGGCGGCAAGGCCTAGCCACTTACCCAGCAAAATCTCCCGGCGGTAGACCGGCTTTGCGGCGAGCGCGTGCAGAGTGTTGGAGTCAATCTCGCCGGAAAGCGTATCCACAGAAGTGAGCACCGTCATCAATACCGCCAGCAGGTCGGTGGCGTAGAGGCCCACCATCAACATGGACTCAAGCGCCGGCCTGCGGATGATGGCATGAGAGCGAGCAGCAAGGTCCTTGGCTTGGTAATGCAAACCCGTTCCGAACAACGCCAGAAATGCGATTCCGGCGGCGAGCGCCATCCACAGGAGCTTCTTACGCGCCGCTTCCCGGAAGGTGAGGCCGGCAATGACGGGAATGGCTCTCATAGTACGCTGTCCTTGCCGATGACTTGGAGAAAAATCTCCTCCAATGAAGGCGGTCTGGGAGTGACCTCGAAAATCTGCGCCCCCTGCCCGACCAGGTAACGGATGATCTGGGGCAATTCACTCTTGGAGGCCACGCGGAAGTTCAGTTGCCCTTCTTCGAGCTGTGCTTCCGAGACGTGCGAGTTGAGCCCGGCGACCATCGCCGCCGAAAGCCCGTCCGCCTTCACACTCACCCGAATCTCGCTCTCGATCAGCGATCCAATGTCACGCACACTGAGAACTTCTCCGCGCTTCAGGAAGGCCACGCGGTCACAGGTGATCTCAACTTCGCTGAGGAGATGGGAATTCAGAAAAACTGTGGCGCCCCGCTGGCGCTCCGCCTTGATGATATCGCGCACCAGCAGGCGGCCCACCGGGTCAAGGCCGGACGTCGGCTCATCGAGAAAAATCAGATCGGGCTCATTGAGCAGAGCCTGGGCCAGACCGGCGCGTTGCAGCATGCCTTTGGAGTAATCGCTCAGCCGTTTTTTCCTGTGCGGTGCCAGGCCAACCAGGTCCAGCAATTCCGGAATTCTGCGTCGCAGTTGGCCGGCGGGCATCCGATAGAGACGCCCATGCAAGCGAAGCAGCTCTTCGGCATTCAGCCACTCATGGAAGCGAAAATGCTCCGGCAGGAACCCGACCTTGGCGCGCGCCGGTACGTTCCCGGCGGGATGACCCAGAACCCAAGCGCGCCCGCCGGTTGGCGCCACCAAGCCGAGCAGCATTTTGATTGATGTGCTCTTGCCCGCGCCGTTGGGTCCGAGGAAACCGAATACTTCGCCGTGGCGCACATCCAGCGTTAGATTGCGAACTGCAACCTTGCCGTCATAGACCTTGCGAAGGCCCTGAGTCTGGATTGCGAAGTTGCCAAAATTGATGGGGGTTAATCCTCCATGTCACTCCGGCAAAGGCTGGATTCCCGCTTGCGCGGGAATGACGGTGACGGCAAGAATGGCGCCGATGCCGGGTTCGATGCACGGTGGCGTTATATTCCGCGAGCGGTAACTGTCTAATTCAGCGAGTCGCCAAAAGCCATGGCTTCTTCAGGATCTTTGGCCCCGGCCAGAGAGTAGATGATGCCATTCTTCACCCAAAGGAGCGTGTAGTTTCCCATGTGGCTCCGGTGAGAAGACCAAGTCTGAAACAGCGTTCCGTCCACGCCATCCACCGGAACCGTCTGATAGGAGGCGGCGCGCGCCGGCACGGGCACCACCAGCGTTGAAGTCCAATCCACGGTCTTGCAGAAGTCCTGGGCTTGCTGTTGAGTCATCCCCGCGAACTGAAGGGCAATCTCCGCAAGCTGTGGAACGTTCAGATTGGGCGGCACGCTAACGGCCGGGCTCGGTACCTGCGCGAAGAATTCGCAATTGGATGGAGTGGAGCTGGAAACTTCCGGCGCGGGGGAACCGTTTTTCTTGTGCGGCGATGGACAATTGCCATACGCGGCGAAGACGCTGGAGGGAACCTGGACCGCGATCATCGCTCCATTCACTGCGGCCGGAAGCTGGAGGTCTGACCGTCCGGCCTCATCCAGGATCGATTGCAGGCGGGCGCGGTCGAGCGTCATCTGGAAAGCCTGCTGGCCTTCCACCATCAGCTTCGGCGCATCGGAATGAACCCGGGGCAGCCGCACATCGAACCCGGTCATCTTGGTTGCCGCCGCCGCATTCGGCGCGGGCACAGATTTTCCAGCTTTTCGAGTCACCGTCACCTGATCTGAAAGCAACTTACTGATCAACTGTGCAGTCCTGCCACCTTGGTTCTCCGCGTCCAAGACCTGCGAGTCAATGGAGACCACGGCGACTTTCTGGACACGTAACATGGCGAGAATGCGCTGCGCCTGGCTCCGGGCAGGAGCGAAACTGAAAATCACGGCGACCAGAATCGCGGCGGCCAGCGCGCCCCAGGCCGGACGCCACCGGGGAGTAAGAATCCGCCACCTTCGTCCCGGTCCGGCGGCAGGGTCCTGGTAATGCTCCGCCTTCCACTGGGCAAACGCGCCTTTGGCATTCGACAGATTCTCGCCGGGGAGTGGAGAAAGTGAACCAAAGAGGCTCTTCACTTCGTCCGCCTGCCGGGCCAGCGCCTCGCCGCACTTCCAGCAACCCTGGCAAGAAGCAAGGTGCCGCTCGGCGGCTTCGAGTTCCGACGGGCTCAGCTCACCATCCAATCTCGCGCGTAACATACCCTCTGTCAGGCAAGTCATAAGGCCTCCTCGCGTCCGTAACGCTGTTTGTATTTCTTTTGGAACTCAATCTCCGCGCGGTTTAACATGGTTCCGACGGAGCCCAACGCCACGCCAAGAACGTTTCCCAGCTCCTGGTAGGAAAGCCCGGACGACCGGAGCAAGAGGATTTGGGCTTGTGCAGGTTTCATCCGGGCCAGCGTGGCGCGAACCTGTTTCCTCCGCTCTTCGTGCAAAAGCTCCTCCAGCGGGCTGGCAGGTGATTGTGCCTCGGCCAAGATTCGCCCCGCCTGGGATTCATATTCCTTGCGACGCGCCGCAGCGCGCAGGGCATCAATGCCCATGTTCATCGCCGCCCGGTAAAGCCAACCGCCAATGTTCCCATCCTCGCGCGGGGGCAAGGGCCGGCGGTACAGTTTCCAGAAGACTTCACTCGTCAGTTCTTCGGCGCGGCTGCGGTCCCCGAGCAGACGATAGAGCGCTGCGACGATGTGGCCGTAATGCTCCAGGAATATCTCCTCAAAGCTCGACCCTGGCCACAGTTCTTCGCTCACCGGGCTTTCCGTTTCCTCAACGATGGGTGACAAGGTTTCGAGTCCCTTTGCAATTCCTTGAGCCAACAGGGTCTCCTAGATTCTTCGTGCTCTTTCATGGAATATACGCTTGCGGCCCTTGGAATGTGACGAATGAATTCAACAGCGCCCAGCCGCAGCGATGCCTCGCGCCTATGTCACCCCCGCGAAGGCGGGGGTCCATGCCGCTACAGGCAAGCGGCGGATTCCCGCCTGCGCGGGAATGACGGGTTCTATCGATTCCCGCTGGCAAGAGCAAGAGAATGATGTTCCTTACCTCGCCGCCATAATCTTCTCAATCTCGTCTGGATCCTTGGGCAAAGCGCGCGTCAGGACTTCGGCTCCGTCCTGCGTAATCAGGATCATATCCTCAATCCGCACGCCGATTTTCTCATCAGGAATGTAGATGCCCGGCTCGATGGTCACCACCATGCCGGGCCGCAGCAGTTCCGTGTAGTTCATCGGATCATGAACGTTCAGACCCACCGAATGGCCCAGCCCGTGGATAAAGTAGCGGCCCAGTGATTTCCCGTGCTGATCCTTGCCGTGGTGGTTCATGTAATCGTACGCGATCTGATAGAGGCTATCTTTGCCCCGGCCCGCGATCATCATCCCCGGCTTGGCGGCAGCAATCGCCGCCTCTTGCGCGCCCAGCACGATGTTATAAATCTCCAACTGGCGCGGCGTGAAGTGGCCATTCACAGGAAGCGTGCGCGTCATGTCACTCGCATAACCGCTGTAGGAGCCGGCCACGTCCATGACCACCACATCGCCATCCGCCATTTGGTGGGAATCCGCGTCGTAATGCAAGACCGTCGAGTAGAAACCCGATCCAACGATGGGCGGATAGGAAGGCCATTCGCAACCCCGCCTTTCAAATTCATATTTCATCAGCGCGGCGATCTGATATTCCCCTACGCCGGGTTTCACGGCTTTCATCGCGGCAATCTGGCCAGCTATAGAGGCGGCCACGGCCTTGCGAATCAGGGCGATTTCGGTGGGCGATTTCACCTGGCGCATTTCCGTGAGATAAGGCCGCACGTCCGCAAGCTTGGCGAGCGGGGCGATTTTGTGAAGGTCTGCCACCTCCTGCTGCTGAAAGCAATCTTCGCCGCTTTCCGGTTGCGGCGTAAGCTCCGTATAGAGCTTGGGAAAGTTCTTGAGCGCCTTCAACAGCTCGGAGTGAAATCGCGTGGTGCTCTCGACCGTGACGAATCCCGTCTGCGCCGGGGCATCCGAATCATCCGGGCCAAGCACCGGGCCGTTCCACCGCTCGGCGCGGTAGTCATGCGGCGGAATGAAAAGAATTTCCCTGCCCAATTCGGACGGCTGATCTTTGTTATCCCGGGTGCGGGGCTTCGGCACCAGCAACATCATGGCATCTGGCTGGTTCCAGCCGGTGAGGTAGTAAAAGTTCTCATTCTGCCGGAAGGTAGTGACCGACGCCGCAACGTCTGATCCTTCGTAGCCCATCAGCGCCACCACGCCGTCGCCGGTTTGAGCGATCAGGGCTGCGCGGCGCTGCTGATAAACAGAAAGCGGTTCTTTCTCCCAGGCGTTGGCCGGAACCGCGGCACTCGCCAATACCGCCAATGATGCAATCCCAAGGGTATATGCTCGCAACCGCAAATTCTTCACTTTCATCTCTCCAGAATTGCATTTATAACATGCCGGGGCGGCGGAGTGCTGCGGTTAATCAACGGAGACTCTTCGGATGCGAAGGCGCCGATGAATATGCGGAATATTGATAACTCAAAAAGCTAATCCTTCGCTTCGTCCAGGAGAAACTATATTTTCCAGTTGTGCAGAGGCAGCGTTCAGTGTCAATATTCCCGTTTTCGTTAAGGAGGAAGTCACGATGCGCTGTCTGAGCGTTTTAGCGTTCTGCATCCCGGTTTTCTGCGTTGGTCTGCGGACTGCTTTGCCTGCCCAGGAGTCATTCCCGGTGCAAGCCGCGCCCAGTGCGCCTCAGAATAAGCCGCCAGCCCCAGCGGTGGCGCCTGAGAAGAAACCCGAAAAGCCCGAAAAGCCTCCGGTGGTCACGCACCATCAGATCCACGTGGGCGGGCGGATGCTCAGCTACACAGCAACCACGGGCAAGCTGCCGATCCGCAACGCTGACGGGGTGACCGAAGGCCACATGTTCTTCGTGGCGTATACCCTGGACAATCCTCCGAACCCCGGACGGCGGCCGCTGACGTTTGCTTTTAATGGCGGCCCGGGTTCCGCGTCCGTCTGGCTGCACCTGGGAGCGATTGGTCCCAAGCGCGTGGTTCTGTTGCCAAACGGCAAGATGCCGCCTCCGCCTTTCCACCTGAATGACAATCAATACACCTGGTTGGACCTGACGGACTTGGTGTTCATCGATCCGGTGGGTACCGGCTTCAGCCGCGCGACCCAGAAGAAGTATGGAAAAGATTTCTGGGGCGTGAGAGGGGACATTGCATCTGTCGGCGAATTCATCCGTCTATATCTGACGCGCTACCAGCGCTGGACTTCGCCGCTGTTCCTTGCCGGGGAAAGCTACGGCACGACGCGGGCCGCCGGCCTTTCCGGCTACCTGGTCGATCACGGCATCGCGCTCAACGGGGTGATCCTGATTTCCACCGTTTTGAATTTTGAGACTCTGCTTTTCACCAAGGGCAACGACCTGCCCTACGTTCTTTACCTTCCTACTTTCACGGCCACGGCTTGGTACCACAAGAAGTTGCCGCCGGACCTGCAACAAAACCTGGATAAGACCATTGATGAAGTGGAGCAATGGGCCGGGACCCAATACCTTCAGGCGCTGGCCAAAGGCGACAAGCTGACCGGGCAAGAACGGGCGGACACCATCGACCATCTGGCGCGCTACACGGGGCTTTCCAAAACCTACATCGACCGGAGCAACCTGCGAATTGATGGAGCCCATTTCCGGGCGGAGTTGCTGCGGGATCAGGGCGTGATGGTGGGCCGCCTGGATAGCCGCTTCACCGGCTATGACCATTCCGGCGTGGCCGAAAGGCCGGACTATGATCCAAGTGAGGCGGCCATCCGCCCGCCGTTCACTTCCACCTTTGGCAATTACGTGCAAAGCGAGCTGGGATATAAGAGCGATACGGTTTATTACATCCTGGGTGGCGGCTTCAGGCAGTGGAATTGGGGCTCTGCAGGCCAGGGCTTTCCTCAAACGTTTGACCCTTTACGGACGGCATTCATAAAGAATCCATACTTGAAGCTTTATGTCGCAATGGGGCACTTTGACATGGCCACTCCTTTCTTTGCCGTGCAGTACACATTGGATCATCTCAATCTTCCCGTCGCCCTTCGCGGCAACATTACCACGGGATATTACAATGCAGGTCACATGGTCTATATCCGCGAGAAGTCGCTGGCCCGGCTCAAGCAAAACATCGTGGCCTTTATGCAAAGCGCGCTTCAGTAAGACATGAGGAGGAAGTTTCAGCCAGCGGGTAGATACAAGCCACGGTCAGCGCCTTCCTGACCGTGGGTTTTTTGTCAGTGAAGAAGCCCACAGTCAGTCACAGAACGATTGACAGTGGCTTGCAGGGCTGGCTTGCCTTTCTTCTGCACATGCCGACCGATGAGCCAACACCGAATTCGGAAGAAAAAGCCGGTAGAGTAGGAGAGTAGACGAACCCTCAATAAAAAAAAGCGGGCGATCCACTCCCCCCTCGACGAACCGGACGTGCAGGTTTCCCGCATCCGGCTCTCCAGAAAGCATACCGCCGCAGGCAGGCGCAGGCGGTT
>CALCEB010000173.1 GCA_937900045.1 uncultured Acidobacteriota bacterium
AGGTTCGAATTAAAGTCGCAGAGTGCATAAGAATTGTTAAGTGAACAGTATTGGGCTTAAGACTCAGGATCGCTCCGTAGGCGAACGATTCGGTGCTATCATCTGCGGGTGATCTATGAGTGGGATCCGCGGGTGGCGGTAGAGTAGGAGAGGGGCTTTGTTCGTTCCCTCTCCTACTCTACCGCCACCGGCGAGAGCAGAAATGGCTACGAAGCCACGGATTTTCCCCAGGGCGGATAAAACTGCTCGGGCGTAGCGTGGTGGCGCACACGGACGCGACCCGACGAGCGCATTTCAAATTGCAGATTCAAGATATGAGAACCAAGCACGTCGCCTTCATTCCGAGAAACACGATCCCGCTGTGCGGGACGCCACCCACCCATTAGCGTAAACTGATCCCATGCCCACGCTGGCTGGCGCAGACGCTCGCTTTTTAGCGTCTGCGATCTTCCGGCGGGGCTTTGGCGCGCTGATGCCGTACGCTTGACGTACTGCGCATTTTCTGCCAGGCTGGTATGTGATCCGCAGCTACCGGGACAGGAAGGCCCAACGCTTTTCCGAGGGGGAAAGGGTTCCCCGCTTTGAGGGATTCCGCCATCAGGCCGAAAAGCGACTGCGAATTCTTGAAGCGGCAGTCAGTTTACGGGACCTGGCCCGGCTGCCCAGCAACCGACTGGAGGCCCTGTCGGGGGACAGGCGAGGCCAGTACAGCATAAGGATCAATCAGCAATGGCGCATCTGCTTCGAGTGGCCGCAAGGAGTTGACGGTCCCGAAAACGTTGAGATCGTCGATTACCATTAAGGAGTTCTGAATTATGGCACGCACCCCCATTCACCCAGGTGAAATTCTCGCCGACGAGCTGAAGGAGATCAGCATTTCCGCAGCCGAGCTGGCGCGCCAGCTCGAGGTGCCGGCCAACCGGATTTCGCAGATCATCGCGCGGAAACGGGCCATCTCTGCCGACACGGCCCTGCGCCTGGCCCGCTACTTTGGGACTAGCCCGGATCTCTGGATGAATCTACAGAAAACCTATGAGCTCGACCTTGCCCGACAGCAGCTCGGCCAAGCAATCCGCCACATTCCACAAAGGCCAGCCGCGCGCGCGGCGCTCGGCTAAGGTCGAGGAGAGGAAATGTTCCCGCGAGCTGGATCGGGACGGCCCGACCGGCATTCCCTGGGAAGACGTAGTCCGCCGGATTCGGAGTCGCACCCCCTGATGCCAATTCTCATCCGTCCGGCTGCTGCTGCCGAGATCGGTGAAGCATTTCTGTGGTACGAGCGCCGCTACAGCGGCGAAACTGCACCACTACTGGCCGGGGAGGCAAGGGCCGGACCTGCATTTCACTCTATGGCCGTTCCGGAAACCAATAGTTCCCCAAGCTGGAATCTTACTCGCCGGCCTTGCCAACCTCGCATATAATCCCACCACCTTTGATTTCGAAGCTGCACCTGCGGAGAAGCGAACCATGCGCACGTTCAATCGTGTTTCGAGAAAAACCTTCAAGCTACTGGCCGCCGCTGTCATGATCGTTGCTTCTGGCTTGATCGTCGTCCAGTTCCGGCCATTCTTATTGGTCAGGAGCCACGCCGCTCCTTTGCCGGGCGCAAACGGCGCGACGCCTGCGGCAAGTCTCGCGCCCACGCCCCCGCTGGGTTGGAACAGTTATGACAGCTTTGGCGGCGCGGTGAATGAAGCCGAATTCAAGGCCAACGCCGCTTACGTGGCCAAGCACCTAGCGCGCTACGGCTGGAAATACGTGGTGGTGGATTACTACTGGTATCTGCCGCTTCCCGATCCGGCGGAGGCCAAGGCCAGCGGCGCTAACGCCGTGATGGACGGCTACGGACGACTGCTTCCCGCGCCCAGCCGGTTCCCTTCAGCAGCAGGCGGCAAAGGCTTCAAGCCCCTTGCCGATTACGTCCACTCGCTCGGCTTGAAGTTCGGCATTCACATCATGCGCGGCATTCCCCGTGCCGCCATGGAAAAGAACTTACCTATTCTCGGAACACACGCCCACGCTCGGGACGTTGCGGACCTCGAAAACTCCTGCTCCTGGTCAAACGTGATGGATGGAGTCGAGGTATCGAAGCCCGCCGGGCAGGCCTATTACGATTCCATCGCCCGTCTTTATGCCAGTTGGGGCGTGGACTATATCAAAGCGGATGACATGAGCCGCGCCAACGATCCCAAGGGTGAAACCTTTCACGGGCTGGAGATCGAGGCCTTGCGCAGGGCCATGAACAAGACCGGCCGCCCCATGGTGCTCAGCCTTTCGCCCGGCCCCACCCAGCTTGCGAACGCTGCCAGCGTCATGCGCTGGTCACAGCTCTGGCGGATTTCCAATGACATGTGGGACAACTGGAAGGAGTTGAAGCAACAGTTCGACTTTTGCCGGGATTGGGCGCGTTATAGCGGCCCCGGCCATTGGCCCGATGCGGACATGCTGCCACTGGGCCGCCTCCGTGTGCGGGGCTTCAAGGACGCGCCTCGGCCTTCGCGCCTCACCCATGATGAACAGATCACGCTGATGACGCTTTGGTCCATCTTCCGTTCGCCTTTGATGATGGGCGGCGACCTGCGCAGCATGGATCCGTTCACTCTCTCGCTTCTCACCAATCCGGAGGTAATCGCCGTCGATCAGGCTTCGAGCGGCGGCCATGAGCTTTTCCGCGATGGAGACAAAGTGGTTTGGGTAGCAAACTCGCCGGATGGCCGCGCCCGCTATATCGCGCTGTTCAACACAGGAGATCAATCCGCTCTGGTCTCCGTCTCCAAGAAGCAGATCGGCCTCGGCCCAAAGTGCTGCACGGTGCGAGACCTTTGGCAACAGAAAAACCAGGGAGGACTTCACGGCAGCTTCTCTGTAAAGTTGAACCCCCACGCTGCTGGGCTGTATAAATTCATCCCGGCGGTGGGGATGCCTGGCGGGAAATGATTGGTTTGGGAGACCTGTTATTCGCTAAATTCCGCGTGACCCGAGGGTTTCGCTCCAGCCGCCAGTTTCATACGACATAGAGGCCGATTTGGGGCGGGCAAGGCTTCGGCAGGTCGCAAAATATATACTTTGTATACAGTGCACTTTCATCACCACATCACACGAAACTGAGCGTAATATTTGCTTCTACCCTGGCGTTTGATTTGTCTGGTACGTAAACAGCAGGGCCACGGCTTTTCAGCTCTCATGATTTTCTACTTTTCGGCTCCTGAATCGCAAATTTGGAGGAACGAAGCTTGAATGTGTATGAAAACAAAGGATCGGAGATTTTGACTGATGACCGGATACCCTAAATTTGGCCATGCGGGAAGATTCTCCCGGATGGTAGCCGCTGGGGCTGTCCTCGGCGCACGGGTTTCCAAGTCACCGAAAGGGAAATCATAAGAGACGTTAAAAATAACAAAACGAACCGGAGAAGTTATTGAAAAAAAAGGATCGGCTCCGGTTCGTTTTTGCAAATGCGTATCTAATTTCAGGCCACGGATGACAGATAGCGATGATGAAGTTCGTTTTAGTACCAGGCAGAAGGAGGCGATCCCGTCCCTTCACATCCTTCCCCTTCAACGATACAATCACAAACGTGTCAAGAAGGGACACTTTTTGCCATTTCCCAGGCAAGTTTGACCTATGACAGGGCTCAACCATTTGATTCAAAAGATCTTATAAAATCTGTCCCACTTGTCTCACCTGTCTCCACTGTCTCATTCCCTGGGCGTATAGTGAGTGTTGTCAGGCTGGCAGACGCAAAGCCCGAATCCAGGAGGATACTAATGGAAATCTTGACGCTCCTAATGCTCCTTGCAAAAAGCGTGCTGATGCCGTTCCAGGAGCAATCTGAAAGTCTCGCTAGTTTTGAGGGTACAGATTCCACCTATCCGCAGTCCGGCATCGAAAAGCCCATTTCCAAACGCCATCGCCGGCGCACGCAATCCCGCGCTTTCCGTCCGGGCTACCACTGCCCACAGCCCGCAACATAAAGTATCAATGAAGAATCGTAGATAGCTTGCCGGGAATGGGATCACGCTGGCATTTCGGTGGTGGCGCAATTTGCTGTAGCGGCGCTCTATGAGCGCCGGAAACCGCTGAAGATTCAGGTTCGGCGCTCATAGAGCGCCGTTACAGCAAACAAACGATGCCAGTACCGGCATTTCCCGGCGCGTTACAACTGCCATTCTGCCGGGGGGCATATCGTGATCCCACGCTCCCCTGGCGCCTATCCGGCGACGTGAACCGTCTCACCGCTCAAGGATGTAAAGAGTCGCGCCCATCCCCGCATTTACCTCTCCGGAATAGCCGTCTTCGAACCCGCCAGTGTTACAATTCAGGAGGTCGATGAAGTGGACCCACTGTCATTGGAGCGGCGATGCGCCGTCAATCGAAGCTCTATTCCCGATGGTCAACTGAGATGCGCAGGGCTGGCGTGTTGCGCGCCGGCGAGCGCGTGGGAGTGGCCATTTCAGGAGGCCAGGACTCCGTTCTGCTGCTCGATTTCATGATCCAGCTTGCGGCCGAGGAAGGCTTATGCGTCAGCGTTGTCCATTTCAATCACTTGCTTCGCGGCGAAGAATCCAACCAGGACGAATCCTTTGTGCGAGGGTTGGCGGCGCGGAGCAAGCTTGAATTCATGCGGGCGGAAGCGGACGTGGGCCGTGTGGCGCGGCAGTCTAAGCGCAATTTGGAGGCCACCGCCCGCGAGCTTCGCTACCGGTTTTTTTTCTCACTTCTTCGCCAAGGCCGGCTGGATAAAATCGCCACGGCCCATACCGCCAACGACCAGGCTGAAACGGTCTTGCTACGCTTGTTGCGCGGGGCGGGGACGCGGGGGCTGGGCGGCATTCATTCCGTGCTGGATGGAGTCATTCTCCGGCCATTCCTCAACATTACGCGGCAAGAAGTGGAAGAAGAGATTCGCTCCCGACGGCTCGAATTCCGCTTGGACTCATCCAACTTGGACCCGCGCTTTCTGCGCAACCGTATCCGCCAAAAGCTCCTACCGCTGCTCGAAACCGAGTTCAATCCCGCGATTGTCCTTCATTTGAAGCAGCTCGCCGGGCATATGAGAGGCGACGAAGACCTTCTTGACCAACAGGCCCGCGACCAGGCCCGTCCCTGGAGGATCCGCGAAGGGCGGGAGGAAAAAATCCCACTTCGCGCCTTGCGGGAGATGCCGAGTGCTTTTCAAGTCCGTGTTCTTCGCCAGATGGCGGCTTCGGCCTTGGGCGGCACACCAGTCCTTTCGTCTGTCGAATTTGAATCCATCCTTCGATTTGTTGTAACTGGGGGGAGTGGCAAGCGTCTATTACTATCAGGCGGACTCGAGGTCCGGCGGGATTTTGATTGGATAAGCCTCCGGCATGTATTCCCGGAGCCGTCTGCGTCGCCTTATAGTTACTCCGTACCCTTGCCCGGCGAAGTGCGAATTCCCGCTCTCGGTGTCAAGTTCAGGTTTGAAGTGGCCGAAAATCCTAAAACAAAGGGTAAAGATAAAGCGTATAATGGAGATGAGGGGTTTTCCAGGCTCGACATGGGGAAATTCAAAGGTAATTTGACCCTCCGTAATTGGCGTGAGGGTGACACATTTCAACCGGCGGGACGCGGGAAAAGCCGCAAGCTGAAGGAACTGTTTCGGGAAATGAAGATTCCAGCCGCCCGGCGCAAGCTTTGGCCGCTCATCGAGGACGGCACAGAAATTGTCTGGGTGAAGAGTTTTCCCCCTTCATCGGTGGCAGCAACTTCAACCACTTTGCAATCCTTAACGATCATCGAGGAGCCATTGCAATTGTCCGGCTCCGGAAACCCGCTATGACAGCTTTAAACCCGGGGTTTGATTTCGGAATTTTCGCCCAGCCGCCGGGAGGTATTCCGCCGGGCCGCCACTTGAGGCACGATGGGTTCGCTTCAAGCTCTGGAGGTTCTGGAACCCCCTCCACGGGTATGGAGAAGCTTTTTTCTCAGGAGGCCATCCGGCGCCGTGTGGCGAAGATGACAAAACAGATTAACCGGGACTACCGGGGCCGCACTCTCCATCTGGTCACGGTGCTGGAAAGTAGCTTTATTTTTGTGGGGGACCTGATGCGCGCCCTGCGGGTTGATGTGGTGTGCCACTTCCTGCAAGTCCGGATGCGGGATGGCTCCATGTCTGGAGTGCCCCTGCGGGAAATTGTTTATTCGCCTCGCCAGCAACTTGCCGGACAGGATGTGTTGCTGGTGGATGGAATTCTGGAAACTGGCGTAACTTTGGATTTTCTCTATAACTCCATTGCGATGCAGAGGCCGCGGTCGCTCCGCATCGCCGCCCTTCTCGAAAAGAGCAGCCGCAAGAAGGTGGGGCTGGCTGCAGACTATCTTGGTTTTGCCGCCCAATCCGGGTATTTGGTGGGTTATGGCCTTGGACGAGGGGGGAAATTCCAAAATCTTCCCTACATTGCCGCCGTCAACCCGCCGCGCCGCACCCGGCAGCCTCGGACTGCATCTAACAAGAAGTAGATCAAGGGTAGTCTGATACTACGGGAGGAAAGGAAGTTTTGGAGGTGGCCTCGTGAACTCAGCAGTTAAGAACATCGTTTTTTGGGTGGTCATGGTGGCCACAGCCCTGCTTTTATGGGCCGTCGTCAAGTCGAATACCGGCGAGCACCCGGCGGAGTTGACCTTTACCCAATTCACCTCTGACGTGTCCAAAGGCGACGTTAAGAATGTGACCATTGAGGGCTCCGAAGTCACGGGGCAGAAGAAGGACAATTCCAAGTTCAAGACCACGATCCCCTCCAACTATCCGGACCTGTATAAGGACCTAATCGACAAGAGCGTCAGCGTGGTCATCAAAGACAATTCCGGCAATTCCTGGCTCTCCTGGATTGGCAACGGCTTGCTCCCCCTCATCATCCTCGTCGGCTTCTGGATCTTTTTCATGCGCCAGATGCAGAGCGGAGGCAACAAAGCTCTCTCCTTTGGGAAGAGCCGCGCCCGGCTGCTGAACACCCAACAGAAGAAGGTGACTTTCAAAGATGTGGCGGGGGTGGATGAGGCCAAAGAAGAACTGCACGAAATCATCGACTTCCTCAAAGAGCCGCAGAAATTCCAGAAATTGGGAGGCCGCATCCCCAAGGGAGTATTGTTGGTAGGCCCGCCCGGAACCGGCAAAACCCTTCTTGCCCGCGCCATCGCGGGTGAAGCGAACGTTCCGTTCTTCTCGATTTCCGGATCGGACTTCGTCGAGATGTTCGTGGGGGTGGGAGCTTCACGAGTTCGCGACCTGTTCGAACAGGGGAAAAAGAACGCTCCTTGTATCATTTTCATTGACGAAATTGATGCGGTCGGACGGCATCGTGGCGCGGGACTGGGCGGCGGGCACGATGAGCGCGAACAGACCCTTAACCAACTCCTGGTTGAAATGGATGGCTTCGAATCGAATGAAGGTGTGATCCTGATTGCCGCCAGCAACCGCCCCGACGTATTGGATCCGGCGCTGCTCCGCCCCGGCCGCTTTGACCGCCGTGTGGTGGTGCCGCGGCCCGATGTGGGCGGGCGCGAGGGCATCCTGAAGGTCCACACCAAGAAGATTCCTCTTTCTGAAGATGTGAATATTTCCGTACTGGCCCGAGGCACTCCCGGCTTTTCGGGCGCGGATCTGGCCAACTTGGTGAATGAGGCGGCGCTGTTGGCGGCGCGCGAGAACCGCAAGCAAGTCACCATGTGGGATTTTGAAAGCGCCAAGGATAAAGTGCTGATGGGCGCGGCGCGCAAGTCGCTGATCCTTTCCGACGAGGAAAAGCGCAACACCGCTTACCACGAGAGCGGCCATGCTTTGGTGGCATTGATGGTGCCCTATGCCGATCCACTGCACAAAGTGACCATCATTCCGCGCGGCATGGCGTTGGGCGTTACCATGCAGATCCCGGTTGATGACAAACACACTTATACGCGCGATTATCTGGAATCGCAGCTTGCCATCATGATGGGCGGGCGCGTGGCCGAAGAGCTCTTCTTGAACCATGTCACCACGGGCGCCGGCAATGACATTGAGCAAGCTACGGAGATGGCTCGCCGCATGGTGTGCGAATTCGGTATGTCGGCTCTGGGGCCGCTCGCCTTCGGCAAGAATCAGCAGGAAATCTTCCTGGGCCGCGACATCGCGACGCAGCGCGACTTCAGTGAGGATACTTCCATCAAGATTGACGAGGAAGTGAAACGCTTCGTAATGACCGGCTATGAGTGCGCCCGGCAAGTCCTTTCCACCAATCGGGAAGCCCTCACGCGCATTGCGGAGGCGCTGCTCATCCGCGAAGTGCTCGACGCAAGTGAAGTGAGGCTGCTGGTGGAAGGCAAGCCCCTGCCCGAGCCCGTCCGTCCGGAGCCGCCTGCTCCTCCGGCTCAGGCTGCTCCGGCGGCAACATTGAAGCCACAGTTGGCGCCGCCCACGCTGCCTGGCCGCGAGCGCCCGCAACCTGCGTAAGCCGGGCATGGGCTTTATGAAATATCGAATGCCGCCCTGAGGGGCGCTGCTCGACTCCACGGATCGTGGTGGGGATGCGTTCTTGAAATAGAAGAGAGAATTGACCCCGCTGCCTGGGAAGCCCCGCCTAATTCTTCCTGTCATTGTTTCGGCGGACAGCCTTGTCGACGATGTCGATCAAGGCGTTCAGCTTGTCCTCAGTTTCAGCCTGGCGCTCAGCCAAAGTTTTGATCTGCAGGACGGTCTCAAGTTGAGCCCGCCGAATCTCATTGCGAACCTCAGTCCGGCTACGGACAACTGAGCAACCACGCGTTCAACGCGGTCCATCCGCTTCTCGGCTCTGGCAAATCGGTCTTCGAATTTGGAGAAGCGTTCCTCGGCCCTGGCGAAATTGGCTTCCATCCGGGCGTCGAAGCGGGACTGATTCTCCAGCAGAAATTGAATCCTCTTCTCAACTTCCATATCCATGGTGAACTCATTCTATACACAACGCAGTAGGTCGGCGGCGCTACAGCGAATGACTGTCGCCGACTTGTTGCGTCGTGTATAACATGGAGAAATCCCTCGCCGGCAGCCAATCACGAACCCGGTAGCGGCGCAATTTGGCCACTAAAGCGGCGGCCGGAGTCTATCCGCTGATGCGGGAACGCCGAACCGGAATTTTCCACGACTTCTGGCGCGCCCATTCGCGGCGGGTCAAAGGAGACACAGAGCGCCGCCGCATCAAACTGTGCCGCTACCCGCACGCACTCCCAATTGCCGCAGCCGCATAGGTCCAGTATAGTAATCGGCATCTTTGGTTCGAGGTGCGCTGCATGGCTCTGACGGTGGGTGTCGGCGTGATTGGCATGGGTTGGATGGGCACGGTACATAGCCGTTCCTACTTGATGGCCGCGGACCGCTTCCGGGATTGCGGTGCGAAGCCCCGCCTGGTTGTCTGCGCGGATGATGTGGAGTCGCGCGCTGTGGAGGCTCAAGAACGCTTCGGCTTTGAGCGGCACACCACGCGCTGGCAGGACGTCATCAACGCGCCGGACGTTCATGCCGTGAACATCACCACACCCAATTTCCTGCATCTTGAAATCATCAAGGCGGCGGCGAAAGCGGGAAAACACATCTTCTGCGAGAAGCCGGTGGGAAGAAGCCCCGAAGAAACCAGAGAATGTGAAGCCCGGGCGCGACAGGCCGGCATCCTGACTTTTGTGGGCTACAACTACCGCTGGGCGCCATTGGTGCAATGGGCGCGGGAGTTGATCCGGCAAGGGGATCTCGGCAGAGTGACTCACTACCGCGGCAGGTTCTTTGTGGGATACGCCGCAAACCCCAGCGGCGTCCTTTCCTGGCGTTTCGATCGACAGTCCGCAGGCTGGGGAACTTTGGGTGACCTGATGTCCCACGTCGTAGACATGAGCCGGATGCTGGCCGGTCCCATCCGGCGCGTTGTGGGCAACCAACACACGTTTTACCCGCGCCGCCCGCTTGCCACGCCGGGAGCGGGAACCCACTTCAGCGTGGCCACCGGCGGCCCGATGGGCGACGTGACCAATGAAGACTATGTGGCCCTGCTGGTGCAATTTGCAAATGGCGCGCAGGGAACGCTTGAAGCTTGCCGGGTGATTAATGGCCCGAAATGCCAGATGGCATTTGAGGTGAATGGGACCGAGGGCGCATTGATCTGGGACTTCGAGCGCATGAATGAGCTTCAGCTATTCCACCCGGATGGGAATGGCCCCCATGAGGGCTATACCCGCATTGTGACTGGCCCGGAGCATCCCTTTCACGCAAACTTCAATCCCGGCGCAGGCAATAGCTTGGGCTATGAAGACCTGAAAACCATTGAGGCGCACCAGTTCCTGAAATCGATTGCGGAGGGCCGCCAAGGTGAACCCGGTTTCGTAGATGCGCTGCGCGTGGCGGAGGTGCTGGCCGCCGTTGGGCGTTCCTGGGAATCGCAACGCTGGGAAGAGGTACGCAATGGCGCCCTTTAGTTTGGCTTATGCGTGATGGTCCCGTCCGAGTGGGAGAGGGCGGGTTTTAGTTTCAGCCTTAACTGGGAAATATCGTTTGCGTCCGCCCTTGCGCCCCCATAGGTTTTCAGAGAAAATCGCATAACTTCACCGGTTGAGCTGGCCCCTTGTAATCCTGATCCCCACCCCCATTTACAGTAATCGCCCGCCTTTTTTTAGGTATATTCCTTCGCCAAAAATATAATCCATCAGGTTGAAAAATTAGTTCGGTCATTAACGCCGGAATCAAGGAGACGGTTGAAGCGGCAGGTTCATCAAATCTAACGAAGGGGAAAATTCTAGTCCTACGATCAGGACGACTCAATCGTGGAGGAAAGCCATGCTGAGGCTGCTTCGACCCGTTCTTCTAGCTAGTTTCGTTCTTTTAAGTTTTGGAGTAAGCGTTCAGGCGCAAACAACCGATTTTGGGCGGTGGAATTTCGATTTCGGCGGGGGTCTTACTCCGACCTTGAGTAATACCAACGTCAAACTTAATAGCGGATGGAACCTTACCGGCGGCGGTGGGTATAACTTCAACGACCATTTCGGCGTGGTGGCCCAAGTCATGTATGACGGCATGGGCGTCAACAATTCCGTTATCCGGGAATTCCAAGTTCCGGGGGCCAATTCGCACATCTGGGGATTCACCTTGAACCCCGAGGTGCGCTTCCGAACATCACACCGCCTTGGAGCTTATATCATTGGCGGAGGCGGGTATTACCGCCGGGTTGTGAACTTTACTCAGCCGACAACGGAAGTGGTTGATATTTTCGATCCCTTCTTTGGATACTTTGGGCCAACTCTTGTTCCCGCCAACCAGACGATCGGTACAATCACCAAAGTCGGCTGGGGTGGAAACTTCGGAGCGGGCCTCACCTATAAATTGGGCAGTGGCCCGGCCAGGTTCTTCACTGAAGTTCGATACCATTACATTGCAACACAACCTCGACCCACGCAAATTCTTCCCATCACCGTTGGCATCCGCTGGTAAGACAGGAGGAGCGTAGTTCCGGGGCTTACAGCCCGTGGCTTCAGGTCGAAACAACAGCACGCACAAGGATGGCGGCGTGCCATTCTTTGATAAAGGAGCAGGATCCCATATCCTGGTCGGGGCGCCCGGATTCGAACCGGGGACCTCTTGCGCCCAAGGCAAGCGCGCTACCAGGCTGCGCCACGCCCCGTCCGTCGGGCTGTCACCCATTTTGCCAACATTGGCCAAAGGTGTCCAGCGGGAAACGAAAATTAGGCGTCCGACCTGCGACCGTCCATCCGAAAATGAAGCGGCGCCTTGCAGAGGCCGACCATTCCTTTGCTGCGAAGCGGCGGCGTGTGAACGCTGGCATGTCATTTCCAGTTCCTTCCCTCGGTCGATGAGCGCAGCGGCAGCGCACATTCGTTTTTCACCTATTGTCCCCGCCACACTGGTTTGCGCTTTTCTAAGAATGAGGTAAGTCCCTCGCGGAAATCGGCCGTGCTCCGGATTGCGGCGCTGGCGCGGATCGCCATTGCGAGCTCCCGGTCAAGGTCTGCTTGATTGAAATCCCGCAACAACCGCTTGGTGTGAATCAGGCTGGTGGGGCTGACCTCAAGCAATTGTGCGGCCAGCTCCCGCGCCCGGTCCAGAAGCCGCTCCGCCGGAACAATTTCATTCACCATGCCGAGCCCGCGCGCTTCCTCCGCATCAACAATGCGGCCTGTGAGCAGAAGGTCGCGGGCTTTTTTCTCACCCAATTGGCGAATGAGGAAAACCGAAACCACCGCCGGGATGAACCCGATGCGGACTTCGGTATAGCCAAATTTGGCCTCTGGCGCCGCCAGCGTGAAGTCGCAAAACGTGGCGATGCCGCAGCCGCCGGCGATGGCCGGGCCGTTCACAGCCGCAATCGTCACTTTGGGATAGCAATAGATGCGCCGGAACATGGCGGCGATGCGCTCGGAATCGCCCTGGGCCAGTCGCGCCGTTTCCTCACCCGCTGTTGCCGTGGCCAAGGAACGTAGGGCGGCAAGATCCATCCCGGCGGAGAATGCCTTGCCCGCGCCGGTCAGGATCAGCACCTTCGCCGCGCCGGATTCCACCTGGTCCAGCGCGCTCATCAGGTCATGGATCATTTCCGGTGAAATGGCGTTGCGCTTGTCAGGACGGTTGAAGGTGAGCGTTGCAATCTCACCTTCAAGGGAGACGGTTAGCGTTGGATAGGGCATGGCTTGTGGCGAGCTCATCGAGCAGCACAATGCAGACGGGTTCGCATACTCAAGCAGATGACGACCCGGGCAGAGGCTGGAACAGCAAGGTCCCGCCGCTCACTTGATTGCAGCCGGGGCGGGGAAAGGCTGATGCCCCATGGGGCGGCGCGTCTTCTTGCGCTGGGCAACATACCTTGCGCCCTCCGCCGCTTCACTGCTGGCGGCCTGGTCCGGCTGCTTGCAATCCGGGCACACCAGAATGATGCTGGCCACGGCGTGATCTTGAAGCCGCTGCACGTCCCATCCCTGGCGGATGGCCCGCCGGGCGCTGGGCAGGTCCTTGTCGCAATACCAGCAACGTCCTTTGCCGCGCCCGCAAATGGCTTCGAGCGCCTCGTGGACATTCACCGGCAGAGTTTTCGAATCGATTGAGGTGTTGGTGTTCAATCTTGCCTCCCTGCCCCCTCCAGGAATGTTTCCGCCATGGCTAGAAATTCCGTTGCCGTTTTCAGAGTTGCTTCGGCAACTCCCGCAGGAATCTCCGTCATTACATCATAATCTGCAACCCGCCGAAGCCGGTAGGCTTCCAGCAAATCGGCGTGAAATTTCGGCTCGATCTTTCCGGCCTTGGCAAATGCTTCCTCAAAAGCCGCGAGCCAACCTGAGCATGGCGGGAAGGTCTTACCCTCGGCCAAACCCATCGTGGTGGCGGCATGGAACATGGCGAAATAAGCAAAAGCAATGGGTCCCCGTTTGGAGTGGTGGTCCAGCAGTAACTGGGCCGAACCCAATTTTCTCTTCGCTTTTGCAAGATGGGCTTGGACTTTGGAATCAACGATCATCGAAGTTTCGTGAACCACAGACGTCGCGCGGGCTGCGATTTTTGCGCAACCGCCCGGACGGGAAGCGCAGGGCCTCAGCCCTGCCGAACGAGACCCCCTCACCCACCGCTTCGCGGTTCTCCCTCTCCCCGCAAACGGGGAGAGGGCCGGGGTGAGGGGCAATTGCGCCGGTGCCATGGATGAAAGCCCACGGCGAGGAAAACGCTGACCGGCTACCCGCTCGGCTGCGCTGCCACCAGTTTTTCGAGGTCTTCCTTTCGCAGCAGAGAAATCCGGTAGATGCCGGTCCTGAGACGTGTCATGGCCTTTCTCTCCGGGCGCGGGATATCGAATCTGCTGTTGAGCACCAGTTTCTGCGCCTCGTACGCAAGATTGTCCGCTGCTTGGAGCTGGCACAGCCTCTTGTCATCGCCGAAATCAAGAGAACCAAGCAACTCTGATGCAATAGGGTTCTTTCTTTGGAAATCGTCATCAGCAGCTTGATTTTCCCGCTATCGTTGCTGGCATCAAAGGTCAACGCAACCCCCTCACTCCTGAGCCTGACCTGAGTGCGGATCTCTTCCCGGAGAGCAAGGCCGACGTGCGACGAAACTGTTTGGAAAACAAGATAATGAGCTCCGTCTTTGAAAAAGTTCGCAGCGCGGCGGTTCGACCGCACGACCTCGTTGAAATCGTCGATGAGAACCGCGCTCCCCACACCGGATATTTCGCTCTCGGTAACAATGGTAACGAAGTCAG
This sequence comes from uncultured Acidobacteriota bacterium, assembly GCA_937900045.1. Lineage (GTDB taxonomy): Bacteria > Acidobacteriota > Terriglobia > UBA7540 > UBA7540 > CALCEB01. The sequence goes on from CALCEB010000173.1 coordinate 14,220, forward strand.
TCTTGATTGATTTACACCTCTCCTTTTCCTCTTTCTTGAGTTTTGCAAGTTTGTTCTGGAGGTCGCGGGGCTTGTCCCGGAATTTTGCAAACTCGCCGGTGCAATTTTCGCATTCCGAAGCTCTGAAGTACTTGATGCCGTGTTCCTTCAGTTTCCCTTTCCATCGGGTTTCGAAGTCAAGCCACACCTCAGTTCTTCCGAGATAACCCGCGATGCAGTATACTTTTTTCCCGACTTGGTCGGAACTCTCGTCGAAATATCCCCCGAACATCCTCTGATACCCTATCTGTCTGGATCCAGCATCAGCGCTTGGCGCGGGGTTTGGCCCTTCATAAACTCTGTGGCTCTCGCTGCTTCCCAATCCAAAAGCCGCAGAGTTTGAAAAGCGCAGTTCTTGCTTTACCTGCTCAGACGCATACTTTCTGGGGTTTCTGTCATCTGTGCCGGAGTCACCGTTGTGCTCATTAAGAGTCCAGTCGAGAACTTCAGACGAGAGATCTGCGCGTCAAAAATCACAGACAACTCCTCTTGGGACATATCCTCAAAATAGTCATCCCTTCGAAATGTGTTAAGCACTTCGTTCACGAGCTTCCACGCGGAGACGCGCAAGGCTTTAATGGTACTTCCACGCGAGGCCAGTGACACCGACTCCCTCCGCTGAATAGGTCGATCGCTTTGACAAATAGTCTTGTCTGTATAGCGATGCGGGTTGAAGATCAACTGACTCCCCGTTAACCCATCAATCGAGAGATGGATGTGCACGACTTGTGTGGTTGGCAGAAGGGAAAGAAGGTTAACGCCGCGAAGACAATTCCCGATGGTTCGCTCGATGGGGCCATCGTAGCCGTCGCCGTCAAAAGCAGGTATCCTGGAGTCTTTCCAGGTCTGGCTCCTCTCGAAAAGGATCAGGCCATTCCTTTGCCACTGCAATGCCTCATACCGTCTGGCGGCCGAAAAAGGCGTGTAGTCAGAACAAACCACCAGGAGATCGTCCGCGGGTCGGGGCGTGCCATTTTGAAGTACGCGCAAGTTGGGACGGCCAAGACCCTTCGCGATCAAGGTGCGCCTTTCGTGGAGCGTTAGGTCTGCTTCCAGACTAGGCATCAAAATCAGGCGCTCTGTGTAGAGGTTAGCCTGCTCTGGACGCTGCTGCTTGGGCAAAAACCCTTGGATAGGGCTCATTTCAGTACCTCCTCATCACGAACACCCGCTGGTACTCCCACAATTCATACAACGGTAACACGCTCCATTCCTTACCATAATGGCGCCGCAATCGGAGCAGCTTGGCGCGTCATCCTCCTGCTGAACTCCCACCAATTGCGCCTGGGAGGGCGAGTGCGCAGGCTGAGCCGCTTCAGACCGGAGTTCGACGGACTGGGACTCTCGAAGCCCGGGCTCAACCGCGGCGCGAGAAAATTGGGTAGCCAGATCAGCCGCTTTCGCAGCTTCCTGGATATTCACGGAAGTTACGCTGGTGGTTTCCTGCGGCTGGGCGTCGCGCGGCAGGAACTTCAGCGCCAGCCAACGGAAGATGTAATCCATCAGCGACTTGGCGTAGCCAATCTGGGTGTTGCTCGACCAGCCGCTGGGCTCAAAGCGGGTGTGGCTGAACTTGTCGCAAAGCACCTTCAACGGCACGCCGTATTGCAAGGCCAGCGAAACCGCCGTGGCGAAGGAATCCATCAGACCGGAGACGGTGGACCCTTCTTTGGCCATGGTGATGAAGATCTCACCGGGCATCCCGTCTTCATAGAGGCCGACGGTAATATAACCTTCGTGACCACCCACGGAGAACTTGTGGGTAATGGCCTGCCGCTCATCCGCCAGCTTGTGGCGAAGAGCCCGCGCCGGTAATGCCACCTGCTCACTGGCGGGCTCTCCTAACATCTGGCCTCTATCACCTGGCACCTGACTCCTGGCACCTGACCCCTGTTCCTTGGGCTTGGCGTCCGATGTATTGAGTGGCTGGGCGTGCTTGGAGCCATCGCGATAAATGGCGATAGCCTTGATGCCCATCCGCCACGCTTCCATATAGGCGTTTGAAACGTCCTCCACCGTGCATTCTTCCGGCATGTTAACGGTCTTGGAGATGGCGCCGGAAAGGAATGGCTGCACGGCAGACATCATGCGGACGTGGCCCATATAATGAATGGACCGCCTGCCGTTGGCGGGCTTCAACGAGCAGTCAAACACCGGCAAATGCTCCGGCTTCAGCCCCGGAGCGCCTTCAATGGTGCCGTGCTGGTCGATGTAACTCACAATGTCACCCGCCTGCTGCTCCGTGTATCCCAACTTCAAGAGCGCCGTGGGCACCACGTTGTTGACGATCTTGATGAGCCCGCCGCCCACCAGCTTTTTGTACTTCACCAGCGCCAGGTCCGGCTCAATGCCGGTGGTGTCGCAATCCATCATGAAGCCAATGGTGCCGGTGGGCGCCAGCACCGTCACCTGGGCGTTGCGGTAGCCGTGCTTCATGCCGCTCACCAGGCAATCATCCCACGTCTTGCGTCCGGCTTCCCAAAGCGTCTCCGGCACGTTGCGCGGATTGATGTTGTTCAGCGCGCCGCGGTGCATGGCAATCACTTCCAGGAACGAGTCGCGATTCTCCGGGTAGCTTGGGAACGGCCCGATTTCCCCGGCGATGCGCGAGGAAGTGAGGTAAGCCTGGCCGTGCATCAGAGCCGTGATGATGGCGGCGTAATCCCGGCCGCCGTCCGAATCGTAGGGCAGGCCGTTGGCCATGAGCAGCGCGCCGAGATTAGCGTAACCCAAGCCCAGCGGCCGGAAATGATGAGAATTGTCAGCAATTTTTTCAGTGGGATAACTGGCATTATCCACCAGGATTTCCTGCGCCGTGGTCATCACGTCCACGGCGTGGCGGAAGGCCGGCACGTCAAATTTCCCGTCCGGCGAAGCAAACTTCATCAGGTTCAGCGAGGCCAGGTTGCACGCCGTATCGTCCAGAAACATATATTCGCTGCATGGATTTGAGGCATTGATGCGGCCCGCCGCCTTCGACGTGTGCCAACGGTTGATGGTAGTGTCAAACTGCATGCCCGGATCGCCGCACTGCCAGGCCGCTTCGGAAATCTTGCGCATCAGGTCGCGCGCCCGGAAGGTCTTCACCGGCTCGCCGCTGGTCACGCGCCGTGTAGTCCAATCCTTGTCTTCCACGACGGCTTTCATGAATTCATCGGAAACGCGCACGCTGTTGTTGGCGTTCTGGAAGAAGATGGAGCTGTAAGCCTCGCCATCCAACGAAGCGTCGTAACCGGCTTCCACCAGCGTCCAGGCTTTACGTTCTTCCTTGGCCTTCGCCTGGATGAAATCGTCGATATCCGGATGATCAATGTCAAGGATTACCATTTTGGCGGCGCGCCGCGTCTTGCCGCCGGACTTGATGACTCCCGCAAAGGCGTCATAACCCTTCATAAAAGAAAGCGGCCCGGAGGCGATGCCGCCGCCGGAAAGCGTCTCAATCGATGACCGGATAGGCGAAAGATTGGTGCCCGTGCCGGATCCCCACTTGAATAGCATTCCTTCGGTCTTGGCCAGCGTCAGGATGCTCTCCAAGTTGTCCTGAACGGAATTGATGAAGCAGGCCGAGCATTGGGGATGGCGGTAGGCTTCCGATTCCTTCTTAACGGTCTCAGTGGCGGAGTCCCAATACCAGCCCGTGCCCTTGGAGGTGCGCTCATACTTGTGCCACAGGCCGCAATTGAACCAGACGGGCGAGTTGAAAGCCGCCTTTTGCCGCACCAGCAAGTGGGTAAGCTCCGCCTGAAAGCTGCGGGCATCCTCCTCAGTGCGGAAATAGCCGCCTTCAACGCCCCACTGCGCGATGGTGTCCGCGACGCGGCTCACCAACTGCTTGACGCTCGATTCGCGCTCTTCCGACCCCATCTTACCGTGGAAGTATTTTGAGGCTACGATGTTGGTGGCCGTCATCGACCAGTCCTTCGGGACCTCCACGTTGCGCTGCTCGAAGATGGTCTTCCCCTTCTCATTCTGGATGGAGGCCGTGCGCATTTCCCATTCAATCTCGTCGAAGGGATGGACACCGGGCCGTGTGAACAAACGCTTAAAGGTCAGGCCCCGCTTGAGGGCAGGCGCCGCGGCTGTTGGCGTTCCATTTAATGTCGTAGTGGTAACTTCAAATTCGCTCATTTGGCCTCCCGAGATCGATTGTTTGAGCGCGCAAAACAGCACGAAGGCCGGGCACAGCCCGGAATTCAGGTTTGGCGCGCGATGATATTGAAGGTCCGCTTCTTGTCCGGAGAAGTGGCCTGATTTCTGGCCCAGGCCTTTCGATTTGGTAGAGAGGAGATCACGATCTTCATGCCGCTGCCACCGGATTCGAGCCCCCTTCAAAATCCAGGCGCGGGATTTGGGAACCGGCTCTCGACATTTTCTGCAACCTTGCCAAGCCGAGGTCCCTACAGCTTTACCGTCAGGCAATGTAGCGCCGCAAAACCTGGTTGTCAAGCAAAAACTACCAGGGATTGTGCTTTTTTCTTGATTCAACGCTAGATATAGGGCGAAGGGCCGGAATTGCCGGAGAAGGCTCCTGGCCGTCCAAGGGCAGTTCTTGAATTATTCAGGTTAAATCGAGGAACTTGAGGAGGAAGAGTCGATCTCAGCTTGGCAGTTGAACTCTCAAGTTGCACTTGCTCAGAGCCTTGATCATTTGCACTTCGGTGGATTGCCGCGTCCAACTTCGCACCGCGGAAATTTCATCGACCAGCAATTGCCAGGCGCGATCCAGCATTTTCTTTTCCCGGAAGGATAGAGGTTTTTCCTGGCTGAGGGAAAGGAGAGCTTTCAGAACTTCGGCGACCTGAAGCAGCGAGCCGCTGCGCATCTTTTCGGAATTTTCCTTGAATCGTCCCTTCCAGTCCTGGGGAGGGTTAATGCCTCCATTATTCAAGTAATCGAGCACGGCGCCGATTTCGCGGCCGCTGGCCACGCGCCGCAGGCCCACGCTCATTACGTTGGTCATGGGCACCATCACCCTCATGCCATTTGAGCCGAGTTTGAGCATGTAAAAAAGTTCGGCTTGGCCGGTCAGATTACGGCGGGATATTTGCTCGACCACTCCCACGCCCTGATTGGGATAGACAACTTTGTCACCCACATTGAAGTCCACAGCTACCCCCAAAGCAAGATTTGGAACTGGATAGGTTTAGGATAGCTCCCTTGGCTTGTGATGTCAACGAATTAACGACCGGCCGGATGGTTGGAAGGCAAGATTGATGGACCTTCGCCGGCGCCGGTGGAGACAGGATGCGAGGGCGGGCGTGGCTATTCGTGGAGTCACCAGTTTGATTGCAGGAGCGGCGGCCGAAGCCTGGGGACGAGGCCAAGGACTCCACCGCTCACTTATTGGCTGGCATTTTTGCGGTAATTCTGAAGGCATTCTTCCGAGCAGAAGTGGAGGACGGTCCCATGCGAGTTCAAGCGGTGGGAGAGTTCGGTGGAGACAAACATGCCGCAAACCGGGTCTCTTGCCGTCTTGCCCTCGACGGTTCTGTTCGGCTCTTGAGCGGGTCTTTGTGGGCCGGGCCGTCCGCCTTGCCCGGGAAAACCGAAACGGATCGTGTTGCCCCCGAAGAAGTGGCGGAAGGCGGAGTTCAGCAACTTGCCGAGCACCATCAACACGAAAAGCTCGAAAAGATAATCCAGAATGGCTGACATATTGGATGGGACGCTAAACCGTCTCCTTGAGATGCCCATCGGCCCGAACGTTCAGCGGCCGCCTTCAATTCTTAGTAGCGCCAGCCGCTGTGCCCTGCGCGGCGTCCAGCTCCTGCTTCAAGCGGTCGATGTTCGGATAATCAGGATTCAACCGGTGCAACCGTTCCCAGGCCTGCCCTGCGGCGCGAAGATTGTGAGTTCCCTCGATGCTCACCACAATCAAGTTGAAGAGCGTGGGTTGGTGGTTCGGATCAACCTTAAGCGACTGGCTGAACTCCTTCACGGCCTCTTCCGGATGACCCAGATCGAAGTATGCGGTCCCAAGATCAGTCCGGGCGTCCACATTGGTAGGGTCCAGCGCCAACGACTTCTGATACCAGGGTACCGCATCACTGAATTTCTGTTTGTCGAAGAGAAAATTAGCCAGCTTCAGCAGCGCGGCTGGATCGTTCGGCTTCTCGGACGCCTCATCTTGAAGGAAGCGGATCATAGTGGCGTCATCCACCGGGGGGTGTCCGGCGGGAAGACTGCCCTGAGAGGAAGAATCCGAAGATGCCTGCGAAGCGCCTGCCGCTGGAGAAACATCCTCCATCGCCGGTCCCGCGCTGGTGGTTGATGCGGCAAGGCTGGCGGCGGCCGCAAGCTTCTGCTGGAGGTTCGAGACACGTTCAGATTGGAAGATGTAGCCCGCGAGAAATCCCACGCCGAGGAATACCACGGCGGTGATAATACTTTCCTTTTTCACTTAGATAACCCGCTCACGAACTCTATTCCAGTTTATAGCGGGCGCGGATGAGGGTCAAGTAAAGCGCCCGGGGGGTAGTGGTGCATTTTCGCTGCTGTAGCGGCCCATCGCAAGGCACTACGCCCGCGCTTGTTCCGCCGCGCGCCGCTGGAAAATCTCAATATAGACGTTCACCAAAGAAACGGCGGCCGGAGTGATGCCGGGAATGCGGGAGGCTTGGCCCAGCGTTACCGGACGCACCTTGGTGAGCTTTTCCACCACTTCCCTCGACAGGCCGGAAACCTTGGCATAATCGAACCAGTCCGGAATGCGCCTTGCCTCGGCGCGCTTCATGCGCTCCACTTGGCGCTCCTGCTGGGCGAGGTAGCCTTCGTATTTGAAATCGGTCTCAATCCGCCGGGCCTCTTCGCGGGCAAACAAGTTCTGACCTGTGCTCTCGTTCGGTCCGCCAAGCGGCTGCAGGCTGCGGCCACGCAAAACCTCATTCACCCAATCTGCGAGGTCTTCCATCGTCACTTCCTGCCGCTTCAGAAGCTGCGCGCCGGTAAGCGGACCCGGACCCGTGAACTGCCCGCCGGTCATTAGCCCAAGCTTCGAGTAAACCGCCCAACCCACTCGTGATCCCGGCTCCAGCCGCGTTTCAAGCAGGAATTTGGTGGCTTCCGTAATCCGGATCTTTTTTTCGAGGAAAGCCTGGTAATCCGCGTCGCGGATGGTTCCCGCTTGATGGCCGAGAGGGGTGAGGCGCTCGTCAGCATTGTCAATACGCAGGTGCAAGCGGAATTCGGCGCGGGAAGTGAACATGCGGTAAGGCTCATCCGCCCCCTTGCTCACCAGATCGTCAATCAGGATGCCGGTGTAGCCCCGCGTGCGCTCAATGGTCAGCGGCTCACGGCCTTGGACGCGCAAGCCCGCATTGATTCCCGCCATAATCCCTTGGCAGGCCGCTTCTTCGTAGCCGGTGGTGCCGTTGATCTGGCCGGCCAGAAAAAGGTTTTCAATCTTCTTGGTTTCAAGCGAGGAATGGAGCTCCGTGGGTTGCACCATGTCATATTCAATGGCATAGCCGGGGCGGATCATATCCGCGTTTTCAAGGCCGGGAATCGACCGCACCATGGCCCATTGCACGTCAATTGGCATCGACGTGGACATGCCGTTGACGTAAATCTCATGGGTGTCCAGGCCCTCCGGCTCCAGGAAAAGTTGATGGTGGGGCTTATCCGGAAACTTAACAATCTTGTCTTCAATCGAGGGGCAGTAGCGCGGCCCGCGGCTCTGGATCTGGCCGGAATAGAGCGGCGAGCGCGCCAGATTCTCCTGGATGACCCGGCGCGTTTCGTCTGTCGTATAGGCAATCCAACACACGGTCTGCGGTTGAGTGATTTGGCGGGTGCGAAAGCTGAAGGGCGTGGGCACGGGATCGCCCGGCTGCTCTTGAAACTGCGAGAAGTCGATGGTGCGCGCGTCCAGTCTGGGCGGAGTTCCAGTCTTCAGCCGTCCGGTTTCAAATCCCAGCCGCCGCAGGGCCTCGCCCAGCATCACTGCCGGAGCTTCCCCCGAGCGGCCCGCGGGATAAGTCTGCTCGCCACAATGAATAAGGCCATTCAGGAACGTTCCAGTGGTCACGAGCACTGCCCCGGCTTCCACGGTGCGGCCATCCCGCAGGCGAATACCCAGGATGCGGCGGCGGCCTGCATTGGCGCCCAAGACAGACGGCAAATCCTCCAGGACCAAGTCCATCACCTCCGCCTGCTTGATGCGCAAATTGGGTTCTGACTCCAGGACCTGCTTCATGCGAACGCGATAAAGCTTCTTATCCGCCTGGGCGCGAGGCGACCACACCGCCGGTCCGCGGCTGGTGTTGAGCAGCCGGAACTGGATGCCCACGGTGTCGATCAATTCGCCCATGATTCCGCCCAAGGCGTCCACTTCCCGCACCAAATGACCCTTGGCGATGCCCCCGACGGCGGGATTGCAAGACATCTGCGCAATCAGGTCAAGATTCATGGTGTACAGGGCGGTCTGCAACCCCATGCGCGCCGGAGCCATCGCCGCCTCGCACCCGGCGTGTCCTGCGCCCACCACCACCACGTCGTATTTTTCGGTAAAACCTGGGACTGCCATCCTGGATTCCGCCTGTAAATTCCTCTCCTTATTCTAACAGAGCTTGGGCTCTCGCCAAGAATGGGTAGAAGCTCTGCTTGTTCACTGTAGCGGCGCTAGAGCCCACTGCACCCCTGCCACCGGCGCGCACTGCTTGACCATTGGGATGACCGCCGATAGAATCAAGGCGGCAGACTCCAGCCGTCCTCCCTTGCAGCGTTTCCCATGTCGGCGGAGACCGTGGCGTACTTTAATCCGGGATGTCGCAGGTTTGCAGATCTGCAATCGGACTGTTGCAGCCCGGTCAAGGTCTGAGGAGGTTGCAGATGTTCCCTTTCCGTGGAGTTGACTTCATGGAGATTGATTCGCTTTTTTCCGATGAGGAGAAGCTCGTCCGGCAAACCGTACGCTCCTTCGTGGATCAAGAGGTCCTTCCTCACATCGAGGAATGGAGCCGTGACGGGAAATTCCCGCGGCATCTGGTGCCGCAAATGGCGGAGCTCGGCTTCTTCGGCGCCAATCTCGAAGGCTACGGCTGTGCCGGCATGAACAACGTACAGTATGGCCTGATCATGCAGGAGCTGGAGCGCGGGGACAGCGGTCTGCGCAGCTTCGTCAGCGTTCAAGGGGCTTTGGTGATGTACCCCATCTACGAATTTGGAAGCGTCGAGCAAAAACAGCGGTGGCTGCCCTTGCTGCAGCAAGGCAAGGCCATCGGCTGTTTTGGCCTCACGGAACCGGATTTCGGTTCGAACCCAGGCGGCATGCGCACCCGCGCCGTGAAGGATGGTGACGGCTTCACCCTGAACGGCGAAAAAACCTGGATTACGTCCGGCACCCTCGCAGACGTTGCGCTGGTCTGGGCCAGGACGGAAGACGGTATCCGAGGATTTCTGGTGGAAAAAGGAGCGCCGGGTTTTTCTGCCAAAGACATCAAGGGAAAAATGTCCCTGCGCGCCTCGGTGACCAGTTCTCTCTCGCTTCAGGATGTGCGTGTGCCTGCCTCCAGCATGTTACCCGGCGTAAAGGGCCTGAAGGGACCTCTTGGTTGCTTGACGCAGGCGCGGTACGGAATCGGTTGGGGGTCAATCGGCGCGGCCATGGCCTGCTACAACGAAGCGTTGGAATATGCGAAAACGCGCAAGCAGTTTGACGAGAAGCCCATCGCCAGCCATCAACTGATTCAGTCCAAATTGGCGGACATGATCACGGAGATTACCAAAGCGCAATTGCTGGCGTTGCAGGTGGGCCGCCTGAAGGACCGGGGCCGGGCTGACGCAGTTCATGTTTCCATGCTCAAGCGCAACAACGTGGAGATTGCTTTGGACATCGCCCGCGCCGCCCGGGATATTCTTGGAGCCAACGGCGTGGCGGACGAATACCCGATTTTCCGCCACATGTGTAACCTGGAATCGGTGATTACATATGAAGGAACCCATAACATTCACACCTTGATCATCGGCGAAAGGGTGACCGGCCTGCAGGCTTACAAATAATTGAGTCCGCCCGGCCGTCCGGCGCGTCCAACGGTAGTGGCGCAGTTTGCTGTAGCGGCGCTCTATGAGCGCCGGAAACCGTTGAGGATCCAAGTTCGGCGCTCATAGAGCGCCGCTACAGCAAGCAAACTGAGACACCACCCGTCCAACGGGTGGCTTGAGGTTTCAAACGGGGGGATGTAAGATGATGAAAGATCAGAGCCGTTGAGGGGATCGTCTCTGGCTGGATCAATCGCGCGGCTTACAGGGAAAGTTGCTTTGATGTGGTTTGTGGTTCCGGTTGCGGAATTCAACCGGGTTACATGGTATGCTATTCCGCAATCAATCAATTGAAAGATTAAATTCAAAAGCTCGAAAAGGAGTAACGATGAAAAAAACTCTAATGATGTTGGGGGTTTCTCTTTTGGTTTCTGCCTGCATGGCGGTTGCTGCATCGTCCTTTTACGGAACGGTGAGTGACAGCAATTGCGGCGTAAAGCATGCCCATCCAGGCACGGCAGCAGCGCGATGCGTTGCCAAGTGCGTTAGTGGTGGCGCTCAATACGTGTTAGTTTCGCACGGCAAGGTTTACAAACTCGATCCGCAGGACAAATTTGCGGATTACGCTGGCAAAGCTGTGAAGGTGACGGGCACCCGGAAAGGCGACACCATCACTGCGGAATCCGTTGCGGGTCTTCACCATCATGCCCCAGCGGCGAAGTCAAGCGGGGGAATGTAACCTGCATTTCCAGGACCTAACTGTGGGCGGGTTCGAGCGGGAGGGAGGAAATTATCTCCTCCTGCTCACCAGCCCATGAGGGGAATTCATGGAGACTTGAGTTTGCCAGGGAATTTACTTGTTGACCTTTGGGCGGCTCCTATCCTGGCAGCGTCCTTTGAGCGGAAACTGCGTTCAATGCCGTAGCCTGCTGAGGCTGGCTCCTACGGAAACCATTTCTTAAAACCACAAGGGTTCCGATCACGCGGGGGATACATCTCATGCAATGAGGAGCGAGGTGACTGCAAATGAAAAAACTTATTCTATTCGTAGTGGCTCTTTCCATGTGTACCTTCCTGGGCGGGTCAGTTCTGATGGCTCAGGAAGCAGGGGAAAAGGCGCCTGCCACGGCCTCTGAGGCGGCAGCGAAGGCGAAGACCATGAAGCACCACCACTCGGCCGCGGTTTCTGAGGAGACGCTCTCCGGCACGATTTCTATGGTCGATACGGATAAAAAAGTGGTCGTGGTGACAGATTCGAATGGCATCCCGTTCGACCTCAAGGTGACCGGCGCCACTCACATTATGGTGGGCGGCAAGCGAGCCAAGCTTGCGGATCTTTCAGGCGCCACTAGCAAGCAGGCGTCCGTGAAGTATCGCGCAGAAAAGCAGGCGGGCGATATTGCTACCAGTATTGAAGTCGGCGGCTAAGGCATCGCCAAAAACTAACCGTTCCATTCCCGACCTAAGCCGTTCCCTAGCTCTCTTATTGCAAGCAGGACGAGGGCAAGGGGCGGTGGCGGGAGGATGGACCAGTCATCTTCGAACAGATTCAAGTTGTTGCGCTTTTCAATTACGGCAAGGCACTCCATTAGCCCCAATACTGTTCAGTTAAGGCGAGTTTCATGATCTTGATCTCAGAGGCGTCGCCTGACCCCTCACCCCGGCCCTCTCCCCGCAAGCGGGGAGAGGGTGACGCGAAGCGGCGGGTGAGGGGCTGTGGTTCAACTGTGTGCATTATTCTCGACCGGACCTTAAGTGAACAGCATTGCCATTAGCGCGGTAATGTTCCATGCGTCGGGGAACCCTGAGCACCGTACGCCGTTGCGCTCGTGGAACGCGGTATTATTGAAGCGCCATAGAAGGGCGGGTCATCTTTGACATTAGCGGGCATGGCTCGCCCCTTGACTCTATTGGTAGACCGTTCCGTGGCTACAGCGGAGACTCGCTGCTAGACTATTTCTCCGTTCCGCCACCTGAGCTGCCGGTCCCTCGGGCCGCGGAGGATTCTGCATCATTCGCAATCAGACAGACCAAAGGAGTTTCCATGCGCAAAGTGATTCTTCCCTTAGTTTTCATTGGCCTCATGGCCGTGCCGGGGTTTGCCGCACCCGCGGCCTCGGGCCCCAATATGACATTTGTGGGAACCATCAGTGACAGCATGTGCGGCATGAAGCATATGATGGCTGGAAAAACCCCGAAAGAATGCACGGACGAGTGCGTCAAGATGGGCGCTAAATACGTCCTGGCGGATGAGTCAGCTCACAAAGTTTATAATTTGAGCGACCCATCCAAGGCCAAGCCATATTCCGGTCAGAAGGTCCGAGTTTCCGGAGCCTTGAAGGGCGATACCATCCAGGTCAAAGCCATTTCTGGGGTGAAGTGAGCAAGGTTGAACAGCGCCGAAGCAAATTGAGCGCTTCGGGTCCCCGTCATCTACGAAGGCATTCTGAAGAACATCTTGAGCGCCTGGTCACCGCGCATTGCACCGCGACACGGTAACGGGCTCAAAAACCTGGGTATTTGTGAGAGCTTGCCGCCTCTTGAGCGATCCATTCGGAGATTGGGTTGTGTCTCAGTTTCTTTGCTGTAGCGGCGCTCTATGAGCGCCGAATTTGTACCCTCAACGGTTTCCGGCGCTCATAGAGCGCCGCTACAGCAAACTGCGTCATTACCGGAGATTGGGAGCGTCACAGATTCGGCCTCTCCGCTCATTGGGCGCGCCATTCAAGAAAGCGGCCCCAGACCGAGGCGATCCTTGCCGTGGTGTTCGGGGCAAACCTCAAACCAGTTAGGATAAAGCTGAATTTGGAACTTCGATAATGCTGGTTTGCTTCGGCAAGCGACTCCCTAGCCTTGTCAAATCTCCTCTCAGAGAGTAGGAGTTTACTTTCTTCAAGCCGGTATATGGCCTTCACCTCCACCAGCCGCCTCCGGACCAGCTCCAGGGTGGGTGGGTCCTGTCTCTTATAC
>CALCEB010000174.1 GCA_937900045.1 uncultured Acidobacteriota bacterium
AAAGACTGAACTGACAACATCTTTATAGCACCGGAGGCTTTTCTTGTCTCCAAAATCACGAATTATCCAGGCTAGGTGCCGACTCAACTACTTTCAGTGCCTTGGCGGATGATTATCGACGTCGCGAGCTGAAACCGGACAACGTGTGGAAGAGTTACTCAACCAAGGTGACCTATCAAGGCTATTTGAACAAGTGGATTTTGCCGCGCTGGGGAACGTATCCTCTTGCTCGAATCAACGCCGGAGAGGTCGAACTCTGGCTGAGGTCCTTGAATTTGGCACGATCGAGTTGCGCCAAAATCGGGAATCTGATGAGCGTGCTTTTCAACCACGGGATCCGGCATGAAATATGCGATCGCAACCCTATTCGCCTGGTGCGGCAAAGTGCCAAACGGAGGAAGATTCCAATCATACTGACCGTGAATGAGATCCGACGGTTGCTCTCCGTCCTCCCCCTCCGAGAACGAACTTTGGTCCTCCTCGATGTCGGAACGGGATTAAGGGTGAGCGAACTCTTTGCCCTCAAATGGCGGGACGTCAACTTTCTCACCAACGAGATCAGTGTCATGCGCTCGATTGTTATGCAGGCAGTTGGGCCGTGCAAGACGGAGGCGTCTCAAAAGCCCATTCCAATGGACCCATATTTGGCGAAAACCCTAAGCCGCTGGCGCAGGCACTGTAAGTATAGAGGGCCGGACGATTGGCTTTTTGCTAGTCCAGATGTCGGAGGTCTTCGGCCGTACTGGGGCCAGCCCATCATGCGTAAATTGATACGTCCGGCAGCAGTCAAGCTTGGCATCAGTGCGCATCTCGGATGGCACACTTTCCGGCATACGTATTCGTCTCTACTGCGGGCCAACAGGGTCGATATTAAAGTGTCTATGAACCCGCGCAGAATCACAAAAAATCCCTTAAACTCCAACTCGTGTGAGCTCGCGAACGCGCGTCCAGGTTCAGCTTTCGTAAAAGCCCTTGCCTGTCCACTTCAGCTGCCATATTGGTTCAGTGTCGCGAAGGGTCCTTCTGAAGCGCTGCGCATTGATCGGGTTGCGTTGTTCCAGCGGGATTTCAGCGATGGCCATAGGCCCCGTCAGATTCCTCTGAAAACCGTACATGATCACTTCCTCGATAGCCAGCGCGAGAATGCTGAAGACGCGCTCAGCATATTCACTTACCGGTTCGGCTCCAATCAACGGTTCTATCATCGAAACCACGCCATCACTAAACTTGTACCTGATGTTCGAAAGGTTCCACCCCTCAACCCGCATCTTTCTGAACTGCTCGTCAATTTCGAGAAGGGAGGGGCGCAGCTTTCTCAGATATGCGACTAGATCAGCATGCTTAGCTTCATTCCTTTCGCAGCCCTTGGCGAACCGCTGTTCGCGCTCCGCCATGTAGTCGATATTGATCTCAAAGAATTTCATCGCAGACGGCAAATTCTTAATGATTGCACCAGCCATTTCCAGAAAATGCGCGGTGTGCGAACGCAGGGGACTGTCGATGCGTTCTGAAAGCAGTGGGTCGGCCTGTGCCTTGCGGACAATTGTGCCTTTCTGCAGAGCCTCTTTGTGACCGGCTATCAGCTTCCGGATGTTAACTAGAGCGCTCCGCAGACCAAGCACCGGACTGAGCGTGCCAGCGTAACGTTCATCGAAGGCATTTTTGTCCTGCTGTGATAATACGTTGGTGGCCATGTCGACCACACCGAGGAAAACTCTAGCCATGAATGGCTCTCCAGTGCCCTCCATGCCTGTATCTCTAATCTCGAACGGCGGAGGAATTTCCAGCGTCGCCGTCATGTCACTTTGCCGCCCAATTGTGGCAGGCCATTTCTCGAATTCCGGCCGCGTGACCTTCATGACCATCGACAGTTCCGTATCTTCGACCTGCATCGTGCGCGGCGGCTCGCCTTTTGTAAACCACACCAACAGGGCCATCAGGGGAATCTTGCCTTTTTTTCGGATAATCCCCCCGTCCTGCCACGGGATATACGTTAGCGTCGCCAGTTCTTCCTTCGAGGCCTTGTGCCTAATCCGGATGATCGGGTTTCGCTCTGACGGCTTTGCTGGTGGGGTTTCATAGCGAACCAACCGCCTCTCGGTGTTGAACTGATACACTCCCAGAGTGTGAGCAATGGATGATGACCCTTCGAGAAGGACCGAAAATGGCGGGATGCTGGGGCGCCTCGGATAGAACGCGAGATGCGAAAGCAAATGTGTGAAAAGCCTGTTAAGCGAAAATGCGCCATCTTCTCGGGCGACAAGGTGCACATAGCATGGAGGGATTACGAACTCGTCTGAAAAGACGCCAAGATCGCCCATATTCCGCGCGCCGACGAATTCCACGGTATAATTGATGACTCCCACATCAAGCACAACGATGATGTCGGGTCGGTGAGCCGTCTCGTATTTCTCATTCAGTTCCAAGCAATGTTCCGCCAGCTTTTCGAGGCTGATGTCCGACTTGAAACCAAGAATTATCCCGAGTGTGCCGGTCGTCGTCAGCGTGCTTGCGGTTGCTTTCTGATCCATCTCGCTGATTGGACGCTTTTTCAGCGTCTTGACCTCTTCCATTTTTGCGAAGGCTTCTTCAAGCTGACTCTTGTTGAGAACCGCCTTGACTTCCATGACCGCCGCGACCGCATCGGCAGAAACGATCTGGTTAGCGCCGTCATATTTGTACAAGGGGCTAGATTGTTCGTCGTAAATGATCACGTCCTGATGATCGCTCATCTGGTTGTCGGCATCGATGACGAAACCCTTCGTCGCGTGGAAGCGCTTGGGCATGTGACCGTTCAGAAAATCCCTTACCTTGTCCTCGGTTTCACCTCCCTTCTCCCCAGAATGGGGAATTGTCTCGCGTATATGTTCGAAGTCGTCGCGAAGCTTTTTGGCGGCCTTGGAAATCAATCCTGCAATCGTGCTTTTTTCAGTCATGACTCTGACCCGATGGCATAAGGGCACCTTGCACTTATACGCCCTCTCCAGGAAGCATCCTAAAATGTTACTTCCCGTTGATGGATTATATTCTTTTAGAGGTGGCGAGCATGCCGACATTTGCAGCAAAAGGAAAACCCGGCATGGCACCATATTTCCGATTTACCGACATCATAGCTTCCGCCGCCTCCCACCAGGGTTTAGGGATTGGGAATTTGGGCCCTTTAACCAGCCCCGGCGGGAAGCCGCCGGGCCCCTTCCTTCACTGCGTTCAGGACAAGCTCCGACTCAGGGGGGGCCGATCCGTCCGCCCTGGCAGCTTGTGGCGCGAAGCATCCGCCGGTTTTCCTCTGTGCCTCAGTGGCTCTGGTGCCAGATCCGTCTACTGACGGATGGTGAAGGTTGGTCTGGGGGATTGGGTAGCTCGCCCCTTCAGGGCTCGGGGTTGATGGGGATTTTGCTCACCCAGGACGTTGGCCTGGGCTTCGTTATTTCGCCCCTGTGGGGCTCAAAGACCGCGGCGGACTTTGCCAGACTTGGGTTCGTCGCTACATTTCATTTCCCATTGAAACACCGCACGAAACCCATTGCAACCAGGAGCTAAGCAATTCACCTTGCCGGTAAACGTTAGGTCTCTATCGGAAGTGCCCCGACGGGTGAATGATGATGAGGGCGGAGGGGTGAGTTCGGGGCACTTTCGATAGAGCCGTTTGAAGTGAGCCGCTGGCGCGGCGCCCCACAATTAGGGCCTATGGATTTTCAAACGTCTGGCATTGGTGGGGCCGTGGATACGAAGCCCCCAACGTGGGGAGGTAGGGCGCTTGAAAGATCTGACTGCGGCACGATGGCCGTGTGCCCGGGCAAGTTTTGGTTTGGGATTGCGACGCTTTCGCGAGGCCGAATACACCACTGCCTGGAGTGGAGAAGCACCCGCGAGGAGCCCCGGTGTGAGTAGGTGGTCAGGAGCTGTCATGAATGTTGACCTTCCTGCTCTCGGCATCGAGTATGTGTAAGGCTGTCAGCCGTTCGACCACCTGCATGGGACCGTGGCAATGGGGGCACAGCCAGATAGCGGGCTCGCCGGCAGGAGCCTGGGGTATCAAGGGCGGCATCTGCGCCAGGAGAAGGCGGCAGCGGGGAAGCAACTGACTTCGCCGGCGGTTGGCCAGCCAGCCGAAGTAGCGAATGCGCGGGAAACCCTTGGGCAGAACGTGCTGTACGAAGCGGCGCAGGAACTCTTCGCCGGTAAGGGTCATGGTGCGTTGGCGGCTGTGATGGGCGTAGTCCTTCCATTGGAAAGTTACGTGGGAGTCGGTGACGGCGAGAATGCGGTGGTTGGAAATCGCAACGCGGTGGGTATAGCGAGCCAGATATTCCAGGACATGCTCGGGCCCGCCGAAGGGTGGCTTGGCGTAGACCACCCAATCCTGGCGAAAAAGAGTGCGCAGAAACGCGGCGAAGGCTTGCGGGTTGGCCAAGGGAAGACATTCCCCGTGGAAGGCCAATCGGCCGGTACGCGCAGCACGTCGCAATCCGTCGACGAACTTGCCGCGAAAAACCCGACTGAGGACTTTCACCGGTAAGAAGAAGTGGGTTGATGAAGCGATCCAGCGTTGGTGGTCGGGTGACAGCCCTCCTCCCGGCACCACACAGTGAACGTGCGGGTGCGGCTGTAAGGTCTGTCCCCAAGTGTGCAGGATGCTGAGGAATCCGATCTCCGCGCCGAGATGTTTGGGGTCGGCGGCCACTTCCAGCGGATGTTCACCTCTGGTCTTCTAGTGTAACCTCTGAATCATCACGGCGTTAGGTCTGTTTTTGGCGCTAGATATGTAGACATGCTAATATGGGACAAGTCCGCATTATATGCTTGCATTACCGATATAAGTTCCTTATAGTTGTGGTCATGTATATCTCCCGCGCCTCCTGGCCCTCCCCCAACGGCAAAATCTATACGTCCATCTATCTACGCCAGTCCTACCGTGACGGCCCCCGCGTCCGCAAGCACAACATCGCTAACCTCACCCACTGCGACCGGCAAGAGATTGCCGCCATCGAACTTGCTCTCCGCTTTAAGGGCGATCTGACGGTGTTGGGATCTCTCGACCCGGTCCAACTCTCCCAGGGACTCGCGGTCGGCGCGGTCTGGACCGTTTATGAAGTGGCCCGGAGGCTGGGTATGGTGAAAGCACTGGGCGCCGATTTTTCCGGCCAACTGGCTCTGTGGCAGGTCGTGGCGCGCGTGCTCGAGCAAGGCTCGCGCTTGTCGGCGGTACGTTTGGCGAGCGTCCATGCCGCCTGCGATGTGCTGGGCATCCGGCGAGGTTTTGACGAGAACGATCTCTACGCCAATCTCACCTGGCTGAGCGAGCACCAGCCGCGCATCGAGGATCGGTTGTTCGCGGCCCGGCACGGGCGGCAAAAACCCGAGTTGTTTCTCTATGACGTGACCAGCAGTTACCTGGAAGGGGAAAAGAATGCCTACGGGGCCTATGGCTACAACCGGGACGGCAAGCGAGGCAAGCAGCAGATTGTCATCGGCCTGCTGTGCGACCCACAAGGGGTGCCGGTTTCGACCGAGGTGTTTCGGGGCAACACGCGGGACCCGAAGACGTTTTCCGCGCAAGTGCAGAAAGCCAGCCAGCGCTTCGGCTGTCAACGCGTCACCTTTGTGGGCGACCGGGGAATGATCAAGAGCGGCGAAGTGGCCGACCTGGCGCGCGAGGGCTTCCACTCCATCACCGCCATCACCAAGCCGCAGATCGAGACACTGCTCCACGCCGGCGTCCTGCAGATGGAGTTGTTTAGCGCCACGCTGTGCGAGGTGGAGCGGGAAGGCGTTCGTTATGTGCTACGGCGGAATCCTCTCCGTGCCGGCGAATTGGCGGCCTCCCGCACGGACAAACAGGCACGGGTCGAACGACTGGCTGCGGAGCGTAACGATTACCTGCGGCAGCATCCTCGGGCCAAGGTGGCGACGGCCGAGAAGTCGGTGCGGGCCAAGATCGCCCAACTGAAAATCGAGGCTTGGCTTCAGGTCGAGGCGGAAGGCCGGAGCGTGAAGCTGAGGGTGGATCAACCTGCCCGCGAGGAGGTCTCACGGCTGGACGGCTGTTATGTGATCAAAACCGATCTTCCCGAAAGCGCCGCTTCCAAGCAGGTGGTGCATGATCGCTACAAAGACTTAGCCGAGGTCGAGCAAGCTTTCCGCACCTGCAAGACGGCCCACTTGGAGACGCGCCCCATTCACGTGCGCACGGCGGAGCATACCCGAGGTCACGTCCTGGTGGTGATGTTGGCGTATCTGATCCGGCGGGAACTCAGTCGGGCCTGGACTCCGCTGGATGTGACGGTCGAAGAGGGACGGCACCAACTGCAGACGCTGTGCTCCACGGAAATGAAGGTGAAGGGTGGCAGCCATTGCTTGCGGATTCCCGCTCCGAGTGCACCTTGCCGCGCTCTGCTCCAAGCGCTGGACATCCGTCTGCCGGATGTGCTGCCGCACGCAGAGATTCCTGTGGTCACGCGCAAGAAACTGCCCGAACGCCGTAAACCCCGTTAGAGCGCAGTCACTTGCGCGGAAAAACCTTCATCGATTTAAAGATGAACATCCGTTCCAGGGTGGGGGAACCAGGTGTGAACTTCTTCTTGCTACGGTTTCGGACCAGCAGGAGAGATGAAACGGTCCCGTGCTGGGTCATTCGAGCGGCGGGGAACCGGGTGTGAACAATATCTTGCTACAATTTGCCTTTTTCTGGCGGCGTCTTGCCGCCGACCGGACCTTCCTCAGACTATCCTGCCGCCATTCCTGATTGAGCCTTCGCTGTCTGTCGGCCCTTGCCTCCTTTACGGGCCGATAATTTTGACAGTATGAGGCGTCCAGACGCAGACTGGCGGCGTGGAATCACTTCTCAATCGCCTTCGGGCGTCGCTCCATGCCCGCGAGTTGCCCCAGGGCGGCTGGGCGTTTCTTCGCGGGTCTTTCCAGATGGCGCTTGAGCCAACCTGCCTGGCTCTGTTGGCATTGTGCTCAGAGCGGTCCGTAGACGCGAATACTCTGGTCAATGCTCAACGCTCTGATGGAGGGTGGGGAGCATTCGCTGACGATGACCAGGCATCGGGACTTACCGGCTTGGCGTTGCTGACGCTGAATACCCTTGGGACTTTCGAACCTTCTCGAAGCCGTGCGGTCCGCTGGCTGCTGAACCATAGAGGCAAAGAAGCAAGCTGGCCCTGGAGGTGGAAGTTCCGCACGAGGGACACCCATGCGCGCTTTGATCCGGGCAAATTCGGCTGGCCGTGGCAGCCCGGCACGTGTAGTTGGGTCGTCCCGACCGCGTTTGCGCTGCTCGCACTTAAAAAGAGTTTTCTTTGCCGCCGGCCGCGCAACGTAGCTTTTCGCATCGGGCGCGGAGTCAAAATGCTTTTTGATCGCGCCTGTCCGGGCGGTGGGTGGAATGCGGGCAATGGCGTGGTGTACGGACAACTGA
>CALCEB010000175.1 GCA_937900045.1 uncultured Acidobacteriota bacterium
GCCGATTCTCAACGGCCTCTTCCGGCCTGATCGGAGGGGTTTTCGACCCTGCGATCCTAGACGCCTTGATGGGCACTGGGTGCGCAGACCTGAGAAGGTCTGCGCCAGCCCGTTGATCCTGGAACTAAGGGGTAAAGTAGTAGATATTACCGACGGAGTTTAGACCCCAAACGGTTCCGTCCGTAGCTACCGAAATCTGCGTGAGAAAACCGGGCAACTGGGTCCAAAAGCCGCCAGTCACATTGTACTGGTAGATCTGTTGTGAAGAGTTGATACCATAAACAGCATTATTCGAACCCACCGCAATCTGGGTGAGAGCACCCGGTATTTGAAAAAATACTTGAGTCGCATTATCCCATTCGTACACTTTTCCGGCGGAATTGATGCCGAATACCGCGCCACCAAATCCCACAGCGATTTGAGAGAGGGTCGCGCCTGACACCTGCACAAACTGTTGGCTCTGCTGATCAAGGTAAAAAACGTCACCGCTCGGGTCGAGCCCCCAAACGCTTCCGTCCGAGGACACCGAAAGCTGGGTCAAATTTATTGTGAAGGTGTCCAGGCCGCCAGTCCCGGGATCGTATCGCTCCACTCCGCCGGTTGGATTGATACCCCAGACGACGTCTCTTGCGCCCGCATAGATCTTCGTTGCGGAAAAACCGGGCAAGATTATCCAGGCCCGTTGGCCACGGCTGAAATAGTAAACTTGTTGAGAAGCGTTGACGCCTATAACCCTGTCATCCGAGGCGACGGCGATTTGTACGAGGGAGCCGGGCGTCTGAATCCATCCCCCGTTGTCGTTGTACTCGTATACCAACTGGGCAGAATTAACGCCCCAGACGTGTGGACCGTTTGTGTGTGTTCCTCCTACTGAAATCTGGACCAAAGTGCCCGGGACTTGCGTCCAACTTTGCGCCTGAGCAGGTATCTGCCAAATCATGCACAAAACCACGAACGAAGCTGCAGCGAATACTTTTCTGTACATGTGTGCTCTCCTTTGCGTTGGGTTTTGAGATTCAACCCAGGATTTCCATTTTGGCATCCTAAGCCACACGAGTATACACCCCACCGGCTCGTTCGCAACCGCAATTTTGTACTCCAGACGCCAGCGCGCCAGAAAAAGCCGCAGACCTGAAAAGAAAGGTCTGCGCCAGCCTGCGGAAGCAAGTAGCGCAGACCTGCGTCCTTCAGGTCTACGCTACTTGCTGCCCCTGGGTCCGCCATTTGGACCATGCATAATATCCTTCAGGCCGGTACACGGAGTCAACCCGCGTGTGGCCCATCCGTGACGCCGTCTGGCGAGGGTGCGATCAAAAAAATAAGACGCTGGGAAATGGTGGGCTTTGGCGCGCCACTCCGCGCCTCGCCCGAGCAAGTAGCGCAGACCTCGCTCTTGAGGTCTGCGGCTTGTCCCACAATCACCTCTGCGGTGTTGTATTCTAGCGCCGTGTCGCGGCTGCATCGCCCTTTTCTTTCCGCTCCCTTCTTTTTTGTTACCGTTCGGCTGCTCCAGGAACGGAGCGAGGTCGCGCGGACCTGATTTGTAGGTCCGCGGTTCGTTCAAGAATCTCCATCGCCGCTTGATCCACGCGCCGGGGCGACGGCAGTGTCGCAGTTTGTTTGCTGTAGCGGCGCTCTATGAGCGCCGACCTTGGATCCTCAACGGTTTCCGGCGCTCATGGAGCGCCGCTACAGCAGACTGCGACACTACCGGGGCCATAGAGCCCTTGACAGTTCTCCAGTGGGCGGCTATGCTTCATTTCAGGAAGTCCGGATTTCCGGCTTTCCGGCTTCCGGAAACCGATCACCATGAACATCATCGTTAAAGTACAGCGCAAGGGCCAAGTGACCATTCCCACGCGCCTCCGTGCGCAGGTGGGCCTGGTTGACGGCGACCTGCTGGAAGCCAAAGCAGAACGGGGTAAGATCGTTCTCACCCCCAAGCTTCTTGTTGACCGTACCGCTGGGGGCGGATACACGCCGGCCCAACGCCGAGCTCTCGATGCCCGCCTCACGCAGTCGTTGGAACAGGCGAAAAAAAGCGAGACCTACGGGCCTTTTGAGACCCACGAACAGATGACCGCGTTTCTCCATGGCCAGGCCAAGAAAGCCCGAACCCGGAAGACCCGATCGGCCAAACCCAGCGCCTCATGAAGCGCCAACTGACGGCCGCTGCGGTAAAGGACTACGTCGACGCTCCGCCCGCCGTTCGGAAGGCGTTCGATAAACAGGCGAAACTACGGGTGGAAAATTTCCGGCACCCGCCGCTCCGCGCCAAGAAATACGATGAGTCCCGCAATATCTGGCAGGCCCGCGTGAATCGCGACTGGCGCTTCTATTTCGTCATCACCGGTGACACCTACCTCAATTTTGAACATCATCTCCCACCCCAAATAACGGCCAGCGCCTACCTACCCGTCGGCCTTTCAGGGCAGGACAAACCCACGGCCAATCAAAAACCGATGAGAGCGGTTGCCGTCATTCCCGCGCAAGCGGGAATCTATACTCTGTCTGCCCATGGCATGGACCCCCGCCGGCGCGGGGGTGACGTAGGGGCGACCCTTGTGGTCGCCCGGCGTTCGGGGGGGCACGAGGCCCGCCCCTACATCACGAGGCCCGCCGCCCGGCGATTAAACATGGCCAGATAGCGCAAGCGCGATCATCAGCGGGGCGGCCGTTGCGATGAGGCTCAAGGAGCCCTCGAATAGGCCCCTAAAAATAAATTGTCTCATCTGTCTCACTTGTCCCCACCGTCTCAAACGAGTCTGATAACCTCTTGGGGGTGGGATTCAGCCGGGCACGCGCCGCCCCTTCGCTCCGCTCAGGGCAGGGTCTGAAGCTCTCCGTTATGAACGCTTCTATCCAGTGAAGAAAGGAGCCCACAAAATTTACGGAACGAACCCTAAATTATGTTAACTAGAATACCGGCTTGCAAGCGCGTTTCAGTGGGGAGGCGCAGGGCTTCGTCCTTCGCGCTTTCCACCGTCTCATTCGTCTCCGTCCGCAGCCGCCGGGAACACGGTGTGCCGGGGCGCGGGCATCGGCTCGTTGCCCTTGCGATCGCGCCACAGGATGGCATTCAGCGCATGGGGGTTGGCTTGGTCGGCGTGGGAAAAGTCCATTTGGGCGGACTGGCGGGCGCCGGGCGCGTCCGGCGGGTTAGTCTGATAGATCAAGCCATTATCGCGGTTGCGGTAGTCTGCCTTGAAAGGCGGCTGATTGCCGGGACCAGAAAAGAGCGGCGCCATCAAATCCGCCTGGGCGTCGTTATTGTTCATAGGCGGCAAGCCCAGCAACCACTCCATAGTGCGGATCATATTGACGGTGGTGTAGAAATGGCTGTCCACAACAGGCAACGCGCTGGAACTGGGCGAATACTTACTGATCATCAGAGCGGGACTGCGGTGCGCGTCCACGTGGTCAGGGCCATCCTGGGCGTCATCTTCCAGAATGAAGATGGCTGTGTCCTCCCAATAAGGGCTGTGGGAGACAGCTTCCGCCACGCGGCCCACGGCCAAGTCATTGTCCGCAACGGAGGCCGTGGGTTTGGGCGCGCCGGGGCGAGTGCCAGCCGTGTGGTCATCCGGTAAGCGCAGGATTACGAACTGCGGCAACTTAGTTCCTTGCCCCGATTCGCGCGCCTTCACGAATTGGCCAAACTCGTTCAGGAATTCATCGACGCGCAGTTGATCGGGAAAGTAGAGATTGAAATCGGCGAAGTTCGGGTCAAAGTGGCCGCGCAATTCGGGCATGGTGGCCACATCCTTGGCAATCATCGGAATCTGCCACGGGTACGGACTTTTCGAGCCGTGCGGCTGGCCCAGGTTCGAGGGCAGCGGCTCACCCTGCTTGACGAAAGGTTTCGAGCAGCCGGCGGCAAGCGGTTCAGGCGTGCCGGCCTTGGGTGATTGGGTCCGAAACGCGTTATAGCACCATTCGCTGGCCACGAACTCACCATAATTCCGGTGCGTCAAGCCGTGGCGCGCCACGTCCGCCCAGATGTAACCCGTGCCGGGTTCATCGACGTCCGCAATACCTTGCAGAAGCGGAAAGGTGTTGGATACCTGACCCTCGTAATCATAGCGGCGCTCCGAGCTGCGGTAGCCGATCTCCCAGGTTTTTTCGGTGTAATCGCTGTCAATGGCAGCGTTCGACCAGACGTGACCGTTGCCGGAGACTTCGCCGCTCACGTAGAAATTGTCCAGTATGCCGAACTGCAGGGCTAACTCGTGCTGATTGGGCGTAATATCCTTGCCGTACATCACCAGCGAGGGATCGCCGTTGCCGGGCTTGAGGTCCCCAAAAACCTGATCGTAGCTGCGGTTTTCCTTGATGATGTAAATGACGTGATGAATGGGATTGTGGCCGGAAGCAAAGTGAATGGACTGCGCTTCATGCTCCAGGCGATTGCTTGCTTCGACTTGCTTCGTCCAAGCAGCCAGGTGCGAGTCGATCGTGCCCATATCGATGCTGGTAATCGATCCATGAATGAGAGTAGCGATGTAAGGGTGCGGGCCGCGGCGGCCCTTAGCAGAAACCGAAGGATCGACAGCGGAATTGGGTCCGGTGCCCATGCCCTTGCCCGTCGCCACTAGCAGGTTTTGGCCTTTGACTGCGACTGCCGTGGGATACCATTCGACGGGGATGAAGCCCAGCGCGGGCCGGGCAGCCGGAAGCGCCGTCGGCGACGGCGCAGCAAATCCTTGGGAGACATCAAACACGGATACGGCATCCTGCGAAGCGTCCGCCACGAACAGCCGCTTGCCGTCCGCACTCTGGGCCAGACCGTTCGGAACGGTTCCTCCGAACTTTTCGCCCGGAAGCTCGGTCGAGAGCAGCGCCACCATGCGCCCCTGCGCCCGGTCCACCACAGCCACGCGGTCACGGTTGGCAAGCGCCACAAAGAGCCACTTCTGATCCGGGCTGAGAAGCATTGCAGTAGGATGGGAACCGGCGGCAGTGGGCGCTGGCGGAGGCAGAAGCGGAATAAACCGGGTCACCTGGCCGGTTTCCAGATTCAGCTCCGCAACCTGGGACGCATTCCACAAACTGCAATAAGCCGTCTTGCCATCGCGCGCCACGGCCACTCCATAGGGATAAGCGGATGGAACATTGGGCTTCGAGCTCAGGTCAAAGCGATGGATCACAGCGCCCTTTTTGGCGTCAATCAGCAGCGCATCATCGGAGAGATTATCCGCCACCAGGATCTCATCTCCACGCTTCGTGGGCGCCACGGCAATCTCTGCGGGATAGGGGATGGATTTTCCTGCCTTGGGCAGCGCAAAGGAGAGGCGGTCGGCGCGCTGGCCCGCGCCAAGGGGTTGCAAACCGATTTTCAGAAATCCGTGGGGAGAGATGGCGCCGTGCCTGAACCTGTAGATTGCGATCCCGTTGCCAAGGTCGCCGGGATTCGAGCCATCCGGATCGCTGAGCGAAGCGATGGACGCATACAGTCGTTTTCCATGGGTGGAAAATGCCAGGCCCAGAAAATAGGTCTGATGGGCTCGCTTGCCGAGCCGGGCGTCAGGAAAGTCGCGTAGCTCGTTCGTGGCCAGATTCAGGATGGCGATGGATTGGTCATAATGGGATTCCGCGGTTCCGTAACCATTGTTCAGGATGGCGGCATACCGGCCATCCGGGCTGATCGCAATCGCCGTGGGCAGGCTGTTGGTCCGCTGCGGATGGCCGGGTACCGATTCCTGAAGAATCTTGCCGGTTGAGAGATTGATGGAACGGCTTGCAGACTGCCCCAAACCGTGGCGGATGGAAACGCCGCAGAGCGCCGCGCACGCCGCGGAAATTATGACGATGGATCGAGCTTTGATCATGACGTTCTCCTTGAAGTCAGTGACGAATGAAAAGTGAGGAGTGAAAAGTGATAAGTGAGAACCTGTGAATAAATTCGCCGTGCCTGTCATCCTGAGTGAAGCGAAGGATCTAAGCATTTTGTTTTCAGTAACTGCCGAGATGCTTCGGTACGCTCTGCATGACATACCCGGATTTTTTCACACGTTCTCACCTGCTGCTACCCGCCAATGCCCTGCGCCACGAACCCGCCGTCCACTGAAAGGATCTCGCCGGTTACGAAGCTGGCGCTGTCCGATGCCAGGAAAATCGCAGCGCCTTTCAGCTCTTCGACGTTGCCAAAACGCTTCATGGGCGTGTGGGACATAATTGAAGCTTTACGGACCGCTTCATGAATCAGGTTGCGGTTCATGGACGTCTCAAACACGCCCGGCGCGAGCGCGTTCACCGTGATGTTGTACTTCACCAGCTCCGTTCCCAGGTTTTTAGTCAGCATGGCCACGCCGCCCTTGCTCGCGCAGTAAGGCGTGGATTCGTAAAGGCTCTGGAAAGCGCCAATCGAGGCAATATTAATGATCCTGCCGTACATTTGCTCCCGCATCACCCGGCCCACCAGTTGGCAGGTATTCCAAGTGCCTTTGAGGTTGATATTCAGGATGCGGTCCCAATCCTCCTCTGGAAATTCAAGAGAGGGAGCGCGTTTGGTGGTTCCGGCCGAGTTCACCAGAATGTCGATGCGTTGCATTCCGGCCTTCATGCGGTCAATCACAGCCTGAATTTCATCCCGGCGGGTGACGTCTCCCGTCAGTTCCAGGGTGTTCCGGCCTAAGCCACGAATTTCGGCGGCGGTCTTCTCCACTTCCTCGCGGCGCCGGCTGATGGCCACCACATCAGCCCCGGCTTCCGCCAAGCCCAGGGTGATCGCCTGTCCCAAACCGCTCGTGCCGCCAAATACCAGGGCGCGTTTTCCATCCAGTTCAAGTCCCCTGTAACCCATTCTCCACCTCGCGTCGTCAGAGTCGAAACCGGACATGCTATCACCGTCAAAATTGAACAAGCAAGGCCGGATCGCGGAGGCAACGGAGACTCCCCATTTATGCGGCCCTGTGGAAAGCAGCCTTGCCGCTCAATGAACTTTCAACTAGAGGCCGTAAGCCCTTTACGTTGATACACTTAC
Source organism: uncultured Acidobacteriota bacterium (assembly GCA_937900045.1). Lineage (GTDB taxonomy): Bacteria > Acidobacteriota > Terriglobia > UBA7540 > UBA7540 > CALCEB01. The sequence continues at coordinate 6,983 of CALCEB010000175.1, forward strand.
TTCGAAGGGCGCCTATTAAGGGTTGACCCTTATTTCAATAGAGAAGTAAAATTCAGTTTGTTTCAACGGGGGAAAGTTATACTGTCAAGCGAAATTCCTTGAAGCGGGAGCGGGTGTATTGGGCAAGCTTAAAATCACGGTTCTGGTGTGTGTCGCGCTGGCCCTCAACGCCTGCCAGACGGCTCAAAAGGCAAAACCCGCTCCGCAACTTCCCTCTGCGGCCTGGGCGCCCGAACCCCTGCCCTTGCCAAAGTCCAGTCCAGCACTCGAAGCGATCACCCCTGGGCCCACTGACCTTGTGGGCGACCTCATCGACAAAGTGGAAGCCAAATACGCAGCCGGGCTGCGCGCCTACAGCGCGGGAAACCGCGAGGATGCCAAGGTTGATTTCGATCAGGCGCTCAGCATCCTGCTCGCTTCAAACATGGATATCCAGGACAATGACCGCCTGAGTGACGAATTTAACATGCTGGTGGACAACATCAACAGCATTGAGCTCTCCGCCATCCAGAATGGCGATTTCCTGAGCGAACACCAATACGTTCCATCGCCCATTGAATCCTTTGCGGGCCTCACGTTTCCGGTCGATCCTAATGTCTCAAAGCGCGTGCAGGAGGAGATTCGTTCCATCCATTCCGACCTGCCTCTGGTTTCCAACGAATACGTGGACGGCGTGATCGCGTTTTTGCAGAAACACGGGCGGACTTACATGGATACGGTCCTAAGACGCGAAGGCGAATACAAGCCGCTGATCGAGTCCGCCTTGCGCAAGGAAGGCGTGCCGGAGGACTTGATTTATCTGGCTGCCGGCGAGAGCGCCTTCAATCCGTTTGCGATTTCAAATAAGGGAGCTAAAGGCATCTGGCAATTCATGTCGGGGACCGCTGCGCTTTACGGGTTGAAGAGAAACCAGTGGGTGGATGAGCGCGAAGACCCGGTGAAATCAACGATGGCTGCGGCCCGGCTCTTGAAGGAATTGCATGAGGAGTTCGGAGATTGGTTCCTGGCTATGGCCGCTTATGACAGCAACCCGATGACCGTGCAACGGGCTATCGCCAGAACCGGGTATGCGGATTATTGGGAGCTGCGCAAACTTCATGCTCTGCCCACGGAAACCCAAAACTATGTCCCCATTTTTCTGGCAACGGCGCTGATCGCAAAAGACCCCCAGGTTTATGGGTTCAGCGTTCCCCCGAACCCGCCTCTTGACCCGGAGAGGGTCGTTACTCCTTACCCCACGGATCTGCGGCTGGTGGCGGATATCATCGACTGTCCAGTTCAAAGGCTCGTGCAGTTGAATCCAAGCCTTCAGCGATGGACCACCCCCGCCAATGACCCGAACTTCGTTTTGAATCTGCCGGCCGGAACCAAGACCGCTTACGAAGCCGGGATCGCCGCCGTGCCTGCGGACAAACGCATGTGGTGGCGGGCACAAAAAGTCGAAGCGGGTGATACCCTTGCCAGCATTGCCCGGCGCTACCATGTTTCGCCCTACACTCTGGCTAAGGTCAACTCGCTTGGACCGGAAGATTCATTGACAACCGGAACCCATTTGGTGGTGCCACTTCCAGCCAGAAATCTCTACGCGTTGCAACGCGTCCATCCACGCTGGACCAAGCATGTCTATCATTATCGCGTCCGCCGTGGTGAAAGCGTCGAGCTAGTGGCAGACCGCTTTGATGTAACCTCCTACCAGATTCGCCGGTGGAATCATTTGCGAGGCTCGCGCATCCCGAGCGGCCGGACCCTTGTGATTTACAAGACGGCGCCCCAGTCTTCGATCCGCCGCCGGGTTGTGCATCGCAAGCGGCTCGCCCGGAAAGCAGCCCCGCGCCATCGTGCCGTTCGCAAACGCAAGAAAAAGAAAATGCGAGCGGCTTCTAAGAATCCAGCTCCGGCGGCCCAAGCGGCGCGCTAACGGTGATCGTCACGATGCCAGAGTCCTTCTCTCAGGGTGCAATCGGCTAAGGCGTGTGTGGCAATGGTTGCTTCCCCATCATTTCCCCCTGCCCGGCAGGGTCCGGGCCGTTGGACAGTTCATTTTCAGAAAGTGGTACGGTTTTGCTGTAGAGCCGCTCTGTGAGCGGCGAAATTGTTGAAAAATCAAGACCGGCGGTCATAGACGGCGCTACAGCAGCCAAACTGCGCTACTGCCCTTTCTCGATAAGTCTTGACATCGGGGATGGGCTAGTATAAATCTGCCTTCATTGACACGATGACATCTTGAAATCGTTGTTGACGTTGGTCCAGACGGCAAGAATGAGAGGAATCACCAAATCCAGGAGGGTTCTATGGTGTTTGAAAAAGAAGATAAGCCGGGCGACGAAATAGAAGATTTCGGAGAAGAGCTCTCCTCCAACTACCGCGAGGAAGAGGACGAGGCCGAAGAAGGGATTGAGGAGGAAGACGAGGGATCTATCGAGGAAGAAGTAGCCTTCGAAGTCCATGAAGAGGTGATCCCGGGTCAACCCGCGCCCGCTCCCGAGCCAGCGCAAGCTGAAACGCCTGTTGCCAAGCCTCCGGCCGAAAAGAAAAAGGCGGCTCCGGCGCGAAAACCCGCGAAACCGGCAGCAAAAGCCAAGAAAAAGGCAGCCCCGCCTAAAGCCAAGAAGAAAGCAATGGCGACGAGGGCAATCTCTGCCAAGAAAACGCCCATGAAGTCAGCAAAAAAGAAACCGGCCAAGAAAAAGGCGGCGCCCCGAAAGAAGGCGGCGCCTAAGAAGAAAGCCCGGCGGCGGTAATGCCAAGGCAGACTGAATTCCCGAGCTGCTAAGGGCAGCGGCGGCTAGGGAGAGTTCGTTGAAACCTGAAGCAGCAATCGGGGGACGTGAAAGCCGCTAATCAAGAAGACGATGCCTCCTAACTCTTACGCGGCCGCTGCGCCCAAGGCGGTGGCAATTGACCCGCCGGAAAAACTCGCTGCGGACAGGGTGGCAGATGTCCCACTTCTTCGCGCCACGGAATTTGTCCGGCCTATGCGGGGAGGATCGCAACCCGCACTGCTCCGTTGCGATAGCGGCGCCTATTATGTGGTGAAGTTCCGCGCCAATCCTCAACATGTGCGGGTTCTAGCCAATGAAATGTTTGCCGCCCGGCTTGCCGCCTTGATTGGCCTGCCGGTCGCGGAGCCTGCCTTCATCGAGGTCCCCGGGGCCATTGCGGTTTACGGCCCGGAGTCAAACCCTCATGCCTTGCCGGGCTCATTCCCCCTTTCACGAACCGGTTTGGAATTCGGCTCACGTTTTCCCGGTAACCCTCAAACCACACTGGTTGTAGATTTTCTGCCGGACCGTCTGTTGCGTCAGGTCAGCAATCTCCAACCTGCTTTCCTTGGCGCCCTGGCTTTCGATAAGTGGACCTGCAACTGCGACGGGCGGCAAATGATCTTCCACAAGGACACGGACCGGAAGACGCTGGGATATTCCGCCATGCTGATCGACCAGGGCTTCTGCTTTAACGACGGAGAATGGAGATTTTTTGATGTCCCCTTGCGCGGGATTTATCCGCGCCGCCTGGTTTACGAAACGGTGCGAGGTCTCAGGTCGTTCGAGCCTTATGTTTCCAGCATTGAGAACTTGACGCTGGAGCAGTTGCGGGCATGCGCCAGCGGTATTCCCAAAGACTGGTGTGGAGAGGAACCACAACAGTTGAATGAGGTGATTGAAGTCTTGCACTCCCGGCGGCTGATGGTGCGGCAGGCGATTATCGAAGCGCGGGATTGCGGTCTCGATCCGTTCCCGAACTGGCGTTAAGAACTCCGGGATGTTTCGTGTTCGTCTCTGGAATTCCGGAAATCCGATGAGTCCTCGAAGAAAGTGCTCCTATTTCCTGGTTCGTTACGTGCCCGATTCGGCGCGCGAGGAGTCCATCAATATCGGCCTGCTGCTCTACAGTCCGGAGGAGCGATACCTGGGTTGCATCTTCACGAATGATTTGGCCCGAGTAAAGCGGTTCCACGCCCAAGCTGACCTGAGATTGCTGCGCGGTCTGCAGGAGTACTTCGAGACAGAGATTGACGGGCATGAAGATCATCTGGACGAATATCTCAAGCTCTTGCAGAACTCCCTTTCCAATTTGATTCAGATCACGGAACCTCGCCCGTGCTTCCTGGAGGACCCTCAAACTCAGATTGAGGACCTTTTCTTCCGCTATGCCGGGTCGCCATCTTCGAAGCCGCTTCTCGAAGAAACCCGGCTCCGGATTAAGCAACGGCTGAACTCAGCTTTCCAGAATGCGGGTGTGTGGGAGCGGATCGAAAAACGCATTCCCGCCAGCCGCTGGACTCGGCCCGGCGACCCGTTCACCTTCGACTTTGGCTACCAGCCGAATGGCGTAATTCAACTGATTCATGCGCTTTCGCTGCGGCGGGATATGCAACTCGCCAAGAGCCTGGTCTATACGCTCGACCGGGTGAGAAAGGCCGAACCCGCGCGCTTAACCGCCGTGGTCGAATCCGATGGGGGAGAAGGAGACTCGGCAGCAAAAGCGGCCCAAGGCATCCTGGAAGAAGCCGGCGTTGTCATCCAGCCGCTGGCCGGAATTCTGCCGTTCGTTGAAAGAGTGGCGCAGGAGCTGAGGCTTTAACCCGAATTTCTCACCACCGAGAATGGAAGGGTGCATACCCCCTCGACGCTGTGCTGCGCCACGCCGCGTCAGAGCACGGACTCCTCCCAATTCTCCAGCCCTTTCTTAATGTGCCCCATGAATTGATCGGCCACCGCCCCGTCCAGGACACGATGGTCGAAGGAAAGTGAAAGATAAACCATGGGGCGGATAGCGATGGCGTCATTGCGGACCACGGGGCGCCTTTCAATGGTCCCGACACCCATGATCGCAACCTGCGGTTGGTTGATGATGGGCGTGCCAAACAGACTGCCGAAGATTCCCGGATTGGTAATGGTGAAAGTGCCGCCTTGCACGTCATCCACGCTCAGGCGCTTGCTGCGCGCCCGTTCGGCGAGATCGCGGACCGCCCGCGAGATTCCCAGAAAGTTCTTCTCATCGGCGTGCTTGACCACCGGAACAATCAAGCCGGTTTCGAGCGCAACTGCTACTCCTATGTTAATATCTCTCTTATAAACAATATTCTCCCCGTCCAGCGAAGAATTGGCGAGGGGAAACTGCTTCAATGCCTGCACCGCAGCGCGCACAAAGAACGGAGTGTAGGTGAGCTTGATGCCGTTGCGGCGCTCAAATTCAGCGGCATTTTGGCCAATCACTTCGACCACATGGGTCATCTCAACTTCGAAAACCGTGGCCACGTGCGCAGAGGTCCTCTTGCTCATCACCATATGCTCGGCGATTTGCCTCCGCATGGCCGTCATCGGAACCACCTGAGTAGGCTCCGTGAAAGCGATGGGCGGCGCAGGCGGAACTTGAGGTCCGGGCGGAGCGACTGGGCCGGGTCGGGTTACCGGCGGAGGCGTTTGAATGGCCGCTGGGCCCGCGGTGGGCGCAGCGGGGCGCACGGCTGACGGCTGAGCCAAGTAGGCAAGAATATCTTTCTTGCTGATCCGTCCTCCCAGGCCCGTGCCCGTCACTCGCGCCAGATCGACGCGATGCTCGCGCGCAATCTTGCGGACTAATGGGGAGGAGCGAATCTTCTGCCCGGCGGGTCTCACCGGCTCTTGGCCAGCGGCCGCGGCGGGATGGGCTGTGCGAGCTTGCGAAACCGCAGCCGCTGACGGTTCAACATCCGCTGGCCGTTTCTCTTCAGTCTGTGCCGGAGGCGGTGCTGCTGCCGAAGCCCCGTCGCCGTCGATTTCCGCGACGACGATATTCACGGCCACAATTTCGTTTTCCTTGAACAGGATTTTCGTCAACACTCCCGAAGCGGGCGAAGGAATTTCCGCATCCACTTTATCCGTGGAAATTTCGAACAGGGGCTCGTCGCGCTCCACGCGATCGCCCACTTTCTTAATCCATCGAGTGATGGTTCCTTCGGCGATACTCTCACCCATTTGGGGCATGACGACGTTAGTAGGCATGAATCTCTCTCCCCCACGGAGAAGTCGCAAGTGGTGAGTGGCAAGTGGAAAGCCGGCGGCAGCGCATTGTCAGTCGTTCACCTCGAGCTTTCGTCGAAGCGAATCGAGCATTTTGCTCAACCCGGTCATCAGATCCGTGATTTCTTGAGTGTCCGCGCGGGTGCAGTATCCCAACTCAACACCAAGAATGACCTGCGTTTCCAATTCTGCAACAGATCCCTCTGAATGGGAAAGGAACTGAATAAACTTCTTCCGCGTGTGACGCGCCTGGCCTTCCGCGATATTAGAAGGGATCGAAACGGCAGCACGCCGCATCTGGGACACAAGTCCGAACTTCTCCGTCTCTGGAAAAGTTTGAGTTAGCTGATAAATTCCCTTCACAAGCGTCATACCCTTCTGCCAAACAAGCAAATCTTTGTAGCTTCTAACATTCTTCTTGCCGTTTGTAGCCCTCTGCTCTCCCACCTGCATTTTAAACTCATCCTCTGTCAACGATTTCTATCCCTGCTACTTTCAACCCGCCGCCTCTTGCTTGCTACTTGCCACTAACCACTCGCCACTTCTCAATAGGCCGCGAGTTTGCGCGCCGCATTTACCACCTTCTCAGCATTGGGCAGGAAATATTCCTCCAGCGGCGGCGAAAAAGGCACCGGAGTATCTGGCGCCGTGACGCGCACAATGGGCCCATCCAGATCGTCGAAGGCCTTTTCGGAAATCACCGCCGCGAGCTCCCCCGCCATTCCACCGATGCGCGTGTCCTCGTGAAGCAGAATCACCTTACTACACTTCCGAACGCTGGCCAGCACCGCTTCCTCGTCGTAGGGAAGCAGCGAGCGGAGGTCCACCACCTCCACGGAGACTCCTTCCTTTTCCATCTCTGCGGCGGCATCGAGCGCCGTCCACACCATTGCGCCATAAGTGATAATAGCAAGGTCCGTCCCTTCGCGGCGCACGGCGGCTTTGCCGATGGGAACGATGTAGTCTTCCTCCGGAACCTCGTCTTTGATGCGCCGGTAAAGGAACTTGTGCTCATAGAAGATCACCGGGTTATCGTCCCGGATGGCGGCCTTGATCAATCCTTTAGCGTCGTAAGCCGTGGCCGGAACCACCACTTTCAGTCCCGGCGTGTGTACAAACCACATTTCATTCGACTGCGAGTGGTAAGGTCCGCCGTGAACGCCCGCGCCCGAAGGGCCGCGGATCACCATAGGCACTTTTGCGCCCCAACGGTAATGAATCTTAGCGGCCATGTTGACGATTTGGTCAAATCCGCAGGCGATGAAATCCATGAATTGCATTTCCACCACCGGCCGCAATCCCATCAACGCTGAACCCACGGCCGCGCCCACAATGGCGGATTCTGAAATGGGCGTATCAATCACGCGTTCGGCGCCAAACTTCTCAAGCATTCCCGCCGTCACCTTGAACGCCCCGCCGTATTCGGCAATGTCTTCGCCGATCAGGAAGACAGCCGCATCTCGCTCCATCTCTTCCCAAATGCCTTGTTTAATGGCTTCCAGATGAGTCAAGACCGGCATCCATTCCTCCAAGCTATCGGCTTTCAGCAATCAGCATGAACTCACGACGGGAAGGGGTCTCCCCGGCTCCACCATTTTCCGGCTTTCAAAGCACCCCGCCACCGTTTGCCGCATTCAAACCGGTCTCTCCCACCAACAATTCGGGCCGCAATAGACGCCTTCGACCGCGGTTGTTCCTTCCGGCAGGGGTGAAGCCTCCGCAAAGGCGACAGCGTCATCAATCTCCTGGCGAATCTTCTTTTCCATGTTGCTGATCTGGGCTTTCGAAACTAGCTTGCGGTCCAGCAGCAGCTTCTCAAACCGCTGAATGGGGTCCTTGCGCGCCCATTCTTCCTTCAGACTTTCGGGAACGTATTCCGCCGCATCATGAGCGGAGTGGCCGGTCATGCGGAAGGTCTTGCATTCAATAAAACTTGGCCCTTCGCCGCGCCGCGCCCGGGCAATAGCCTCGCTAACAACCTGATGAACATCCAACACATCGTTCCCGTCCACCACGACGCCCGGCATGCCGTAGCCCGGCGCGCGGTCAGCGAGATCCTTCACGGCGTATTGCTTGTTGGTGGCAGTGGAGTAAGCGTAGGCGTTGTTATTGCAAATGAAAATCACGGCCAACTTCATCACGGCCGCCATGTTCATGGCCTCGTGCACATCCCCCCGGCTAGTGGTGCCTTCGCCGAAATGGACCAACGCCACGTTCTTTGCGCCGCGCCGCCGGAAAGCAATCGCCACGCCGCAAGCTACGGGCAGCGTGTCCCCAAGCGGCGAAATGATGGGAATCACGCCCCGTTCCAGGCTGCCGATGTGAGTGGTGTTCTCGCGGCCTCTTGAAGGGCCATTCGCCCGCCCCAACCAGTTGCAGAATATCTCCCGCAGCGTGAAACCCCGAATCACAAAGGAAGAGAAATCGCGGTGGCTCGGCAGGACGACGTCGCCTGGCCCCAGGTGAATGGCAGAGCCCACCCCAATCGCCTCCTGGCCTCGGCCCACGTAAACGCCCCCCACGATCTTGCCTTGGCGGTAGAGAACACGTTCAATCCGGTGCTCGCACTCGCGCGTCAGCTTGAGGTAATAAAGCATGCGCTCAAGCAAAGCGGGTTCAGGTCCGGCTGTCTTGGGCTTAGCCGTCTGGATTTTTAGTGAAGGCATGGAAACTCGTCGGGAGTCATTCGATTTGCACTGGCTCAACGGAAAAAACAAGTTCCTTTGTTTTCATACACATTCTAGCTTCGTTCCTTCTGCTGGTTCGTTGCCCACCTACGCCATTGGCGATTGAGGCGTCTTTGCGGCTGGGTCCGTCCATCTGTAAGACTTGCCGGGGTCAGCATAGCAAATTCACAACAGTGCGATGAGATAAGTGAGACAGTTTCCATTGAATGCATACCACCCCCAAAAATCCCGTAGGGGTGGCCCTTGAGGTCGTCCGCGGGCGGGCACAAGGCCCGCCCCTACGGCGACTGGCTAGGCCCAGGCGGACCGGGCCGCGCCTTCGGGTGGCGGAAACGCGCTGGCCTCAGCAAAAGCGAGGTCGGCGCGAATCTCTTCCTCTAGCCGCGCCTCGATCCCAGACTTCTCCTTTTCGGTCATCAAACTCTTCACGGCCAGCATTTGCTCGAATACCAGGATCGGGTCGCGCTTGCGCCATGCCTCCAGCATTTCCTTGGGAACGTAGCGCGCGTCATCGTGCTCGGCGTGACCCTTCATGCGCATGGTTTTGGCTTCAATCAACGTTGGACCGTCTCCGGCACGGCCCCGCGCAACGGCGTGGCGAGTGGCCTCGTAAACCTCCAAAACGTTGTTGCCATCCACGGCGACGGAAGCAATGCCATAACCTTTTCCACGATCCGCAATATTAGGATTTGCCATCTGCCTTTCGACCGGGGTGGAATAGGCCCAGCCGTTGTTTTCCGCGATCACAATCAAGGCCAGTTTCTGGACTGCGGCAAAATTCAGGCCTTCGTGAAAAGGCGTGGTGCTGGTCCCACCGTCACCGATAAAGGTGAGCGCCACCCTTTTCTCAGCGCGCAACTTGGAGGCCAAGGCCACGCCGGCCAGAACCGGGATCAGTTCACCAAGCATGCTGATTGGAGCGATGACGCCGCGCTCGACATCGCCAAAGTGGGTGTTCGCATCTCTTCCTTCCGTAGGGCCATCCTTCCGGGCCATGTATTGCAGGAAGAGATCGCGCGGACGGTAGCCGCGCACCAGCATGGCGCCGGAATCGCGGATCATCGGCCCAATGAAGTCGCCGGTTTCGAGGGCGTAAGCGGCGCCCACGGCAATTGCTTCCTGGCCGAGTGACGAATAAACACCGCCCACCACTTTGCCCTGCCGGTAAAGGTGGCTCAATTGCTCATCCACGCGGCGATTGAGGCGCAGGTAGTAATAGAGATCGTGAAGCTGCTGGCGGCTGAGTGAGGACATGGAAGCGTCCGCGGAAAGACCCGAAGAAGGCTTGGCATTCCTTGATCTTTTCGCTTCGGGCGCAGGCGCCCCCCGTCTTCCCCTGTGGCCGTCACGGGACTTACCGGCCTTCTTTTTTTCAACCTTCTTCATCATTCTCCAATACATGCGCAGGCTGCGACTTGACTTCCATCTTTGGCAGGTTGCTCAGAAACTCGCTTCTAAGCACTGTAGCGCCGCTCGGAGCTTGCCCTGACAGGGAGCGGCGAAACTAATGAAAGATCAAAGGCGCCGGTCGTAGACCGGCGCTATAGCATTGGCAGGCTGCGGCTTGGTTTCCATCTCCAGGCCAAACACCGCGCTGAAATGTTCAATAACCCGTTCGCGGACTTCCTCCATTGAGACCTTACGGCCCAGAAGCCTGTGGAGCGACGTGACACCCTTGTCTCGAATCCCGCAGGGGACGATCCACTTGAAATAGCGCAGGCCGGTGTTGACGTTGAGCGCGAAGCCGTGCGAAGTGATCCAGCGGGAGACGTGAACTCCCATCGCCGCCAGCTTTTCATTGCCCACCCAGACGCCGGTAACGCCTGGAATTCTTGCCGCTTCGATTCCGTAGTCAGCCGCAAGGCGGATTAAGACCTCTTCTACGGAGCGCATGTACCATGCAATATCCCGGCGATGGCGGGTGAGATCGAAAATCGGATAGCCCACAAGCTGGCCGGGGCCGTGATACGTGATGTCACCGCCGCGATCGGTTTCAAACAACTGAACATCGGCCTTCCGCAGCCAATGGGGTGAAACCAGCAAATTCTCACGGCGCGCATTGCGGCCCAGCGTGAAAACGTGCGGGTGCTCAAGCAGGATCAGAGTGTCCGGGATTTCCTGGGCTTTGCGCTGGGCGATTCGCTCCCGCTGCAGGTCAAGGCCGTCCTGGTAGGTTACAATGCCGTGTTGTTCGACGTGGCAGAGCATGGGGCTACGTCAGGTATGTCGATGCAACTTTATTTGCCGCACCCGGGCCTTCACCCACCGCTTCGCAGTCTCCCCTCTCCCAAAGGGCGAGGGCCGGGAGTGAGGAAGATCCGTCTACGGCACGGCTCAAATATGTATCGCCTCATCCACCACAGCGTGAGCGGCTTCGAGCAAGGCCTC
>CALCEB010000176.1 GCA_937900045.1 uncultured Acidobacteriota bacterium
GACCTGTGTAGAGGCCAAATCCCGCTCAAAATAGCTCCCAACTGCGAAAGTTGGGCTGGGGTGCATGTTAAAACCGCGGACACGCAGATGGGCCAAGTTATTACCGGGAAGCAAATCGTCACCGTCCCTTTGAACGGCCGGAGCTACACCGATTTGTTTGCGCTTCAGCCCGGCGTCACTCCGGTAACGACGAGCGCCAACCCCAATGTTTCTTCGGGCGGAGCTTTCGGCTCAATTCCCGTGTCCGGCAGTCTTGATCCTGGAAACTTCTCAATCAACGGGCAGCGAGAGTCCGCCAACGGCTTCATGCTGAATGGAGCCGATGTGGAGGAAGGGGTCAGTATGGGCGCGGCTGTTGTCCCCAATCTTGATTCAATTGCCGAGTTCCGCATTCTCAGCAGCAATTTTGACACGGAATATGGCAATTACAGCGGGGGGTTGATTAACGTCGTAACCAAATCCGGCACGAATCAATTCCACGGCGACGGGTTTGAGTTCCTCCGTAATACGGACCTCGATGCCCGGAACTTTTTCTCGCCCAGCCGGGGCCAATTCAACCAGAATCAGTTCGGCGGAACTTTCGGCGGGCCTATCCGCAAGGACAAGATCTTCTTTTTTGCCGATTATCAGGGCACGCGTACCGTTGAAGGCCTCGACACCGGCCTGATCCCCGTCCCATCCGTGGCGGACAGGAACGGGGACCTCGCCGACCACGCCAGCTTGCTGACCGGGATGGTAAGTGGATCGTATTGGGCTGGGCTGCTCTCGCAGAAGCTGGGTTATAGCGTCACCCCAGGGGAGCAGTACTATACGCCCGGATGCTCGACGGCCTCGCAATGCGTGTTTCCCAATGCCGTGATTCCGCAGAACGCCTGGTCCGTTCCGGCCCAACGGCTGTTGCAATACATTCCCGAACCAAACCTTGGGCCAAGCATCTTTTCCACCGCCGCCTTCGCCGAGCATTTGCAGGACGATAAGGGTTCAGCGCGGGTGGATGCGAACACGCGCCTGGGCATGCTTTCCGTCTACTATTTTCTCGACAACTACGCGCTGAATAACCCATATCCTGTTCAGCAAGGCGGCGCTAACCTTCCCGGCTTCAATGCCTTGTCCAATGGCCAGGCGCAATTGGTTGAAGTGGGTGATACAAAAACCCTTGGTGCGAGCGCAGTGAATGAATTTCGCTTCAGCTACCTGCGGGACGCCAATAACCTGGGGCAGCCCCAGGGCGGCGTGGGTGTGAGCCTTGCGTCGCAGGGCTTCGTTCAAGGACCGGCAGGAATCGTCCCAGGATTTCCCAAGGCCCAGGGAGTCGAAACCGTCGTCATGAATAACATCACCTTCGGCACAAACCCATTCTCGCTCTTGCAGGTCAATAACACCTATGAGTGGCTCGACAATTTTTCGAAGGTTATGGGCGCCCACACTCTGAAGTTCGGCGCTGAGTTTCACAATGACTCCGTCAAACAACTGCCCGACCTCATTGCAAACGGAGAGTTCGAATTCTTCGGAAGCGCCACCGGCTCCGACTTCGCCGATTTCTTACTGGGCCTACCGAGCGTATATTCGCAGCAATCCTCTCCGGCGTTTCACGAGCTGTCGAGATACGCCGGGTTGTATGCCCAGGACAGTTGGCGGGTACGGCCCAACTTGACCTTGAATTATGGTTTGCGATGGGATTGGGTCCGTCCGTGGTCGGAAGAATACAACCAGATTTCAACACTTATTCCCGGCGAGGAATCCGTAAAGTTTCCTGGAGCGCCCTTGGGGTATGTGTTTCCAGGCGATCCGGGGATACCCTCGACCATTGCACCAACTCCTAATGACGATTTTTCGCCTCGCGTGGGCCTGGCCTATTCACCCAAGTGGAGCAGCGGTTTCCTGCGCGAACTGACGGGAGGACCGGGCAAGACCAGCGTGCGCGCCGGCTTTGGGCGCTTCTTCACAGCGATTGAAGGCCTGACGGTTGCTTATCCCACCGGCAATCCACCCTACGGCTTGACCTACGTCAGTCCCGAGCCACCGCTTTTTGCCACGCCGTTCGTCGGCGCCCAGACGGGAAAACAATATCCTCAGCAGTTCCCCGTGAACGTGCCACCTTATAACGTTTCTCCGCAGAACCCCGATGCGAATGTCAACTGGTCGCTTTATACCTGAATCCGGCGCATTCTCAGAGGCGGGACGGCGTCTCGGTCGCGGATT
>CALCEB010000177.1 GCA_937900045.1 uncultured Acidobacteriota bacterium
CAACGAAGCCTGGCTCCATTGGTTCTCACCCGCCGGCTGGAAGGAAACATTGCCTTGCATGTCACTGATGCGGGCAACCCGGGCGGGCGGGTCGCCTTGATCCGCCAACAATGGCGCTGCCATTGATGTTGCCAGCAAAAGAAGTGTGAGTTGAAGCAGCGTCCGGCGAAGCTGTGCGGTTCTTATTTCCATGGCGGCTCCCGTCTCCAAGAGATTGTTTGAAGAACACTTATGACTGTCCCTGAGTGGATCAGGGTTTCAGGTTCATATTACTCTACTTTAGATGTTGCGAGAGAGGAAAGGGTCCTATATCTTGTTGCGATGGACTCGCGCCCCGTGTTCCGCAATGCCAGCAAGACGCTCGCGTTAACAACACGGGCCTCTTCGGATCACTTGGAAGGGGCAACCCTTGAGTATTCCGGTGAACAAAGGAGACCTTTTCATGCTAGAGCGAGGCGTTAAGATCGGGCGCTCAACCTGCGGGCTTGCCGGCCTGACGGCGTTGATTGTTCTTCTCAGCGCCCTCAAGATTCACGGACAGGGACTTACCGTTCCGGGTGATTGGCCTACCTATGGCAATGATCCGGGCGGCTCGCGCTATTCGCCGCTCATCCAGATCAATCGCAGCAACGTATCCAAACTCAAGGTTGCCTGGGTATTCCATACCGGCGACATCTCCAAGGGTGGCCGCGACAGCAGAAGAAGCGGGTTCGAGACAACTCCGATCCTGGTCGATGGCACGCTCTACCTCACCACCGGCTATAACCGGGTGATTGCCCTCGACCCCAAAACTGGAACGCAACGATGGGCTTTTGATCCCAAAATCGACCTTAGCTGGCCGTATGGTGACGGTCTCATTAACCGTGGCGTAGCCACCTGGCTCGATTCCACTCGGCCGGCGGGCAAACCTTGCCACCGGCGCATTTTCGAAGCCACCCTGGACGCCCGCCTCATCGCGCTCGACGCCGCCACCGGCGCTCCTTGCATGGACTTCGGCGACAAGGGCCAAGTGAGCCTCAGAAATGTTCCCCGCTACCATCGTGGCTGGTATCACATGACTTCGCCGCCTGCGGTGATTGATGACCTCGTGGTCGTGGGCTCGGCCATTGATGACAATGGCCGCGTGGACATGCCCTCCGGCGTGGTACGGGCCTTTGACGCGCGCTCGGGCACCTTGCGCTGGAGCTGGGATCCGATCCCCGCCAACCGGTCGAGGCCTGTTGCCAATGGCGGAAGGAACGTGTGGAGAACCGGCGCCGCTAACGCCTGGTCCATCATGACGGTTGACCCCAAGCGTGACCTGGTTTTTGTTCCCACCGGCAGCGCCAGCCCTGATTATTACGGTGGTTTAAGGCCGGGTGATGACAAGTGGGCGGATTCCGTCGTGGCGCTGCACGCCCAGACTGGTAAAATGGCCTGGGGATTTCAGCTTGTCCATCACAACCTTTGGGATTACGACACTGCCGCGCCGCCGCTCTTGGCGACCCTTTTCCACAACGGCAAGAAGATTCCGGTCGTCATCCAAGGCAATAAAACCGGCTTTCTCTACGTGCTCAACCGCGACAACGGCGCGCCGGTGTTTCCGGTCGAAGAGCGTCCCGTTCCGCAAAGCGATGTGCCCGGCGAAGTGACATCACCCACGCAGCCGTTCCCAGTCGCGCCGCCTGCGCTCGCACCGCAATCGCTCTCCGTCAGTGACGCCTGGGGCGCCACACCCGCTGATCGCGAAGCTTGCCGCAAGGTGCTTCTCGGACTTCGCAATGAAGGGATCTTTACGCCACCCAGCCTGCGGGGCTCATTAGCAATCCCCGGCAATGTTGGCGGTATGAATTGGAGTGGATATGCTTTTGATCCCGATCACAGTCTGCTGGTGGTGAACACCAACAATTTCCCCACGAAAGTTCGTCTGATTCCTGCCAACCAATTTGAGGAAGCCGCGCGCACCGGTGAAAAAGGAGAATACACGCCGCAAGTCGGGGCTCCCTACGGCATGTTTCGCATGACGTTCCTGTCGCCGGTATTCCATCTGCCATGCGTTCCGCCGCCTTGGGGCATGCTGACGGCCGTGGACATGAATGAAGGCAAAATTCGATGGCAGGTCCCCCTGGGCTCCATGCAGGGCTTCGCACCGGGCCATCCCGTCGTCCCGCCTGGTTCGCCGAGCCTGGGTGGACCGATTGTGACGGCAGGAGGCCTTGTTTTTATCGCCGGTACATTTGACCCGTTCATCCGAGCTTTCGATGTGGAATCCGGAAAAGAGCTTTGGAAGGCGCAACTCCCGGCAAGCGGCCACGCTACACCGATGACCTATCAACTGGGCCCGCATGGCAAGCAATACGTCGTGATCGCTGCTGGCGGCCATGCCAAGGTTGCGGAAGAACCACAAAGCGATGCCTTGGTAGCCTTCTCATTGCCTTGAGATTCATTCGCCGCCGGGAGCGTCCGGGCCTTTCCCGGGAGCGCCGGGGGTGGGCGCGTACCCGGTCATTTCAAGATAGCCAACGCCATGGATTGACTGGCCGGCCTTTGTACCGGCGAGATCAATCGCGCCCTCCCAATACGTAGGCGTGAACCGGTTCCGGCTCACCAGCTCCTGGTTCTTGAGCGGTGTCGCCTCCGTAAGATCAATTCCCAGCGACGGGACCCGAATATGCCATGTCACAGGATACTGCGCATTGGTTTTGGGGCTGGTCCAAGCGGATCCCGGCTGCATACGAAAATCTCTCGCCGTCAGATGTTGGGCATCGCCTTCCGCATCCACATAGGTTCCGGACGAATAGCGATCTTCGCTGCCGGCGTTCTGATGTAGCCGGTAAAGCATCAGTTCAGTATTGTCATCAAACTGCATGCACGTCCAATCCCAACCGGATTTGGAGGCGCCCGGCTTTTCCGTGAAGAACTCGTGATCCATCCACGCGCTACCGGTCACGGCGAAACTGTTACCGGCAAGTTGAATCGTCCCCTGCGCCGCCAGTCGTGTGAGTGAAATGTAATGCGAAGCCTGGCCGCGGCCTACCGCTTTCTGGCTCAGGCCGTTGATGCCGTGAATTACCGGCGGCTTCATGGAGTTCAGGACGAATCGGAGCGAAAATCTCCCGGTCACCGCTTGCAGTTCCTGGTGATCTCCATACCACACAACCTGCCAGTTTCCATTCCAGATTTTGCCGCCGTGTTTATCAATGCCCGCCACTCCCGGTCCGGCACGATTCAATCGTTGGCGGTCATAAAACCTTTGGCCTTGAATATCGCTCAACGCCAGATGCGCCATATAAACGTCGTTCACATTCCAAACGGAATCGGGATGAGGCGCGCGCGAAACTGCCTCGCGGAAGAATGTCAATTCAAATCCAAACCGCCGGCCTTCCGGCGTCCAAAGGTTCCCGGTGTAGTACCACCACTCGGTCTGATAGTCCGGATGGTTAAAGTTGTCGCGCGGAAAACGATAATGGTAGCCGGGCAGGGCCGCTTCATATTGCGGAATGTTCTGAGCAGGTGCGGCGGCCGCAAACGTGTAAAGCAACAGAACCGTAGGTATCAAATAGTGTTTCATTCTTCGTGGATCACCTCAATGGGATTGAGGCGTGCCGCAATCAGTGCAGGTCGGATTCCCGCCGCCAGAGTTGAGCCATAAACCAGGCAGATCGCACCGGTCAGAATCGCCACAGGCCAGTGGAATTGAATCGTCCAGCCGAAGGATTGCTTGTTGATGACGAAGATGAGCACCAGCGAAAGCGCCATGCCGAGCACAATGCCTGCAAGGTTGCTGAAGAGGCCCAGCAATCCCGCCTCATACAGAATCAGACTACGAATCTGCTGCTTGGATGCGCCCAGGAATCGCAACAGGGCCAGCTCGCGCCGCCGGTCGATCACCAATGTGAGCAACGCTCCGGCAATCCCCATCACCGCCACCGCCACCGCCACCGCTTCCAGCGCGTAAGTGATGGCGAAAGTCCGGTCAAAGATGCGAATGGCGTTCGCCCGCAAATTCCGGTTCGAGGAAATCAAGACTTGATGCCCTGCGCAGGCGCGGTCAATGGCGCTGCGCACGGCATTTCCGGGAGCGCCGGGTAAAACGTAAACCGCGATGCTATCGGCAGATGGATCGGGCAAGTATTTCAAAAGTGTTGCACGGTCCATCATCACAGTTCCGGATTCCCGCGCGTAATCATAGTAGATGCCGATAACACGGAACTTCGGTTGCAATTTGCCGGAAGGGGTTTCGCCGATGGGAAGCGTGATCGTATCACCCACCTTTACATGATGTTTGTTGGCAAAAGGCTCGCTGACGATGACTCGATCCTTGCCCCTAAGTTTGCTGAAGACCGTGGAGGAGCGGCCGCCAGCAAGAAAGGGCATGTGGCTGTAGCGGGCGGAAACGCCAACATTCACCGAGGCAAGCAAAGCAGGGAGCCCCTGGTAACTGATCGGGTAGCCCCTGAAAATGCCGACAGCAGCCACACCGGGAATGGCCGCAATTTTCTGCGAAAGGCCGGGTGAAAGCGTTCCGAATTGGTCCGGCGAGGAGGTTCCCGCTGCCTGAATGTAAAAGTCGGCTCGCAATTCCTGGCCCATCCAAATGAGAACGGTCTTGCGAAAACTCCCCACCATCACGCCCACGCTCACCAACATGCCAATCGCCGTGGCGAGTGCGGCCACCAAAACCGAAGTACGGCGCAGGGAAGCGGCAAGGCTGCGGCTGGCGAGGAAAGACTCAGGACCAAGCGATCGAAGGAGCCACCGCGAGGATACCGATACAATGGCCGCGGTCATGGCCGGGATGGCAAGCGCACATGCGCCCACCAGCAGGAGCGCCGAGATATATCCGAACACCGGCCGGCCACTCACCGCAGGCATCCGCGAGGCAGCCCAAGCGCCCACGCCGAGGACAACAGCGATGAGCAGGTCCCGCTTCTTTTTCACTCTCGCTTCATATTCCCTTCGCCCGCGCGCCATTGCTTCGACTGGCGGCACGCGGGCGGCCTCGCGGGCCGGAGAAAGAGCCGAGACTACGGAAACCCCAATACCGATGAAAAGACCCAGCACAATTTCCGCAGGACCCAGGACGATGGGACCCGGCTGGCTGCTGATGTAAAGCGAGTTCACCGTAGACCCCACCAGACGCACTGCTCCTATGGCCAGAACCCGGCCCAGCGCGATGCCAGCGAGCGAGCCAAGGAGCCCGACAAACGCCGATTCTCCAAGGAATGAACTTAGAATGATGGTTCGAGTCGCTCCGAGCGCTCTCAGGATGCCGATCTCAGGCCGTCGCCGCACGACGGAAACGGACACCGTGTTGTAAATCAGAAAGGCGCCGACGATCAGGGAGATATAGCTGAGCAGCCGCAGATTCCACCGGAAGGCGCGAAGCATGCGCTGGTTTTCGCGGGTGCGGGTCCCGGCTGGTTGGAGAGTTACATGGGCCGGAAGAACCCTTCGCAGGCGCTGCTCCCACCGGTTCACACTGCCCGCAGGAGTGTGAATCATGATGCGGCTCACCGTGTTTTCACGGCCCAGGAGCCGCGCCGCCAAACCAATATCCATAACCAGGATGCGATCTTCGCCCACATGCGCTGAATCGCTGGGCAATATTCCCTCAACCGTCACAGTTGTCTCGCGGTCATTCACGACGAGGTTGACGGATTCACCCGGTTTCAGGCCCAGCTTGGCTCCGGCCCAAACGCCATTCGCATCCCACGAAGAGAACGACCGCGCTGCCTTCTGCACGGCATCCGGCGCGTGGGCGATGAAGTCAAGGCCAATCACTGTAACGTTTTCCCCTGCCCCCGCGATGATCGCGGACCCTTCGATGCGAGGATCAAGCTTCAAGGGATAGGGTAGGGTGGCAAGCCGTCCGAGCACAGCGCCGGGAACGCCACCCGCAGCCGTCACTTCCAGATCGGCATTCCCGACCAGCGTTTGTAAGGAGGAATGGAATGAACCCGCAGCGGCGCGGCCGGCAAGGTCGATAGCCAGCACCACGGCCACGCCTAGCGCCACGGCGAACGCCGCAAGCGCGGTGCGCAATGGCTGGCGCGCCAGAGGCCGGAGATAAATGCGGCAAAAAACCCGGATGGAAGCCATTCAATTCCGCTGCAAGTGTTCGATACGTCCGTCGCGCAGCCGCACCAGCATAGAAGCCGCCGCGGCGGCCTCCAGGCTGTGCGTGGCCATCAGCACGGTCACTTTGCGTTCCGAGGCGGTCCGCCGCATCAGGTCCATCACGGCGTTGCCGGTGGCGGTGTCCAGATTGCCTGTGGGCTCGTCGGCCAGCAAAAGCTTTGGACGATGAACCAGGGCGCGCGCAATCGCCACCCGTTGCATCTGCCCGCCGGAGAGCTGATGCGGATAGCGGCCCGCCAAAGCCTCCATGTCAACCCAGGTGAGGGACTCCAGGGCCGCATGGCGCGCGGAATTCCGTCCCGCCAGCAGCAGAGGCAACTCCACATTTTCAACCGCGGTGAGAGTTTGAATGAGCTGGAAGAATTGAAAAATGAAGCCAACTTTTTCCCGGCGCACGCGGGTAAGTTCCGTATCCGAAAGCTCGGACGTGGAAATACCATTCAGAATGATCCGGCCCGTGGTAGGAAAGTCCATGGCTCCACAAAGGTTCAGCAGAGTCGATTTTCCACAGCCGCTGCGGCCCAACAGCGCCACGAATTCACCTTCTGCTACATCCAGCGAGATGTCGTCCAGGGCTCGCACCCTCTCGTCTTCCGTAACGTAATCCTTGGTCACATGATCGGCGCGCAACAACACTGCGGATTGTGAGGTTACGAGCTTAAGGGCGGACAGAGCGCCAGATTCTTCGGCCATATGTTTTTGATGTCCGGACGCGCTGATTGGGGCAACCCGTGGACCGGTTGGTGTTCCAATCCTTAATCATAATGCCATTCCTCGATACGGAGGCTGTCCTTTGCGGACGGCGCCGATTGCGCGCTTGCGAAGCTGAGGTTAAGATGAATCTATGAAGAATCAGTTGACCGTCACCATGTGGATCGTGATCGGAGCCGTGGTAATCCTGGGAGGCGAGTTTCTTATTACTCACTGGTACCCTGGACATCATGAGCGCGTGATCGAAAGCACTTTGAAGCTGCTGCCTTATCGCAGTGATTCGCTGGGCATTGAAATGAATGTCGCGGCGGGAATTTACGGCAAAGTTACTGACTTTCCGGGCGGCATCCGCATTTACCGGCCGGAGCTTCTGGGCACGGGACCTTCGATCACCATCACTTCAGCGCCGAATCCTTCCCACCTGGATACTTTCTCCGATCAGAAGCTTGCCCAGCTTGAAACGCGAGGCGTGACCCAGGGAATTCTCGGCTACAATTTCGAGCATACCAAGTTCAACGGCCGCGACGCGGTGCTGATTTGGAAGTACGATTCCGCCCACCGCTGGATGGTGGTCACGGGACGGGTCATCGCCCCGGATCGCATCGTCCGGGCGGTCTGCACAACCGGCGACGACGATCAAACCCTTTTCACATCGGCCTGCAGCATGAGTCTGCGCACGATTCAATTGCTCGGTTCCCCGCCTCCGGAATCTGACTCGGCCCCTACCGAGGTCAACTGATCGCGGGCCCATCCGAATACAGGGTTCTCGACCGCGTGTCTCACTCGCTTCGCTAAAGGCCGGTTGCGGTCGGGTTTGTTTGCCGTCGTGGCGGTCTCCGGCCGCCCAACATGAATTCTCGACGATTTCCGGCGCTACAGAACCGAGTGTCGCCGACTTACGACTGTGTGTATATAATGCCGTGCTGGCGATCCCAAGCCATGTTCGCATGAAGGGTAGTGTCGCAGTCTGCTGTAGCGGCGCTCTATGAGCGCCGGAAACCGTTGAGGACCCAAGTTCGGCGCTCATAGAGCGCCGCTACAGCAAGAAACTGAGACACTATCGCATGAAGAAATACTGCCTTTTCATCGCCGTCCTCAGCCTCACCGCCGCCGCGCTTTTGGCGGTCGCCAGCCAACTTGGCATGGTCCGGGTTCCGGACTACGTTCCCGTCCTGGCGCGATCGGTAGCCGCCGTGGCCCTGATGGCTTATGCCTCGGCGCGCCGGTCGCTGACCATTTGGATTTTCGTCGCCATGCTGGTGGGATTGGAGATCGGTCTGGACTGGCCGCAGGTTGCGCTTCACGGTAAGGTGTTCAGCCAGATTTTCCTTCGCCTTATCAGCGTCATCATCGCCCCGCTGTTGTTTTCAACGTTGGTCACTGGCATCGCGGGGCACAGCGACTTGAAAAAGACAGGCCGCATGGGTATCAAGGCGCTGGTTTACTTTGAGGTGGTCACCACGCTGGCGCTTTTCATTGGCCTGGCAGCGATCAACCTGAGTCAAGCGGGCGTTGGCGTAAGGCTTCCCCCGCCCGCCGCGCCGCCGGCATCTCATTTGGTGAAACCTGCAATTGCGGACACGATTCTGAAGGTTTTCCCGCAAAACATCGCCCGGTCGGTTGCGCGGAATGAAGTCCTGCAGGTGGTGGTGTTCAGCATCCTCTTTGGCATTGCCCTGGCGCTGGTTGCCGAAGGTAAGCGCCGCCCGATGCTTGCCTTCTGCGAAAGTCTGGCGGAGGTGATGTTCAAGTTCACCAACATCGTCATGTTCTATGCGCCGGTGGCCGTGGCCGCGGCCATTGCCTACACCGTCAGCCAAACTGGCGCTGGAATCCTGCTCAACCTCTTGCAGCTTTTGGCCACGCTCTACGCGGCCCTGGTGGTATTCGTTCTGGCGGTCCTGCTGCCCATCGCTTTGCTCGCCCGCATTCCCTTGCGGCCATTTATTCACGCCCTCACCGAACCCGCTTCCATCGCCTTCGCCACCGCGAGTTCGGAAGCCGCCTTGCCCATCGCCCTGGAGAAGATGGAGTCATTCGGCGTGGCCCGGCCCGTGGCGGCGTTCGTGATACCCGCCGGATACAGTTTCAACCTGGCGGGAAGCGCGCTCTACCTGACGTTGGCTTCGGTCTTTGTAGCCCAGGTGGCGCGAATTCCCATGAGCCTGGGGAGCCAATTCGCAATGGTGTTCACGCTGATGCTCACCAGCAAAGGGGTGGCGGGCGTTTCCCGAGCCGCGCTCGTTATTCTGCTGGGCACCGCTGCGTCCTTTGGATTGCCGATGGCGCCCATCTTCATACTTCTGGGAATCGATCAACTCATGGACATGGGACGCACCGCCGTCAACGTCATTGGCAATTGCCTGGCCGCAGCCGTCGTTGCACGGTGGGAGAATGAACTGGAGGTACGTCTGACACCAGCCCAGGTGGAGAGCCACGTCATGCCCTAGGCCGGATTATTCACGAACTGACCGTCAGGGCACGGTTTTAACCGTGCCGAAGAACGGTGTTTCGATGGTTTTTGTCTCGCATCCCGAACGGTCCGTTACAACGGACCGTTCGGGATGCGAGACAAAAGAAAAAAGTTGCGGCGCTGAAACGGCACGGTTAAAACCGTGCCCTGACGGTCGTCGAGTAAAACATGGTGAATAATCCGGGTAGGCGCCGCCCCGCCTCTCGAACGCCTGAAATCAAGCCGGCTGCAAATCCGCGAACACAAATCCGTCCCGTTCCACCACCTCTCCGGGCCTTACTGGGATTGGGTCTGGAAACATCGGGCCGGCGCAGCAGAACGTGTGAAATTCGCCGTTCTCGCCGCAGGGATCAACGTGGGCAGGCAGTCCGGCAAGCAGGGCTTCATCGAACCGCCGCCCGGCAAAACTTCGATCCAGCTTCTTCGGATCGACGCAGGTCAGATAGGCTTTAAGGCCGGATTCAATCATATCGCGCGCGAGCTGTGATGTGTCCAGGCCCCAAATGGGAAACAGAGGCGTGATTCCAGTCCCGGCCAGTTTGCCCTCGCGGTACTTGCGAATGTCTTCCAGGAACAGATCGCCGAACACCATGTGGTTCACGCCTTCACTGCATGCCTGAGCAACAGCGTCCGCCATGGCTTCTTCATATGCGGAATTGGGACAAGGCCAAGGGAGCGGAACAACCACCAACGGAAGATGGAGCGCGCTGGCTTGCTTACGGACCAACTCTTCCCGGACGGCATGCATGGCCACCCGGCCGTGGGTCACGTTGACGGTGGTGAGCAGCGCCGTTACTTCAAACTCGCCTTGCCGCCGGATGGTTTCGAGAGCCCAAGCGCTGTCCTTGCCGCTGCTCCAGGAAAGCCATGCTTTGGGTTTCCCAATGTTTGGCGTTGCGCTCATCGTCAATCGCTCCGCACCGCATTATGCCATCCTGAGCCCTTCGCCTGTCATTCTGAGCGTAGCGAAGAATCCCGGCATTTGGCTCAGCGTAAACGCCGCGAAGCATCTCCAGTTCTTTTGATGCCGGGAAGATATCAAATACGGGGATTCTTCGCTGCGCTCAGAATGACAGGATTCGCTCGGGATGACAGCACTGGCGGCTTGACTGATACTCCCAGACTCCGGAGGTGAGGGAAGCTAAACCTTACGCTGCTGCTTCGTCCGCGTACCGGTTCAAATCTTTAACCTTAGCCGGCACAGGCTTCAAGTCCCAGATCAAACCGGTCCAGGAGAGAGCGCGCAGCAGGTAATAGGTGATGTCAATTTCCCACCAATAAAACCCCTGGTGGACCGTGGATGGAAAATGATGATGGTTATTGTGCCATCCCTCGCCAAAGGTCAGCAAAGCCAGCAGCAAGCTGTTGCGGCTGTCGTCACCGGTGTCGAAGCGGCGGCGTCCCATCTGGTGCGCCAGCGAATTGATGGTGCAGGTGGCGTGGAACAGCACCACGGTGGAAACGAAAAATCCCCAGATCAGCATCTGCATGCCGCTGGTGTGAAGGCCGGGGGCGAAATGGCTCAGCGCCGCGCCCAGAAAATACAGGGAGGCGCCAGTCAAGAACGGCACCAACGTATCGAAACGGTCGAGAAAGCGAAGCTCAGGGAACTTGGCAAGGTCGCGCACGGCGTCCAACTTGGTGGGAAAATTCCGGTGGTCCGTGATCCAGCCAACGTGGCTCCAGATGAATCCGTGGATGCGCGGAGAATGCACGTCATTTTCCGTGTCGGAATAGAGGTGATGCTGGCGATGGTGCGCCGCCCACCACAGCGGACCGCGCTGCGTCGCGGAGTTGGCTAGCAGGGCAAGCGCCAATTGCATCGGGCGCGAAGTCTTAAAGGTACGATGCGAAAAGTAGCGGTGATAAATGCCGGTGACGGCAAACATGCGGATGGCGTATAGCAGCGCCGCCACTCCCACCGCCACCCAACTCCAGCCCACCCAGATCACTCCCAGGCACATCAGGTGCACGGCAATGAAAGGCGCGGTGCGCACCCAATCCACTTGATGTCTGGAGCCATTTTCAATGGGAGGCGTTGCGGCGGAGGCGTCAAACCAACGGATGAACGATGCAAAAAAACTTGTCTGTTTTTCCAGAAATACATACCCCGATTTGGTCAGATTTTCAGCTTGGACCCGGGAAGGCAATCGAAACTGAGTGGAAACAGAGGGCCCGTCGAGATTCAAAAACACAATGGACATCATCCTGACTATCGTCAGGTACACCCGGCAGCGGGTCAGTTTGCTGTAGCGGCGCTCTATGAGCGCCGACCTTAAATATGTCAACTGGTTTCGGCGCTCATAGAGCGCCGCTACAGCAGCCAAACTACACCGCTACCGAATATCCGTAACAAGTAACAAGTGTAACAGGCTTCATTGCCGAGGGGCAATGAAGAAATGGATGAGGCGGAAAAACAAAAAGCGCCCTGCCGGGAGGCAAGGGCGCTTATCGTAGGGGCAGACCTTGTGCCTGCCCGTGGGCTTATCGTAAGGGAGACCCTTGTGGTCGCCCGAGGGCGGGCACCAGGGCCCCCACGGCTAGAAGTAGAACTTCCCTCCCAGTTGCAGCACCCGGCCGTCGCCGTTAGTAGAGCCTGGGAGCACCGAGATCACACGGCCAAATCGCGGGTCATTAACATCCGATACGATCCCTCCTGATCCTTGATTGAAGGCTCCCCCTGCAAACTGCGTTTGGTTGAAGACGTTATAGGCTTCAATACGGATCTCAAAGTATTTTGATTCCGTGATATGAATATCTTTCAACAACGACAAGTCCCAGTTATCGATGCCGGGACCATAGATCGGGTTGCGGCTGGCATTGCCGATGCCCGTGCCGGCGGCGGGAATTGAGAACGCCGCGGGGTTGAACCAATAATTGGGTTGGCCATTCAGCGAGTAGTTCCGGGGATTGCCAATATCGATCTGCTTACCAGGAACTACATTGGCGCGGTCCGGGCAAGCATAGAAGGCGATTGCCGGATCGCAGGTGAGCGAACTGAAGGCGCTGTCAAAAACCGCCACCGGGAAGCCGCTCTGGAATGTGCTGATACCCACCAGATCCCAGCCATCGGTCAGCCGCTGCCATTTATGCACGAAGTGGTAGAAGGGCAGCGTGTAGTCGTAGCTCAACACCAGGCGTTGGGGTGCATCATCGGCGGAGGGAGCGTACATGGAGTTAAAGTTGAAGGGGTCGATTCCCGGACCATTGAAGGCGTTATTTTCAAGGTTCGAGGTGTAGTCAAAATAACGCGACCAGGTGTAAGACGCCAGGAACTGCAGACCGTGCGCGAAGTGCCGGTTCAACTCAACTTGAAGCGAATTGTAGTTGGAATTGAAGCTCGTCACTTGCTGGCCGGTCTCGCCGTAAAGCGCCGGATTCGGATTGTTAGAGAACGAGCCGGGATCGCAAGTGGCAAGATTAAAGGCATTGCACCCCAACGCTGCGGCTCCCGGATTCACTCCCTGACCCGCGCCGGCGTAGCTGAGGTTATACGCGCCTTCCAGGTGCCGGCCCACATTTCCTACGTAACCAATAGATAAGATGGTCGAGGGCGAAAGTTGCCGCTCAATCGTGAGGTTGTAATTTTCAGACATCGGCACGCCAAAAGCGGGACTCAGTGTGTTTGCGCCAAACCCAATGGGCGCGAAGGGGGCGAAGTTCACCTTGGCGCCTTTCACAGGTGGACTAAAGGGAAACACTTGGGGGACGGAGCAAGGGCTGGGCGCAGCCCCGCTGGTGACCGAGCAAAAGCCAGTGAAGGGCGTAGCGAAACTGGGGGAGCCGTAGGACGACGAAAAGGTCGTCGAAAATGGCGGGTTCGTAAGCCCTTGCAGCGCCAGCTCCTCTTCCGTGCGGTTGTAATAGATTCCAAAACCGCCGCGGATGCTCCAATTCGAAGAGCTTCCTGGAGTCCAGGCAAACCCGAAACGCGGGGCAACGTCCGTGTAAGGGGTGGTGGGTCCACCTGCCTCATTGATTCCCGGATCGCCTGGGTAAACAAAGCCGATGGGCGCGGTGGGAAACACGGTGGATTGAACTCCGGGACGGTAAGCCATCATTGTCTCGCCAGCATTGTAGTTGTCCACCCAGGGAGTTTCAAAGTCCCAGCCAAGGCCATAAGTCAGTGTCAGGTTGCGTTTCACCTGCCATTGGTCCTGAACATACGGATAGTATTCGCGTCCGCGCGCATTGACGATGGAACCGCTCCCCTGAGAGTAAGAGTCCGGCACTCCCAGCAGGAAGTCCGCTCCTGGAAGCCCTGTCGAAAACGTTCCCGAGCCGGTGTAGCTGAAATTGCCACCCAGGTTGTTGTAGAAGGGGTTGTAAACTTCGAAGCGTTCCATGGTGAAGCCGGCCTTAAAAGTGTGGCGCCCCATAATCCTGGTGAAGTTGTCCTCCGCGTCATAAGTCTGGTCGATGCGCGGTTGCGGGCCGTTGGCGGTGAATCCCAGGGTGAAGAAACCCGTGAGGCTCATGACCGGCAGCGAGGCGACCGCGAGGTTCTGCGGGAGGATGCCCGTAAACCCATAACTCGTAGGGTTGATGGGGCTTTGCGGCTCGTTCGCGATAAAATTAAACCGGTAATAGGAAAAGCGCGCTTCATTCAAAGTGGTCGGCGAAAAGGTATGGTTCCAGGCCGCGGTGTATTCCTGATCGTGCCGCTGGTCCGTATTTGCAAAGCCGGGAAGTGTCGCCCCGGTGAAAGGCAAGGTGTTGATGTCCGGAGCTCTCTGCCACAACCCATAGACCCAGATGGAATTGGCGGCGTTGATGTTTTCATCGACCCGGTAAAGGTATTGGTCCTGGGTGGTCGTAGTTGTGGGATTAAAGGTGTATCCGTTCGCGGCCGTATTGGGAAGCGGTACAAACTGGTTCATCAACTTGACAGCGAGGGGGTTCAGGTCTCCCGTCGGAATGGTGCCGTTGGAAAAGATCGTGGAATAAGGGGTGCCCGCCGGGTAAGTCGTCCCGCTGTCACCCACTAAAGGAAAAGCCGAGGTACCCTTGGAGGTGGTCAAGCCGGGCCATGTCCCAGCCCGCTCTGCTGGGCTAAACACCGTAGGAACGGAAAACGCCTGCGGGACAGCCGCGCGCAGGCCCTGATAGGAAAAGAAGAAAAATGCCTTGTCCTTCTTGATCGGTCCGCCAATCGTGCCGCCAAACTGGTTCTGATGGAACGGCGAGACGGAAGATTGGAAGAAGCTGCGAGCGTCGAGGGTTGTATCCCGGTAAAACTCAAAAGCGTCGCCGTGGAACTGGTTTGTTCCGTTCTTGATCACCGCATTGATGATGGCCCCGGAATTGCGCCCGTATTCGGGGTTGATCGTGTTCGTGATCATGCGAAACTCGCCGATGGCGTCGGGGCTGGGAATAATGCCAGGAGAGTTCAAAGGAGCGTCATTGGTGTCGGCCCCATTTATCAGGTAAGAGTTCTGCTGGGTCTCGGCGCCATTGGTGGAATAGTTGTTGCCAAAGCGATCCGACGATGCCACCACCCCCGGTTCAAGTTGCTGCAATTGGACCCAATTGCGTCCGTTGAGGGGAAGGTCGACGATGGTGTTTCCGGTGATTGTGGTGCCAAGCTGCATGCTGGTTGTGTCCACTTGGACCGGGTTAGCCTCCACCGTCACGTGTTGCGAGACCTGACCCACCTGCATGACCGCTTTTACCACGTAGGTCTGGTTCACATTAAGCCGTATCCCCTTGCTTACAAATTCCTTAAAGCCGCTCTGCTCAGCGACAACATCATAGGTCGCAGGGACGAGCAGATTAACCACCTCAAAGTTACCATCCGCTTGGGATGTAACAATCTTCGAGATTCCTGTGCCTTCATTCGTGACCGTAACTTTTACGCCGGGAATGACCGCTCCCGACTGGTCGGTTACGGTACCTCTAATCTTTCCATAAAGTTCATCCGCCCTGGATATTGAGTGCGTAAGAATAAGTCCCATGAGCAACGCAAAAAGTGTAATTCCTAGCGCCTTGTAAATTCGCATCTTCCCTCCAATTAACTTGTCCAGTTCCATGATCCGGCCCTGCCGATTCTTGCTGGTTAAGAATCCCATGACAGATCAGGCTGCAATTTTCTCTCCACACTGCTTATTTGTGATAAGTTATGTGTTTTAAATTAATTACAGGAATTACACAGTTTGGCTGGACGCCAAACTTCAGGTTTTAATATACAGATTATGGAATTCAGCATTTTTTGAGCTTCTTTCGGCCATACCCTCCACGGCCCGTTCCGCCCACAGGGCATCCAGCGTCATTTCCATGCCTTCCAGCCACTCCTGCAAAGGCGAGGACAACGGGGTTGGCGCGGCTACCGTTGAAACGATCAGGTAGTGTCTCAGTTTCTTTGCTGTAGCGGCGCTCGGAGCCTGCCCTGGAAGGGAGCGCCGAACTTGTATCTTCAACGGTTTCCGGCGCTCCCTTCCAGGGCAGGCTCCGAGCGCCGCTACAGCAAACTGCGTCACTACCAGCGATCAAGGGGAATCGACTTTACGCTACAAAGTACTTGACAACAACCTAAGAAATGCTATTCTTCCGGCATGTTTCCTGATCGCCGCTCCAACTTTCGCGTAACCAAGCCGCCCCTGCCGCGCGACCGGGCGATCGAGAACCTCCGCTACATTCGCGAGACGTTGGAGCGGTCCACGGCCTTCACCGCCGTTCCTGGCCGGGGCGGAATGGCGATGGGGCTAACGGCGCTGGCTGCAGCGGCCGTTGCCAGCCGTCAGATGACCCCGCAGGCTTGGCTCACCGTATGGTTGGTGGAGGCTTGGCTAGCGTTTCTGGTGGGCGGCTTGGCGCTGGCGCAGAAGGCCCGCGCGGCCAGCGTGCCGGTGCTTTCCGGGGCGGGACGCAAATTCGCTTTGAGCCTGCTTCCCCCGTTACTTGCGGGCGCGGCGCTGACCGGCGCATTGTTCCAGGCGGGCTTGTTACGCGCGCTTCCGGGAGTCTGGCTGCTGCTTTACGGAACCGCCATCGTCACGGGCGGCGCTTTTTCAGTTCGCGTGGTCCCGGTGATGGGCTTGTGCTTCATGGGCTTAGGTTGTGCCGCGCTCTTCGCTCCAGCAAGCTTGGGGAACGAATTTCTGGCCGCCGGTTTTGGCGGACTGCACCTGATCTTCGGATTCATCATAGCAAGGAGGCACGGTGGCTAAAGCGACTCCCCTGAAAGGACACCACACTGCGATGGAGACTCCGCTTCCCGCGGCGCGGAGCGCGGCGCACAACACCCGCGCCGCCCTGACGGACCTGGACCGTCTGGTCCACGAGCAGATTCGCCTGGGTATTCTAACCGCTCTCGCCGTAAATGCGTCACTCAGCTTCAGCGATTTGAAGAAAATCCTGAAGACCACCGACGGCAACCTGAGCGTCCACGCGCGCAAGCTGGAAGAGGCAGGCTACGTTGGGTGCCGCAAATTCTTTAATGGCCGCTTGCCCCAGACCGAGTTTGAATTAACGCTGACCGGGCGCCAGGCGCTGGAACATTATCTCGATCAGATGGAAGCGCTGATTCAGGCAACCCGCGTCCATTGAAAATTTTTTGGCTTTTCGCTTTATGCGACAAAGTACTTAATGATGCCGGGTTGGGGCAGTCCTAACCCGGATTATTCATGACGCTCCTTTGTTGGACCGGAAGGGCACGGTTAAAACCGTGCCCTTCCGGCCTTCGCATAAGACTTCGTGAATAATCCGGGCTAAAGAGACCGTCGCCCCCGCGCCATACAAACAGGGATGGATTCCCGCTTGCGCGGGAATAACGGCGTCCCAACATGGTTTGTCTTTTCAGCAGACATTTTTCAAAGCACTCTCCGGCAGGAGGACGATTTCATGGACCAGGATAGCAGTCAATCGAGCGGGGCGCGCCGCCTTCATGTGGCCATCATCATGGACGGCAACGGCCGGTGGGCCACGCGCCGCAACCTGCCGCGCGCCGAGGGTCACCGGGCAGGTCTACGGGCAGTGCGCCAAGTGGTTCAGGCAGCGGACGAATTGGACGTTGCCATTCTCACTCTCTACGCTTTCTCCACCGACAACTGGTCCCGGCCGCCCGCCGAGGTCTCCGCCCTCATGCGCTGCATCCAGGACTTTCATTGCAATAAGTACGAAGATTTCGAGGCCCGCGGCATCCGCGTGAGCGTCATGGGCCGGCGCGACCGGCTTCCGGCGCTGCTTGTGGAGGCCATCGAATCAACCGAAGCCGCCACTTCCCACTGCCAAGGGATGAACCTGCGGCTGGCCATCGACTACTCGGCGCGCAACGCCATTGTGGACGCGGCGCGGATTTTCTGCCAGCGGGGATGCCGGAGCCGCGAGGAATTCTCCGCCATTTTGGCGGATTCTAACCCATCGGGCGCGGCGGCTTCGGAAGTGGATTTGCTGATCCGCACCGGCGGCGAACAGCGGCTGAGCGATTTCATGCTGTGGGAATGCGCCTACGCGGAGTTGCTCTTCAGCCCGCGCCTCTGGCCGGACTTCGCGGCGGAAGATCTGAAGGCCGCACTGCAGGAGTTTTACCGGCGCGAGCGGCGCTTTGGCCGCATCGTAGAGCCCGCTCCGGGTCTTTGCCCCGCAGAGGAGCCGGCATTTACGGTGTGAAAACGTCATGCCGTTTCGTGACCATCATCTTTTCTAAGAGGTGGCTAACATGAAGAAATCCTGGTTCCGGCCGTGGGGATGGATCTATTGTCCCGTTTCCGTTCCCGGAGCGGCGCTCTGTATCCTGACGATTCTCTTCTGCTTCCAGGTCTTCGTGGCCATTGACCGCCATTCCCACTCCGCCAGTGACACACTTTACGGGGTCTTCCCCTATTTCATCTGCTCTCTCAGCATCCTCGGCTGGATCGCATCAAAGACTTCCAGATCAAGCTGAGCGAAGGCAGCAGGTCGTGGCGCAGCAAATGCCCGTCACCGACTTACAGCCGATTATTCATGAAATTTTGTTCGAAGCCCGGAAGGGCACGGTTTTAACCGTGCCGCTTGAGTGCGCGCAATCTTTATCATTTATCTCGCATCCCGGACGGCTCGTTGTAACGAGCCGTCCGGGATGCGAGACGGATAATCGTCGAGGTGTTTTTGTTCGGCACGGCTAAAGCCATGCCCTTCCGATTCTCCAAAGGAAGTTCACAAATAATCCAGGTTGCGTCCTCACGTCGATGACTGGCGCAACGGGCAACACCGTGGATTGACAGGCGCTCTGCCTACTGAATATTCTCAATGGGTATGAGCCATGGCCGGAACAAGAAGAACTTTGCCGTTCATCTTTGTATTACTAGCTTCTTCTTTTTTTTGTCTCTCATGGTTTCCGCAGCCGGCTTAGAAGCAAGGCGCTATCCCATCATCCACGGAACCTCGGACAACCAACTTGCGGCACAGGTCCTGGATCAACTGCTGGCGACGCCCCTGGGCAAAGTGGCGCCCAAGGTTCATTACCAAGTCTTCCTGATGAATACGATTTATGCCAATGCGCTTTCCAACCCGGCGGGCGAGATTTACGTGACCAGCGGCATGTTCCGGGTGCTATTCGATCAGAAAGGCATGTGGGCAGCGGTGATCGGGCACGAGTTGGGGCACGTGATCCTGGATCATCCGCATTGCTGGCCTGCCGTGGAAGCTGAGTTACAAAAGGAATACGACCGGTCGCGACAGGAAGAGGGAAGCCGTTGGAAAGACCCCGACCTGCCGGAAATGAACCTGGGTAAGGGAATCTCCAAAATCACCTTCGACCGCCAGGGTGAAAATCAGGCGGATTTCCTGGGCCTCATGCTGATGGCGGAGGCGGGATACCAGCCGGGTTTTGCCTTGGTGCTGGATCAGCGCATGAGCTTTGGACTGGGTGATCCTCCGCAATTGATCGCGGCGTTTTCCCATCATCCGCGTTGGGCGACGCGTGAAGAAAACACGCGGAAGGCTTTCAACCTGGTGATGGCGGTGTTCAGCCACTACTGGCCGGAAGAAGAGAAATCGCCGGGCGGCCACCTGCCGCCTTATGGAACATTGGGGCGGAAGGTGGTGGAACCGGATGGCGCTTCCGGCGCGCTGGTGTTTCGCGTGCCCTTTCACGTCCAGCACTCCGAGGGAATGCCGGTGCGCGTGGCCATCGTTTTCGTCAAAGACGGCAAGCGCGTGGGAGCCACGGATGCGAAGGACCGGGCTTCCGACGGCTCCTACGTGGCCAATTCTTTCGTGCCCGGCGCCAGGGATGAATCGTCTCGGGTCACGCTGCGGGTTCCGGCGAACGCGCTGGCCACATCAAGCCACAAGCTGGAGGCAATCTTTTTCCTGATCAGCGGCAAGTACACGCTGGACATTTCCAAAATGGAGGTGGAGTTTCCGAAGAGTGGATAGATGGCGGGTTTTTCGTTTTCCGATTCGGCAATGCACAAGCTCCTGTACGCCATCTTCGGCATGTTTAAGCATCATCAGCTCTACGACGGCTCCAAGGTCTTCCGCCGGCCTGAAGCTCGCAGCCCCATCGCTTCAGACAACGACTCCAAGGAGGCCGCTTGAACTAAAAAAATCTCTTGAAATTCAAGAGAGAATCTACCCGCTTTGTGCCTCAAGGCAGCCCGGCCCAGAGGCAGCCCCTTATTTTCGAAGTTAAAGGGAAGACCTTTTTTCAGTTCTATCTTGTTGTAGCACCGTAGAATTGAAGATCGAGCCTGGCTGACCCGCTTAGCCATTGTTGAACGCTCTCCCCCTCGTAAGTTCCGAAACTGCCGAAGCCATTATTGAGCAGTAGCAATCTGGAGAAATTCGGGTTAAAATCGGGAGTTTAACAATGCAAGAGCGCGATTTTTTTGAGGAATCCGAAACAACGAAACCTGCCACACTCTCTTGCCAGCATTGCCACCAGGCGGAAACCTACCAGGTTCGTTGGCTGCTGCGCACCAAGAAGAAAGCGCTCCGGGGGGCGGCGGACGAAATGGACCGCGCGCGCTTCTCAAAAGCCCGCTCTTACATGCTGCGCCGGGACGATTTGGTCCAATGCAAGAATCCGCGTTGCCGGAAGAGGTTTGAAATCTCGGGTCTTCAGTCGGTGGTTTTTATAGATAATTGAAATTAGCCAGCCAGGGCTATTTAAGGAAACGTTATCCGGTGTGTTCGCAGCCCGTCCGCGGGCGCGTTGCGACTGACTCCAGAAATTCATTATGAGAAGAACAGGCCCCCCACAACTCGTGCAATTCGACCTGTGTCCAAAGAACTCGCGACAAAGCCAACGGAAATCTCACATGTCCTCCGCCGTTTCGGCCTTGTCCGCAGTCGTGATCCTGGCGCTGGGGCTTGGGGTTCGCCACAGTCTCGTGGCGAGAGCCCCGGCGGTGATTTCGACCCCGGCAGGATACCCTGTTGCTACCCCCACTGCTCGCCCGGGACGCCACCAGACAATTCAGCTTGGAACGAAGGCTTCAGCAACAAGTCCCCTCGCTGCTAAGCGGCTGCGCGCGGAGTTTATGAATTTACCTCTGGCATTCGAAGCCAATCGGGGGCAAGCCGGCGCGGAAGTGAATTTTGTGGCGCATGGTCCGGGCTATGAGATTCTGCTCGCGCCGGACGGCGCCCGCATCGAGATCCCCAACGGCGGAGCGAGTCCTGTAAATTCCAGGTTGGCGGCCCTGCCGTCAGGGTCACTTGAATCAAGCGCACGGATGGGGACGTCAAGGGTCAGCAAGCCGGGTTGGACCGATCTGAGGATGGAACTGGTGGGAGCGAATGGCCAAGCGCAGGTCTCCAGTCAAGACGCGCTCCAGGCAAAGACCAATTACTTCATCGGCGCCGATCCTGCCCATTGGCGCACTAACATCCCTAACTTTGGCAAGGTGCAGTACTCGGCTGTCTATCCCGGCGTTGATCTCGTCTATTATGGAAACCAGCGGCAGCTCGAATACGATTTTGTGGTCAATCCCGGCTCGAACCCAAGGCAAATCGCGCTGCGACTGACCGACGGCCGGCATCCTGCAAGCCTGAGACTGAATTCGCGCGGCGATTTGGTGGTCAGGCCGAGTGCGGGCGCCTTGCTGTTTCGCAAACCGGTTGCATACCAACTGGGTCCGCGCGGCCGGAGGGACTACGTCGCCGCGGCTTACGCCTTTGCCGGGAGCCTGTCGAAACTTGATGCGCGAAACTTGAAAATCGGCTTCCATCTCGGCCCTTATGACCGTCACCGCGCCCTGATTATTGATCCGTCCCTAGCCTATTCAACTTATATCGGTGGGACCGGAGGGGACGCGGCCACGGCCATCACCGTCGACAGTTCCGGTGACGCTTACATCGTGGGGGCCACAAACTCCACGGATTTTCCGGTCTCGACTTCCCCTTATCAAAAAACCACGGGAGGCGGCTCGGATGCGTTCATCGCCGAGTTCAAACCCGGGGGCGGCCAGCTTGTATTCTCCACATATTTTGGCGGCAACGCCTTCGACAAAGCCAACGGCGTCGCCGTGGACGGATCGGGAAACATTTACGTGGTGGGTTACACGGCGTCTGCGAATTTTCCCACCACCAAGGGTGTTTTCCAGACGAGTTACGGGGGCAACGGCAACGCCTTCGTCGCCAAGTTTGCTTCGGGCGGCGCCACGCTCGCTTATTCAACCTATTTCGGGGGTAGTGGCGGCGATTTTGGTCTGGCCATCTCCATTGATTCCAGCGGCGACGCTTACTTCACGGGATCGACGCAATCCTCTGACTTTCCGGTGGCTCAAGCCTTTCAAAACGCCATCGGCGGGGGCACGGATGCCTTCGTCGCGGAACTGAAGCCGGATGGATCAGCGCCCGTCTTCTCGAGTTATCTCGGAGGCGCGGAAGCCGATAGCGGCCAGGCCATCGCCTTGGACGCGGCCGGCTCAATTTACGTCACAGGATTCACCTATTCGTCCAATTTTCCGGTCGTCGCGCCTTTCCAGGCAGAGAACGCGGGTGGTTCGGACGCCTTCGTCACCAAACTGAAGCCCTCCGGAGCGGGTATCATCTACTCCACCTATCTCGGCGGCAGTGCTAATGACCGGGGATACGCCATTGCCGTGGATCGCGGCGGCAATATGTATGTTACCGGGGATACGTTTTCCACCAATTTCCCAACAACGCCGGCGCCCGGTCCCGCTCCCTTTCAAGCCGCAAACGGCGGCGGAGATGATGCGTTTGTGGCTAAGTTGAACGCGGCGGGGAACGCGCTTGATTACTCAACCTATCTCGGCGGCTCGGGCGCGGAACAGGCGTTTGGCATCGCCATTGACGGCTCCGATGATGCCTATGTGACGGGCTACACGCTTTCCAGTAACTTCCCGACCGAAAATCCGCTGGATGGAACATTCGGCGGCGGCTCGTGTAATACCAGCGCCTGCGCGGACGGCTTCGTGGCGGAAATCAATCCCCAGGGCAGCGGCCTGGTTTATTCCACTTACCTGGGTGGCAGCGGGGCCGATTACGGACAAGCCATTGTTGTGGACTCGGGCGGCAACGCTTACGTGACCGGCAGCACCGCTTCCACCAACTTCCCGGCCATTGGCGGAGCTTTTCAATCGACTTTTACGGGAACGTCCAGCGCCGGAAATGCTTTTGTGACCAAAGTGAGTCCGGCGAATGCTCCGGCGCTTTCCATTTCGCCCCAAACTATTAATTTCGGCAACGAAGGGGTGGGTTATCCTTCCGCGGCGACCGTGGTGACACTGGCGAACGAAGGAACCCAGCCGCTGGACATTTCCGGGATCACGGCGAGCTCCCAGTTTGAGGAGACCAACAACTGCCCACCCACGCTCGCCGCCGGCGGGGGATCATGCGCGGTGAACGTGACCTTTACGCCCACGGCCACCGCTGCTGCCAATGGCACGTTGACGGTGGATGACAACGCGCCGGGCAGCCCGCAAACGGTGAGCCTGACCGGAACCGGGATCACCGCAAAGGCGGCGGTCACTTTTTCACCGACCACCCTCACTTTCGGCGACCAGGTAGTGGGCACCACCAGTCCGCCGCAAGCTGTGACCGTCACCAACAGCGGCACAACCGCCCTGACCATTACGAAGGTTGCCGTCAGCGGCGCCTTCGCCGAAACAAACAATTGTGTGACGACTTTGAAGCCAACCGCGAGCTGCCAGGTCACCGTCACCTATACACCCACCGCGACCACTTCATCTAGCTCCACGGGATCCACCAACACCAACGTCGGCGCCTTGAGCGTCACGGATAATGGCACGTCCAGCCCGCAGAGCGTCTCGGTTTCGGGCACAGGAATCGCCCAATTCTCGCTCACCGCGACTCATACCAATGTGCAAATTCCGATCGGAGTAAGCACCGCTACCTTTACTGTTTCCGCCAAGGCGCCGTCCACCTTCACCAAGTCGATCACGCTCGGCTGCGCCTCCGGCGCCACCTGTTCCTTCAACCCAGCCTCGATTACTCCGGGCCAGACCAGCACTTTGACGGTCAGCGGACTTTCATCCACCACCTCCAATCCGCTGGATTTCACGGCCAACGGCACCAACGGCAACCAAACCGCTGATCTTGCGCTCAGCGTTTCGTTTGCGGATTTCTCCATTAGCGGGGCGCCGGCGCTCACCACCATCAATGCAGGGCAATCGGCCACCTTCACGGTCTCGGTCTCGCCCATTAATGGCTTTAATACGTTGGTGAACCTGAGTTGCCCCAATCCCCTCAACGAGAGCACTTGTACTTTTTCTCCTGCCACGGTTACACCCAACGGTACTTCTTCTGTTACATCCACGCTGGTCGTGACAACGACCGCGCCGAAACCCACCGGGTCCGTCTGGATTCGTCACCGCAATGGCCCTCCGGGACCCGGTTTTCACACGCTGGCGTGGACTCTGGCCGCCGTGCTCGTGATTTTGACCGCGGGCATTCTTGCGGGGCCTCGCCGGGTGAGGATAGGGTGGTTGCTCTTCGGTCTGATGGTGCTGATGGCGCTGGCCGCAGGCTCCTGCAACCTGTATAACTACGGCTTCGTGGGTGGAAACCCGGTTCCCAACGGCACTGCTCCCGGAGTGTATGCGTTGCAGATTTCCGGCGCGACCAAACCCGCGAAGGGATCGACCACTGCCCCGATCAGCCATATCACCACCGTAAACCTGGGAGTGAATTAGCATTACTATGTTAAGTCGGTTGGGAGCACCGTCAGGGCATGGCTGAAGCCATGCCGTTGGCGGTGCTCCCGAGATCCGGGCTTTAGCCCCTGAGGCCCTGCCCTCAGCGGCTAAAGCCGCTTCTCCTTGCCTTGGGATTTGGCATGGCTGAAGCCATGCCCTGACGGTGCCTGATTCAACCTAACAAAGTAATACTAGCCCGCCG
Source organism: uncultured Acidobacteriota bacterium (assembly GCA_937900045.1). Classification (GTDB taxonomy): domain Bacteria; phylum Acidobacteriota; class Terriglobia; order UBA7540; family UBA7540; genus CALCEB01. The sequence goes on from CALCEB010000177.1 coordinate 24,611, forward strand.
CCGCGGCTGGGGCGGCATAGGCCGGTTATTTGAGGTCATTTCGGACAACCACGCCGCCCTTCATCACGAACTTCACGCGCTCCAGTTCAGTAATGTCCTTCAGTGGATCGCCCGCCACCGCCACCAGATCGGCGAACTTGCCTTTCTCAATCGAGCCCACCCGGTCCTGCCAACCCATCAGTTGCGAGGCGGTCACCGTGGCGGCTTGAATCGCTTGAGCGGGCTTCATACCCAGCTTCACCAGCTCCGCAAATTCAATGGCCTGCGTGCCGTGTGGAAATGGCCCAACGTCGGTTCCGAAGGCAATCTTCACGCCGCGCGCCAAAGCCTTCTTGAAACTCGCGGCGTGAATCTGGACAATCTTCGCGTAGTAGGCTTTCCGCGCTGGATCGTTCGTCCAATTGATTTCATAAACGTAAATCGTGGGCACAAAATAAGTCCCCTGGCGCAGCATCTGATCGATTTCGCCGTCGTCAAGCAACGTGCCGTGCTCGATGGAATCCACGCCCGCATCCAGGCAGTTGTGCAAGCCCGGGCCGCCATAGCTGTGGCAAGCCACTTTCTTATGCCAGCGGTGAGCTTCGTCCACGATGGCCTTCATCTCCTCCAGCGTGAACGTGGGCAGGATCACCAGGTTGCCCTTCTCATCAAAGTAAGCGGCCGAGGTGGAATACACTTTGATCAAGTCGGCGCCGTACTTGATCTGCTCGCGCACCGCCTTGCGGCCTTCCCACGGCGAATCGACGGTTTGGACGCCCGTGGGCACGGTCACTTCCGGCGAGTAACCGAGCAGCGGGTATGCTCCGGTGATGGACATGGCGCGCGTCGCCACCTCCATGCGCGGGCCCGGAATCAGGCCGTGATTGATGGCGTTGCGCACGTCCACGTCGCTGTACATAGCGCCTTCGGTTTCGAGATCGCGCATGGTGGTGAAGCCCGCTTCCAGGTCTTTCCTGGCATTCACCACGGCCTCAATGGTGCGGTACTGCCATGACTCTTTGAGCAATTGCTCCTCATAGCGGCCGAAGGCTTCACCGGTCAGGAAAATGTGGGTGTGGGCATCAATGAGGCCGGGCAGCACGGTGGCATGGCTCAGGTCGATGAGAGTTGCGCCGCTGGGCGCTGGCAGGCTGTTGCTAGGACCCACGTCCGCAATCCGGTCACCGTGAATGATGATGGTCTGATTGGAGAGCAGGATCCCGGCATGGGCATCAAACATCCGCCCCGCCTTGACCACGGTCACATGCTCCGCCAGGATATTCACACCTCGGGGTTGTGCTTGAGCCGGCGGGCCGGGTGGAGGCGCGGACAGACAGGCCACAGCGGAAAATAACCAGGCCGCAGAGAAAAAGAGGGCCAGCGGGAACGCTCTGCGCAAGCTCTGACACGGCATTTGCTGACTCGACTTTCGTTTCATGGACAGATCCTCCTCATCATTCTCATGATTGCGATTCCCGCCGCAGCGTGGCCGGGCCGAGCCAACCGAGGGACAAGGCATCAATCAAAAAGTGCGCGGCGATGGAAGGATACAACGATCCAAGCCGCAGCATCGGCCAAGCCATCAGTCCTCCCAACAGGGCGGCGCGAGCCATGCCTTTCCATCCCTGGTAAGGATGCGCAAGTCCAAATGCCGCCGAAGAGATGGCCACCGCCCAACCCACGGAATGGAGCAGCCCCCAGAGCACTGTGAGGAGAAAACCCCGGTAGATGAATTCCTCGCAGATGGCTGCCGTGGGAGACAGCAGAAAAATGCACCAGAGCTTTTCCCCCTTCGTTTCCGGCATCAACAGGCGCACCAAGGCAGATTCCTCCGGCCACAAACCGAATCTCTCCAGGGTCATCTCCACGGCCACCGCGCCCCCTGCGATCCCGGTGATAATGCCCGTCCACCGGAAAAACTCTCTTGCCGGAATCAGGCCGAAGCCCCATGCTCTCCTTCGGGTCAAGAGCTCAACGACCAGGATCAGGATCGCAAGCAACCAGGAGGAAAGGACCGCAGAAGAGTAGAGCGCCTTGCGAGGAATCTCAAGGAGCTCCGGGCGGCGCATGGTGATGACGGAAAACGCCGGCACGCCAAGGAGCAGAAGCAGCAGGCCAATGATTTCGAGGATAGTGGAAAACATGCGCAATACGGTTCTCTGGCCGCTGCTAGTTTTCGCCAATGTCAGCGAAGTAGATACGATCCCAGGACGGACCGGCAGCGGTCCCGGTAGGTCTCGAGCGGAACCGAATCCCCGCCCAGCAGCCACTGCAAGCAGTAGCCATCCACCAGGGCGCGAAGCGTGCTGGCGGCGTCTTCGGGGTTCACCCGCCGGAACTCCTGCTGGCTGATTCCATCTTCAATGATTCGCACATCGCGCTGGTGGCTTCTATCGAAAAAGCCCCGCAGCAATGTGCGGAAGCGCTCCGTTCGCACGCCGAGCGAAACGTAATCGAAAAGCACCCGGTAAAGCTTGCGGTTGACTTCCGCGCTGTGGAACAGAACCTCAATCTCCGCCACCAGGCGGGCTCGCGCCGAATCGTCAGACGCGGCCACTTCATCCAGGGTGCGGTCAAGTTGTGCAATCAGCCATTCGAGCACGCCGAACAGCAAGTCTTCTTTGGTCGGAAAGTAATAGAGAGTTCCGCCTTTGCTCGATCCAGCGCGCTCCACCACGCTGTCAATCGTGGTTCCCTGAATTCCCTTCTCAACAATCTCCGCATAGCCGGCGCGGATCAAAACTTCACGCCGGCGCTCGGCAAGTTGCGGATTGGCACGCCTGGGGCTCATTCGCGGTTCACTCCAGAGATGGACGCGGCGTCCGGACCGTTGATTATACATGAGACCGGCACGGCGGTTTCGAAAGGGAAGCGAATTGGGTAGTGGTACGTTTTGGGGCTGTAGCGGCGGTCGGTAGTGACGCAGTTTGCTGTAGCGGCGCTCTATGAGCGCCGGAAACCGTTGA
>CALCEB010000178.1 GCA_937900045.1 uncultured Acidobacteriota bacterium
AACCGTGCCCTGACGGTCCTCAAGTAAAACTTTATGAATAATCCGGGTTAGGCGGGAAGGTACGAATCAGCCTGGTCTGGTTTTGGGAGCCCGGCCGCTTTTCTTTGGAATTGTCCTTGTTGTGGCCGCCGTTTCCGTAAACCCTCGGACATCAAGCATCTTTGAGCCGTCAAGATGCTTTCCCGGCGCGGACCAGAATGTAATCAATCAAACCCATGTGGTATGCCCTGAAGGCCGCCACATCCACAATCTGTCCAAGTTGCCCGCCAACAAACCCGCGAATTCTCGCAGAATCGCGGCGGCATTCCGCGCCCTTTACCCTGAATCATTCATAATCCAGCCCGGACGGTCTTCCGAGGGAAGGTCGCGAATGACCCAGGTTACAGTTCGCTGATCCCAAGGCTTCCGATTGATCCGGGTCAGCCTACAACATCTAATCCTCTTAACTCAGCAGTTCGCTGCATTGTGATGCCAGTCGCGATCGCTCAGAATTGTCTGTGTGACAAATAATCGCAGAACAATATCAATAAGGAGGCAGAAATGGTGCAACCAAAGACAGCCCCCGCCCGAGGCCTACTTCGGGCAAGCAAGGTCATCGGCGAAAAGGTTATGAATCTGGCCGGCGAAGACCTGGGAAAAATTGAGGATTTGATCGTCGACGCGACATCGGGAAGTACCGTCTATGCAGTCTTGTCCTTCGGCGGTTTCCTGGGCATGGGTGACAAGCTTTTCGCTTTGCCCTGGGCTTCCCTCACCGTGGATGCGATGGAGAACCGGGTCATTCTGGACGTCGATAAGGACCTCCTGAAGCGCGCGCCGGGGTTCGACAAAGACCAGTGGCCCGATATGGCAGATCGCACCTGGGGTAGCGGGATTTATACGTATTACAAGCGCAAGCCGTATTGGGACTAAGCGTTCCAATTACATTTGCTTTTTAACCTGAACGATTTAGGAATTTCACTTGGAGGACCGTCAAGGCAGGTTGAAACCCTGCCCTGACGGTCGTGACGGCAAGATCATGAATGATCCAGGTTCTGGAGCGCATCGGGATGGGAGCAAGTCTCCACGCCCAATCGGGCCGCATTGCGGTAAGGAGTTTGATTCATTTCCTTGGAAGCGCCGCGCGACAGGTCTCCAGAAACTTACTTTGATCGACCGATCGGTGGATCATCAAAGTACGTCTGTTGAATAGGAACTCCGCTTATGGAGGTTGGCATGAAGATAACATGGGGATTTTTAACGGGTTTAACCATTGGGGTGGGCTTGGGGATGGCTTTTGCTCCTCAGTCTGGTGAAGACGTGCGTAAATTCGTCGGTCAAAAAACCCAGGAGGGGCTTGACCAAGTAGCTGGAAGCACCAAGGAAGCCTACGGCCGGGTAAAGGACGCGGCCGCAAAGAGTAAAGACCGGGTTGCCGGAGCGCTGGATGCGGGCAGGGAAGGACTCTCCAGCGCAAAACAGAAGATTGAAGAGATGATCTGAGTTGCAATACGCTGTCCGGCTCGTTTGCTTAAAAACCGTCTCTAGCTCGCGTCGCTCGTTTTGGTGTGAAGGCTCTTCTTGGCGTAACCAATCCGTACGTCAAGGGCGGAGAGCATCTCATCACGATGTAACAGCTTTGCTCATATCCTCAGATCCGCGGTTGTCAAGAATTTCGGCGGCTGGCGATGTTGGGTGGCTTGTTCGAAGGAGTAGGCGAGCTTGATGAGCGTGGGTTCGCTCCAGGCGCGCCCGAAGAACGAGATGCCCACGGGCAGCCCAAAGACGAACCCCGCCGGCACGGTGATGTCTGGATAGCCGGCGACAGCGGCCGGAGTGGAGCTGCCTCCCGTGTCGTGATCTCCGTTCACCAGATCGGTGGTGAAGGCCGGACCGCCGGTGGGGGCAATCAAGGCATCAAGCCTGAATTTGTCCATCACGGCGTCGATGCCTTCGGTCCTGGTGAGGCGTTGACTTTTCTCAAGAGCGTCCAGATATTCTTTAGTGGTCAGCGGTCCTTTGGCCTGCGCCTTGATGAAATTTTCCTGCCCGAAATAGGGCATCTCTTCCGTGCCATGCGCGTCGTTAAATTTGATCAAGTTTTCGAGCGAATGCATGGGCGAGCCGGGACCCAGACTCGCCAGGTAAGCATTCAGACCGGCTTTGAATTCGTAGAGTAGAACCTGAAACTCCGAGCCGTCCACTTGCTTCGTGCTATCCAGGTTTGCCGGATCAACGATCACCGCGCCTTGCTTCTTCATCACCTCAATCGCTTCGTTCATCAGCGCATCCACCCGGTGGTTAAAACCAAAAAGTTTTCGAACCACGCCAATCCTCGCTCCCTTCAGGCCGTTGGCGTCGAGGAACCGGGTGTAATCCGTCAACGCCTTGCCCTGGCTCGCTGCGGTGGCGGGGTCTGCCGCATCCACGCCCGTCAGCGCGCCCAGCAGGATGGCGGCATCCGTCACCGTTCGAGCCATAGGACCCGCCGTGTCCTGACTGTGGGAGATGGGGATGATAAATGACCGGCTCACCAGTCCCACCGTGGGCTTGATCCCCACCAGGCCATTCAACGAGGACGGACACACAATGGACCCGTCCGTCTCCGTGCCGATGGCCACGGCGCACAGACTGGCGGCGGCGCCAGCGCCCGACCCGGAGCTCGATCCGCAGGGATTGCGGTCCAGCGCGTAAGGATTGTGCGTCAAGCCGCCGCGGCCGCTCCAGCCGCTGGTGGAATGATTCGAGCGGAAGTTCGCCCATTCGCTCAGATTGGTCTTGCCCAGGATGACGGCGCCTGCGGCGCGCAGCTTCTGCGCCACGAACGAATCCCGAGGTGGACGGGCGCCCACCAGCGCCAGCGAGCCGGCCGTGGTTTGCATTCGGTCCGCCGTGCCAATGTTGTCCTTGATGAGCGCCGGAATGCCGTGCAGTGGGCCGCGCGGGCCTTTTGCCTTGCGCTCCCGGTCAAGCTCCGCAGCAATTTTCAAGGCGTCGGGATTGACCTCAATCACGCTGTTGATGCCCGGACCCTGCCGGTCAATTTCCTCAATGCGCTCAAGGTACTTCTGAGTGATGGAAGCCGCCGTGTATTTACCCGACTTCATCCCGGCCTGGAGCTCACTGACCTTGACTTCATCGAACTCAAAGGGTTTAACGTTCAAGGAAAACACGCCGATTTCGTGGTGTTTTTGATCGTGGCCGAAGGCCGAAGCCGCGGGGGCTGCGGCCACGCCTGCCGCTATCCCGGCCATGGCGCTTGTGCGCAAGAAGCCTCGCCGCGTTAAGGCTGGTGTGGAGTCGTCTTTTGGGTTATTAAGGCTCACGATCTGACCTCCCGTGTAAAACTGATTAGTTTTGGCAAGCGACAAACAAGGGTGAGATTTTACACCGGGCATGGCCCCCGCCCAATGAAATTTGCAAGAAGGGCAGGGAACGGCGTTGACGATGCGAAGATATTACTGCTTCGAACTTATGCGGTCCTGGCCAAAATTGTTCCGAATCTAACCTTGAACTGACCTTATACTGCACAATTAATCTGTGCACAGCAGGTTGATGCGCGACCCACTGGCGCAGAATCCTTCACTGCGGCTCCAACGTCTACGGAAAGGAAATTGGTTGTGAATTCACCATGTCCAAATCGAAGCTGCTGGTCTGCATCCCCATGTGCCTGCTCCTTGTGATGTCCGAAATCCCGCTCAAAGCATGGCAAGTCCCGGCCTCACTGGACCGCACCCAGGCTCGCTCCATGGTTATCACGCGGCAGGGCATTGTCGCGACCGAGCAGACGCTGGCTTCCCAAGCCGGCGCCGCAATTCTGGCGCGCGGTGGCAGCGCGGCGGACGCCGCCATAGCTGCGAACGCGGTGATGGGTGTGGTCGAGCCGATGATGAATGGCATGGGTGGTGACCTGTTTGCCCTGGAGTGGGATTCGAAGACGGGGAAATTATCCGGCCTCAACGCCAGCGGCTGGGCTCCTGAAAAGCTTACGCCGGAATTTCTGAAGCGGAAAGGATTCTCCGCCATGCCCGAAACCGGCATTCATTCTGTCACCGTGCCGGGATGCGTGCGCGGATGGGCGGAACTCCATAAGAAATTCGGGCGCTTGCCTTGGAGCGAGATTTTCCAACCCGCCATCTATTATGCGAAGAACGGATTTCCAGTCACAGAGTTCGTGGCTGCCTATTGGCATGGCCTGCAGCCGAAGCTCGAAAAGGATGCAAACGCTCGGAAGGTTTACTTGCCCGGAGGCGCGCCTCCGCCATTGGGTTCAATCTATCGCAATCCGGAATATGCTCGTGCGCTCGAGCTTGTCGCCAGCCAAGGTCCGGACGCCTTTTACGCTGGACCCATTGCCCAGGCCATTTTGAAAACGTCGGAACGGCTGGGCGGCACCATGACGGCGGAGGATCTTGCCGATTACCGGCCCGAATGGGTGCAGCCCATTTCCACCACCTACCACGGCTGGACCGTTTACGAGATGCCGCCCAACAGCCAAGGGATGGCGGCGCTCGAAATGCTCAACATCATGGAGAGGTTTCCGCTGAGCCAGTACGGCTTTGCCAGCGCCGAATCATTCCACGTCAAGATGGAAGCGCAACGGCTCGCTTATGCGGATTTGTACCGCTACAACGGCGATCCGAGAATGGCGAAAATTCCCGTGCAGGGAATCATCTCCAAGGAATATGCGGCGCAACGCGCGGCGGCAATTGACCTGCACCGTGCCCATTGCGACGTCCCGCCTGGCACGCCCGACCGCAACACCAGCGAGACCACTTACCTTACAGCGGTCGACCGTGATGGAAACATCGTCTCTTTGATTCAAAGCCTCTTCTCGGCCTTCGGATCGGGCGTCGTGGTGGATGATTACGGGTTCGCGCTGCAGAATCGGGGCGCGCTCTTTGTGCTGACTCCTCATCACCCGGACGTTCTCGCGCCCCACAAGCGGCCTTTCCACACCATCATTCCGGCTTTTATGGAAAAGGGAAACGTTCACATCGGCTTCGGTATCATGGGCGGGGCAAATCAGGCGCAAGCGCACGCCCAGTTTGTATCGAATATCGTGGATTATGGCATGAACATCCAGGCCGCTCTGGAAGCTCCGCGCTTTACGAAAATGGATACCGGAGGTTGTGATGTGATGATTGAGGACCGCGTCCCCATTGCCGTCCGGGACGCCCTTACCAAAATGGGCCATGTGCTCGAAGTCCGGGGCGACTTTGCTACGCCCATGGGCGGTGGTCAAGCCGTGCTGCACGACGCGCACGGCGGCGTGAATTACGGCGGCTCTTCGCCTCGTAAGGACGGCGCCGCCGTTCCTGAGCCGGATCCTTACTTCGTCCCTCCTGCGGCCGTCAGGAAATGAGAGCGCCAAAATCCCGCGAGCTCAGGCCGGAGAAGAGGCGCAGAAGGAGGCGGGCCACGAGGGTGTTGCCGATCTTTGCGCGAGGATGTAATGTTGTCTTCTCGGGGCGTTCATCGGCGTGTTGGCGGGGATGTGAACGGCCGGGGTGGGATTGGCCAATTACGATAGGAAGCCCAAGAAATTGAAGTAGACCATGGATGTCTTTTCGCCTGCTCAACGTAGCCAAATAATGCGGAGGGTTCATTCGAGGGATACGAAGCCAGAGCTTGTGGTGCGCAGGCTGGTCTCCAGCATGGGCCTTCGCTACCGGCTTCACTCGAAGAGCCTTTCTGGTCATCCCGACTTGGTATTCGGTCGATTACACAAGGTGATCTTCGTCCATGGGTGCTTCTGGCACGGGCACTACTGTCCTGCGGCGACGCTGCCGGAGTCGAACAAGGAGTACTGGGAAGCGAAGCGAAGCAGAAACGTCATCAGGGACAAGCGAGTCTTGCGAGCCCTTCGGCGTGCGGGATGGAAGGCGCTCGTTCTATGGGAATGCGAAGTCAAGAAAGAGAAGGCCCGCAAGCGCATAGCCCGGTTCTTAACCGAAGGAGAGAAATGAGCGAGCGGCGACTCACATGGTGTGAATTCTTCGCTGGTGGCGGAATGGCCCGCTTGGGCCTCGGAGCACGGTGGGAATGCATCTTCGCCAATGAATGGTGCGAGAAGAAAGCCGCCGCTTATCGGGCTTACTTCGGCCCCGGCGACGAACTTAAGGTCACAGACGTCGCCAAACTCAAGATCGACGATATACCTGGCATCCCGGATCTTGTCTGGGCCTCGTTTCCCTGCCAGGACCTTTCCTTGGCCGGATCGGGGGCGGGCTTATTGAGGTTCGCAAAATACCGTGACAACAATGGCTGTAGCGGCGACCTCTGGCCACCGTCTTTTCGGCGCTCAGAGAGCGCCGCTACAGAAAGAACTCGTCACTGTATTTTGCGAGCATCAGTAGACGGCAAGCGCAGCGGAACGTTTAGGCCGTTCTGGCGGCTGCTTGATCGCACGGTCCGAGACGGACGAGGCCCTAAGTTGATTGTGGTAGAAAACGTCGTCGGGACCATAACGTCCCACGCCGGAAACGACTTCACGGCGATTGTGCACGCGTTCTCAAGGAGCGGCTACCGGGTCGGAGCGGTCGTCATCGACGCAGTCCGTTTCCTACCGCATTCCCGTCCGCGCTGGAGACCCCAAGGAACTATGCCTGTGCCACCCGCCTGGAAAGAAGAACAAGTCGAAGGATTTTTTCACCGAGACGAATGAGACAACTGTCTTTGCGAGAAAGACCAATTCTGGCGGGACTCTACTTTTCAAAGTTTGACTCCGAGGGATTGCAGCGTCTCGGTTTCGACGGCTTCGCGCAAGCATTCAATGTAATCGGATCGGCGCTGGGCGTTCCGCCCGCGTCAGTAAAAAATTACAGAGACGAATTTGATCCAATTTTTCCAAACAAGAGGAAGGGATGGCACAGGAGACCGGTTCGAGATTATTGCAGGGCCGTGCTTGATTCTTTCGGAGGCCTGAACTTGGAAGACTTTACAAGCCTGTTAAAACGCCTGATCTATAAGGAGCATGATCTCGATCTGCTCATGGAGGAGGTTGAAAGGGAGAAAGGGGAATATCTCTCTTTCGCAAAACGGCTAATGACAGGGCAAGCGGCCGAACAGTACTTCAAGTCAAAGTACAAAGAGGTCGGCTTCTTCAAGGACCTTGAGCTTGAAGACACGACCAGGCTTGGCTGCGGGTTTGACTTCAGGCTTCACTCTCCGAGCACCTTTTACGGGGTGGAAGTGAAGGGTTTAAGCGAAACGAGCGGCACTATTGCGTTCACGGACAAGGAGCACGCGGTTGCTTCATTATTAAGGGAGAGATTTTTTCTGTATGTGGTAAAAAATTTTCGGGAAAGTCCGTTTCACGAGCTGTATCAAGATCCCCTAGATGGAAAACTCGTTTTTGACAGAGTCGAACAAAAAGCGGTTCAAATAAGTTGGACAACAAGGCTTTGACCGTTGCGGCGAAGCGCAAATGTGGCCGGTAGTGTTCGTAACATGACTGCCCAACCAGTGATGTACACGAAGCGTCCCTGCGGTGGGCAACAGGACGCCTCAGGAAATATTCCGAGACGCATGGAACTCACGGTCGGGCGGGATTCCTGAGATGCGGAAGAAGTCTTGAGGTGAATGAAATGAGTATTCGATTTGAAAGAGGGTTTCTCGGGAGGCACGAAACATGGCCCGGAATCGACGTCCAGTTCAGACGGGCCTTGGACCGATTGCCGGAGCCGGTCGTCGCATCCAGGGCAGGGCTGATACCCTCTGACGAGATCGATGCGAACCCGCCCCCGAGGGGACTGACGGCAAGGCAGCTCCTCCGTTGGTACCGCGGCCTGTCGGTGCGCCTAAGATAGTGTACCGCCGACTTTGTGGGTCTACGCATCGAAGGCGACCTTCGATGGGGTGATTTACGTGTATCAGTCTCACAGGAACACTGGCAGGGAGAAGCTGAAGCGAGACATGGAGGTGGGTCATCTATTCTTCGACCACCGGAACAGCCTGCGACAAGTAGACCTCCGCTACGCCCACAGTAGCTCGATGAAGCAGTTTTTCGCCAAGTGGCTTGAAGACTACCCCGATCCCTACCCCCAGCGATACCGAAAGAACATCCCCTTCGGATGGATCGAGGAAAGCGGAATACTGCTCATGACGTTGACTGAGGGGGAGGTTACCTACCCCAACACAGCAACCAGCTAATTCCCCCGTTGCCTCGCAGGACGATTGCTTGATAATCACCACAAAATTGAGTAGATTGGGTGTCGTAAACCGTATTGAATTGTTGACCTCGTGAGGTCTCATCGCTTGCGACAGGCCTGGCAAAGACGATCGCAAAAGTTTGGCAAACTGTGGACGCTCCGGGCGTTGGTCCTCGTGGCGCTTTCCTACCTCGCTGGTCCTCAATGCACACAAGCAGCCGGTTCTCAAATTTTGGTTTCAGCCGCGGTCAGCCTTAAGGAGGCTTTCAACCAGATCGCGATTCTTTACAAGCAGCAATCAGGAACCCGGATAACTTTCAATTTTGGCGCTTCCGGTGAGCTTGAGAAGCAAATCGAGGCGGGAGCGCCCGTGGATGTTTTTGCGAGCGCCGGTGAAAAAGAAATGCAGGAGCTTCAGACAAAGGGGCTGATCGATCCGTCCACCAAAGCGGACTTCGTCCGCAATTCGCTGGCGCTGGTTGTGCCCGCTGGCTCCGGGAGCCGCATTCATTCTTTCCGGGATCTCGCGCCGCCGCAGGTGAAACTGATCGCGATCGGGAATCCGAGGACGGTTCCGGCGGGGCGGTACGCGAAGCAATTGCTGGTCAACGAGCACCTCTGGCCGCAAATTCACTCACGGCTGGTTTTTGCAGAGGATGTCCGCCAGGTCCTTGACGACGTGGATCACGGCGAAGTTGATGCTGGGATTGTCTACGCCACGGATGTGGAAATTGCTCACGGCAAAGTTTCCGTTGCGGCGCGCGCTCCAAGCGGCGATTATGGACCCATTCTCTATCCCATCGCTGTGGTCAAAGGCAGCGGCAACGCCGCCGGTGCACGAGGGTTTGTTAAATTGGTTTTAAGTTCCAGCGGAATGAATATTCTGAAGAAGTTTGGATTTCTTCCTGCGAAGTAGTGAATGATCTGGTCCGCTTTCAAGCTCTCACTCCGGGTCGTCAGCCTGGCCACGCTTCTCGTGGGCGTTACGGGAACTGCCTTCGGCTTCCTTCTTGCCAAACGGGAGTTTCGCGCCAAGGAGCTCTTGGATTCCGTCCTGACGCTTCCGATGGTGCTCCCGCCCACCGTCACGGGCTATTACCTTATCCTGCTTCTCGGCCGGCGCGGATGGCTGGGGCGTTACATCTATAGGATGACCGGATGGAGCGTCGCATTCACCTGGGAAGCCGCGGTGATCGCGGCGACGGTGATGGCCTTCCCCATTATGGTGAAGTCCGCGCGGGCGGCCATCGGGTCCGTCGACTCGCGCTATGAGATGGTTTCGTTCAGCCTGGGGAAGGGCGAATTTGAAACCTTCTTTCGCGTCACGCTGCCGCTGGCGATTCGCGGCCTGGTGGCAGGACTGGTGCTGAGTTTCGCGCGAGCCCTTGGCGAGTTCGGCGCCACCCTCATGTTGGCTGGAAATATCCCTGGAAAAACCCAGACCATGCCCCTGGCGATTTACGAAGCGTTCATTTCGGGCGACGACCGCGAGGCGCAATTCCTCGCTGTGATTCTGACCGTAACCTCCGTCGCCGTGATCTACCTGACAAATCTCCTGAGCCATAGCGGCGACAGAGCCTGATCCATGTTGAGCGTTAACTTCCAAAAAGAGTTCAGGAATGGCGGCGGAAGGAGCTTCAAACTGGACGTAGCCTTCACGGTGAATCACGCGTTGACGGTTTTGTTTGGACCTTCGGGTTCCGGCAAGACCACCATTCTACGTTCTATTGCGGGCGTGGTGGTTCCCGACTCGGGAAAAATCGCCTTAGGAGACCGGGTGTATTTCGACTCCTCGGCGCGCCTGAACGTTCCGATGCGGCATCGGGAAGTGGGATTTGTATTTCAAGACTCCTTATTGTTTCCTCATCTTACGGCAGAAGCGAACGTGCTCTATGGGATGAAATCCGGAAAAGACCGCGAAAAGCGAAAACGAGTTCAGGAATTATTGGATTTGTTCGGGATTCTGCACACCCTGGAACGCTTCCCCCGCGAGCTTTCCGGGGGGGAGCAGCAGCGGGTCGCCCTGGCGCGGGCTCTGGCATCTCAGCCGGCTCTGGTGCTGCTGGATGAGCCGCTCTCTGCGGTTGACGTCTCAACACGGTCACGCTTGCTTCAAGAAATTGTGGAAATGCAGAGACGATCGAATATCCCTTTCATCCACGTCACGCACAACGCCACCGATGCAGTTCGCGCCGGAGATTGGGTCTTAATCCTGGACCAGGGCAGGATTGTCCAGGAAGGATTACCCCTGGAGGTTTTCAATTCCCCCCACAGCGTTCGATTGGCTCGTGCTGTGGGCACAGAAAATATTTTCGCCGGCACGGTTCTCAGCCAAAGCGGAGACGACGGTATCTCGCTTTTGGACCTGAAAGCGTGCCAGCTCGCCGTCAGCTTCAACGGGCTTGCGCCCGGAACGCCGGCTACGATCGGCATCCGCGCGGAGGACATCATCGTGTGCCGCGAAAGGATTACTCAGACGAGCGCCCGGAATCTTCTGCAAGGAATCGTGAAGACCATGATCCCGGACGGAAGCAAGATGGAACTCGTGGTGGACTGTGGCGTCGATTTTAAGGTGAGCATTACACGGCAAGCGGTCATGAGCTTGTCTCTCCAACCGGGCGCGGTGGTTTACTTGCTCATTAAAGCCAGCGCTTGCCATACGCTGAGCTAGGTTGCCCGGCTGCGGTCAGTGCGCGTCGGGGCGCAGCAATCAGCCATGCCCTCAAAGGCTGATCACCAAATCAGCTTTAGTCCAAACTGAATCTGGCGCGAAGTCGTGGACGTGCTGGTGATTACTCCTGCGGCAGTGGATGGAATCCCCGCAGGCGACGTGAACACGATCAGGTTTGGTGTATTGAAATTGGCATGGTTCAAAACGTTGAAGAATTCGGCGCGGAATTGGAGGTCTAACTTCTCTGAAAGTTTCGTGTCCTTAAGTAAAGAGAAGTCAAACGTTGCCAGTCCCGGGCCAATATAAGTATCCCTGCCAACGTTTCCGTAGGTTCCATTGGGTGGGACGGTGAAGGCGTTGGGATTGAAATACTCGTTGGGACTCCCGATTATCACTGGGCCGGTGAAGGCCGGATTCAATGACGGGCGATCCGGGTTGCGCGTGTCCCCATTATTGGAAGGGTTAAAGCTGAGTTGCGGTGTGAATGGGAAACCGGACTGCAAGGTCAGTATGGTATTCAGGCTCCAGCCACTGACCAGGGCATTGCTTGCGCCGCTCAGCCCGCTCAAGAAGGTTTCTCCATGTCCGAACGGCAGTTCGTAACTTCCGTTAACCGCAGCGGCGTTGCGAACGTCAAAAGTGGATAGACCCCAGTCCATGCCCAGGTTTCCAGGGTCCATGACGAGTCCGGGTGCATTGGACGCGGCGCTGCCATTCAAGGTGTCGCCGTTATCCAGGCTCTTTGACCACGTATAGGAGCCTTGCAAGGCCAGGCCCTTGCTGAAGCGCCGGTTCAATTCGGCCTCGAAAGCGTTGTAAGAGCTGTCGCCCTCGGAAAACCAACTCCAGGTATTGGCAAGCGCCGGATTCGCCAGGGGAGCATCTTTGGGGTAGAAGATGGTCCCGGAGGGCAGGGAAGCGGGACAAGGCGCCGCCGGGCAAAGTGATGGAAATGGCTCATTGGCGTCGATGCTCACAATTTCGTGATAGCCGTGGGAGCCGGCGTAACCGGCGCTCAAAACCGTATTGGGCGAGAGCTGCTGTTCAATCTTAAAAGTGTAGGTCGCAATTGTGGGCGTTTGCAGGTTGGGCTGAACCCCCGCGGGCGCCACCTTCGCTCCCGCGGGCAGAGGAGAGCCGGGAGTGATCAGGAGTTGCGACACCGGAATATCCTTGATGCTGAACGTGGTGTTGAACGGAGCATTCTGGTCCAGGCGGTAACCCAGGGCGTCTTGCAGATCGTCGTAAAGGCCGAAGCCGGCGCGAATCACGGTGTTGCGATGGCCGGCCGGACTCCAAGCCAAGCCGACCCGCGGTTCGGGCAGGAATTTGGCGTTGTTCGCGGTGAAAGCGGAATTCCCAACCTGTGGCTGGGTTTGAATGATTCCATCTTGAAACACAAAATTTGCCGCTCGCCCATCGGCTTCGTTCCAGCCGTTGGTGAACTCGTCGCGGAAGCCCAAAGATAGCGTCAAGTTGTGTTTCAGCTTCATAGCATCCTGAACAAAGAGCGCGCCTTCGAGCGAACGCCAGCCGAGCGGTGTGGCCGTAGGAACCGCCAGGAAATTGGTGACATTGCCCTCCAGGAAGCTGGTCAGGCTTGAAAACGTAGCCTGTCCATATTGGGTGAGGGCCAGATTCTCATTCGACCGGATTTGCTGGAACCACGCTCCCGCATCGATCTGGTTTACTCCGCGCGTGATGGAGACCTGATCTTCATAGGTAAAGAGATTCCGGGCAATCCGCAAATTGCTGCCGATATTGCTGCCTGCCAGGCTGATCTGGCTTGCGGAATTGGGTGACGCGCTGCCGCCGATCACCAAAGCGCCCATCGGACGTCCTGCGATAAACCCCGGAACGTTTACGGTTGGCTCACCCGTGTAGAAATATGAGCCGCGGGAAAAGCCGATCAGGGCCGTGTTCACCACCGTGGGTGAAAAGATGTGGGTTTCGCGCAGGCTCAGGACTTGCTCCCGGAGGCTTTCGAGGTCCAGACTCAAGGGGTTGAGGGTGGGCGTCACATCGGCGCTGTCATCGATGGTGTAGGCGCCGCTCAATGAATCCTTTTCGGAGAAGGTGTGATCGATGCGAGTGGTGCCGAAGTCCTCGTGGATGGTTTGCAAGGGGTGGCTGAAGGCCTCGGCAATCCCCCCGCCCAGTTCCGGTCCATTCTGCACCGGCCAGAGCGATAACAGCGGCGCAACCCCGGGCGCAACCCCCACATTCAACAGATTCCCATTGGCGCCGGGCAACAGGCCGTTGCGGGCGTTATTATCGGGCACCAGCGTCACGTCGCTCAAACCCAATCGTTGGCGGAAGCCTTCGTAATTGCCAAAGATGAAAGTTTTGTCTTTTTCGATGGGTCCGCCCAGGGATCCGCCAAACTGGTTTCGCTCAAAGGGCGGAATGGATCCGTGGTCAAAAAAATTACGAGCGTCGAGGGCGCTGTTCCGTAAAAATTCATATGCGGTTCCGTGAAACTGATTGGTTCCGCCTTGCGTGACGATGGCTACCTGCGCTCCGGGACGCTTGCCATATTCGGCGGGGTAAGTGTCCGTCAACACATTGAATTCCCGGACGGCGTCAACGCCCAGCAGCAGGCCGCTGGTGCCTCCGGGCTGCATATCAATCTCCGCCGCGCCGGTGTACTCCACGCCATTCAGCAAAAACAGATTTTCCTGGGGCCGGTGGCCGGAGACTGCGAACATGTTCCCCACGGCCGAATTCGAGACGCCCACGCCTCCCGTCCTCTCCCATGTGTAATTGACGATGCCAGGGTCCAGGGTCAGAAGCTCATCGTAACTGCGGCCATTCAACGGCAGGTCCTTTACTTGGCGTTCTCCCACCAAGCCGGAAATTTCCGTGGTAGTGGCGCTGACTTCCGGCGGTTCTCCCGTAACCGTGACCTGTTGCCGGACTTCTCCCAGTTCCAGGGTCAAATTGACCACCGCCTCCTGACCCACCGCTAGGGTGATGCCTTGGTGGATTTCCGAGCGGAAGCCGCTCTTCTGGGCGGTCAGGGCATACTTGCCAACCGGCAATGATGCCAGATCGTATTGGCCTTCGAAGCCGGTCACGGTCTTGCGGATTAATCCTGTGTCAGCATTCTTGGCCGTGACCTTGACTCCCGGCAAGGCCGCCCCCGACTGATCTTGAGCCGTGCCGGAAATGGACGCGAACACTTGGGCGCGGGCCGGCCGCAATGATCCCGCGAACCCCACCACCAGCCAAAGTCCACAAGTGATGAAACGCCTGGCATCCCATGACATCGATCGATTCCTCTTCTTCGCGTTATGACTCTCTGAACTCAATTCGGCGAGGTCTTAGCCCGGCCTGGCTCACAGAAACGCAGCAGTCATGAATTCGCTTGCACGCCTCCGGCTTTTCAACGCTCCCGGTGTCCAGCAAACCCTGGTGTCAAATAAGCCGGAATCACCACTTATAACGCGATGATATGGTTTTAGTCAAGTGAATAAGACACATTGATATGGTTATATCCACTTTGATCGCCGATAAACCCGGCCTTTGACAAGCCTTGAAGCGGCGCGGCGGGCAGGTGATAACCATAAAAATAATGAGTCACCACGGCGGCCTTTAATCCTTGACAAGCGGCCCTCCTTACTATAGCTTTTGGGCATTCTAGTAGTGTTTGGGGTCGGGTCCAAAAGCAACTTCCGGGTTATGAGGAGAACAATATGAGGGCTGATGGGCGCATTCGGACTACTATCTTTCTGTCTTGCTTCACGATCGTGTTGGGATTTGGGGCGGCGGGGTTTGGGCAGACCTCCGGGGTGGTTCGTGGCACCGTCCACGATCCCTCCGGAGCGGTAGTTCCCGGAGCCAAAGTGACTGCGATTGATCAGAGCACCAACCTGCCGCGAGCCACCACCACTACGGCACAAGGGACTTTTGAGTTTCCTGTTCTGCAAGTCGGCCGCTATACCCTGAAGGTTGAAGTCAACGGCTTCAAAACCTACGTCGAGCGGGATATCGAAGTCAACATTGGCCACGTGGTGGTTTTGAATCCAAAGCTTTCGCTGGGCGCGGTGACTCAGGAGGTGACAACGGTGGCCGCCGCCCCACTGATTGAGACCACCAGCACGCAACTGGGCAATATTGCCACGGCGCGGACGGTGGTGGAGCTGCCACTCAACACCCGGGATACCTACCAGCTTCTTCAACTGCAACCGGGAGTATCTTCCGAAGTCGGATCCAATCTTTTTTACGGCAGTGACCAGCCCGGCGTGGTTTCCGTCAACGGCGGCCGCGGCCGCATGAACAATTACATGGTGAACGGCGGCGACGCCAACGACCAATTTGTGAATCTCCCCGGCGTCCAGCCCTCGCCCGACGCCATCCAGGAATTCCGGGTGCTCACCAACACCTTTGACGCCGAATACGGAAGAAATTCGGGATCCGTGGTGAACGTGGTCACCAAATCCGGAACCAACAAATTTCACGGTGACGTTTACGAATTCCTGCGCAACGGAGCGCTTGATGCCCGTCCGTTTTTCAACGCCACGGTTCCGTCCTTCACCCAAAACCAATTCGGCGCCACCTTGGGCGGCCCCATCCAGAAGGACAAGACGTTTTTCTTTTCGTCCTACGAAGGTCTGAGGCTCAGCCAAGGGATTTTCTCCAGTTTGGTTCCGGTCCCCAGCTCGACCGAACGGCAGGGCGTTTTCACTAATGGCCAGCCTTTCGCCGGCACGCTGAGTGATTCCAATGTGGCCTCGGTGTTGAACTCGCGGCCGGGCTGCGCCACGGCCGTCTCCGCGGAAGGCGGAGCGCCCATTGCCGCCGGCACGGCCTATGCTTCCATCTTTCCCGGCAACGTGATCCCCACCTCGTGCTTTGACCCCACCGCGCTCGACCTGATGAACCGCTATGTTCCTCTGGCCAATGCGGCGGGCGGAAACTTCCAGGCTTCGCCGCTGCACCACGAACGATCGGACCAAATCACGGAGCGCATTGACCACGCCATCAGTGACACCCAACAGTTGACCGGATATTACTATTTCCAAGACGTGCATGATGTGGAACCGTTTTCCTTCTTTCAGGCGGCAGGCGCCAACATTCCGGGCTTTGGCTCCCTGAACAATTCGCGGTTTCAGCAGGCCAGCCTCACCCACACTTGGACGGTCAATCCCACCATGGTCAACGTCGCCCGGTTCGCATACTTCCGCGAAGGGCAGGCTCAGCTTGATGCTCCACTGTCCACCAATCTGGTGCAGAACTCCTGCGCCACAGTTCCAGCCTCCCAATGCTTCAGCGACCCTGCGAATCCAGCGTTGGGCATCACTCCCGGTCTTGGGGCAAAATTCGAAGGCGTTCCTTCGATCGCCGTGTCCGGCGGCTTTGCGATCGGCAATAATTTTGAAGGCCAGTTGCCGCAGGCCGGTAACACCTTTGAATGGTCGGACAACCTCAGTAAAGTCATTGGCAATCACACCACCAAGTTCGGCGCGGACGTTCAGCGGAATCAGTTCAACCAAACCCTTTACTTTAACGTGAACGGCGAATTCTCTTACTTCGGCGGAGGACCTAACGATCCCGGTCTCTCTCTAGCCAACGGCACTCAGGACCTCACGCCCAACTACCTTTTGGGTCTGCCAGACAGCTATACGCAAGGAGCGGCGAATTACGAATACATCCGCGACACGGGCGTTTATCTCTATGGGCAGGATAGCTGGAAGATCAAGCCCAATCTGACCTTGAACTACGGATTACGCTGGGAGCTGGATACGCCGCTGGCTGACATCGCTCACCACGTCCAGACCTTCCGGCCCGGCCAGAATGACACCATCTATCCTTGCCAACTCTCACCGGCCAGCGAGCAGTCGCTGGGCCTTTCGTCCACCGCCTGCGGTCCGGGCACAGCGGGCGCATCCATATTCCCGACGGGCCTGGTGATTCCAGGCGACAAAGGCATCCCCGCGGGGCTCACCCAGACTTACTACAAGTCCTTTGCGCCGCGCATTGGCTTGGCCTTCAGCCCGGACTGGAATGACGGCGTTCTCTCCAAAATCACCGGCGGCCCCGGTAAGACCAGCGTGCGCATGGGTTGGGGAATTTTTTACAATCCCATTGAGCAACTGGTGCTGGAGCAGTTCAGCGCCGAGCCGCCCTTCGGGGGCAGCTCCGTGCTCTCCAACACCCTATTCAACACACCCTTCGAGGGTCAAAACGGCTCCATCAGCCCCAATCCGTTTAACGGCATCAAGAATCCAATTCCGGGCCAGCCAGTGGATTGGTCGATCTTCCGTCCCATCGTGCTCTTCGGGCAATTCCAACCGGACATGCGCACCCAATATATGGACCAATACAACTTCACGATTGAGCGCCAGCTCTCAACCTCTACGGTCCTAACGCTAGGTTACGTCGGAACCCAGGGCCACCGATTGCTGGCTACTCATGACCTCAATTTTGGGAATGCGCAGACCTGCCTGGATTTGCAGAATATCTCAAACTACTACGCCAACTCCAATCCCACTCTGTCTTCCAACTTGGCGTGCGGTCCTTTTTTCGCGGATAGCTCGTTTTCCATTCCGGCGGGAGCCATCCCTGCGGGCATGACCTTGCACCTGCCTTACGGTTCCGTCTCCCAAGTCACCGGACCCAATAATCCGGCAATCACCCTGGTTGGCTTGCGGCGTTATTCCTCTCCGCTCTGCCAGCCCACCACCGGCGTGGGCTGCCCGCCGGACGGCGTTCCCGTCTTTGGCAGTATCTTCGCGCAGGACACCATCGCCAATTCCAACTACAATTCGGCGCAGGTCTCGGTTGAGAGGAAGTTTGCGAAAGGACTGCAATTTCTCGGTGCTTACACTTTCAGCCGCTGCTTTGACGAGGCTTCGAGCTTCGAAAACGTCTTGAACCCTTTGAATTTCCAGAGCAGCTACGCGCCCTGCCTATTCAACGGCGACAATCGATTTGTACTGAGCTATTACTGGGAGTTTCCGGTTCCGAAGTACAGCGGCTTTGCAGGGAAACTTCTGGATGGGTGGGCGATGTCAGGCATCACGACTTTGCAGAGTGGTTTCCCCATCCGCATCACGTCTTCTTCGGATATTGAGTTAATGAACAGCGCCGACTTTGAATTTCCGGGCGAGCCGAACTTTACCGGGACGCTCCAAACCATGAATCCTCGCAACGGGGCCCACTACTTCTTCAACACCGCGGCCTTCACCCAGCCCGCTCTCGGAACCATCGGCAACTCGCCCCGCTCGGTCTGCTGCGGCCCGGGAATCAACGACTTCGACATGGCTTTTTTGAAGAGCACACCGCTTACTGAGGGGACTCGGATGGAATTCCGCGCGGAGTTTTATAACCTTTTCAATCACGCTCAATTCTTGCAACCGGACGGAAACATTACGGACAGCACCTTCGGCCAAGTTCTGAGCGTGAGGGATCCACGGCTCATCCAGTTCGCGCTGAAGTTGATCTTCTAGCCGGTAGGTACGACGAACTTTTTTTCTCGTCGTGGGTATTTCCTCGCGGGTATTGCCTCCGGTTCAGGCGCCGCTGCCAATTTTGTCGTCACCCCCCCGCGCCGGCGAGGGTCCATGCCGCGCAGGGCCGGGATGTGGATTCCCGTCCCCGCCTTCGCGGGGACAAGCTTTCGCGGGAATGACGTGTTCTAGAAAGCTTGCTAAGAAAGCAAGAAATTACGACCTTGCAACGCAGAGTTTCGCATTCCAGAAACTCTGCGGCCTTTTCTTTACTTTTTCGCTGTTCGAGAGCCGAGGTGGTTAGAAGAGCTGCCGTGGTAAAAAGTCCGATTCACTAGGT
>CALCEB010000179.1 GCA_937900045.1 uncultured Acidobacteriota bacterium
CTGTGGTGCTGCCGCATATTTACAACGGGCGCGACAAGACCAGCTTCTACATTCATTATAACTTGCAACGCATGACTCGCCCTTTCGACATCTATTCCACAGTGCCCACGCTCGCTGAGCGCAATGGCGATTTCTCTCAAACAGTCATTCCAGCAGGTCCGTTCGCCGGCACCACGCCCATCATTTACGATCCCCAGAGCAATCCGCTTGGACCCCGGCTGCCCTTTGCCGGCAATCAGATTCCTGGTTACCGCATCAGCAGTGCTGCGGCTGGGTTGCTGAATTACATTCCTCCGCCCAATCTTCCTGGCAGCGTGCAAAACTTCCACCTGCAGCAGAGTCTTCCCTCCGCGCACGACCGTGTCATGGCGCGGATCGTTCACCAGTTCTCCGGCCGGGACAGCTTGAGTGCATTTTACTACCTCAATTCCAGCCGCTCCAACGCCCTCTATGATTATCCCGGTCTCACCCAAAACCGGTCGCTGCTCGCCCAAAATGTGAACCTGACGGAAACACATACGATCAACCCGCTCACTGTGAATACCTTAACCGCCAACTATAACCGTGAGCGCATCAATACATTGAATCCCTTTGCATTCAACCAGAACATCGCTGGCGCCCTGGGGATTCAAGGCGTTTCGCAAATTCCCATGGATTGGGGCGTCCCTTGGATCGACTTCACTAATTTCAATCCCCTTAATGATGTGATTCCTTCGCTGATCCGCAACCAAACCTTCCGTTTTGGGGACACCGTGGTGATGAACCGTGGCGCCCACACTTTGACACTTGGCGCTCAAATCGCCGATGTGCAGCTCAACTCCGTGACGGACCCGAACGCCCGCGGCACGTTCATCTTCAGCGGCTATTCTACAAGCAATTTCACAGCGGGCGGCGCCCCGGTTGGAGGAACCGGTTTCGATTTTGCCGATTTCCTTCTGGGTTTGCCGCAAACCACCTCCGTGCGTTACGGGACAAGCAGCAATTACTTCCGTTCAAAGGATTTCGCCAGCTTTGTGGAGGATGACTGGAAAGCCACTCCGCGTCTCACGGTGGATGCCGGGTTGCGTTACGAATATTTCAATCCCTTCAGCGAAAAATATGGCCATCTCTCAAACCTCACGATCGGACAAGGCTTTAGCACTGCGAATGTGGTCACCGGCCAATCGCCTGGATCTTATCCTCCTTCCCTGATTTACAGCGATCCGAATGATTTTTCACCACGGTTGGGGATCGCCTTTCGTCCTTGGGCCAAGCGGGGGTTGGTGATTCGAGCCGGATACGGAATCTTTTATGACCAATCCATGTATCAACTCCTGGTTCCCTATCTGGCGAACCAGCCGCCATTCGCCCAAGCAAGCACACAGGTCACCAGTCCGTCGTCAGTCCTGACGCTGGCCAACGGTTTTCCGGCTTCGGGTCAGAGGCCGCTGCGTAACACCTACGCAGTGGACCCGCATTACCTCACCCCTTATGCGCAAACTTGGAACTTCATGCTGGAGGACCAAATATCTCCGAATCTGATTGCTACATTGGGCTATATTGGCACACGAGGTACGCACTTGAATTTGCTGCTTGCGCCCAACAGTGCGCCGCCCGGCTCTGTGGGTGGCGGCCTGCGCCTGAGGAACGCCTTGCCCTTCATTTATGACACGTCCGGCGCTTCGTCCAATTACCAAGGAGTGCAAGGCAGCCTTCGTCGCCAATTTCATAGCGGTTTTTCTTTTGATATCAATTACACCTATTCGAAAGCCATGGATGATGCCGCTACGGTGGGGGGCTACGGCAACATCGTCGCACAGAATCCTTTTAACCTGGCTGCGGAGTGGGGACTGTCCGGCTTCAATCCCACGCACCGGCTGTTGATCGACGACGCTTACGAACTTCCGTTTGGACCACGCCACCGCTTTTTGGACAACGGAGGCATTCTGGCCCAGATCTTTAGCAACTGGCAGATTAGCGGCGTGACCACTTATCAATCCGGCTTTCCCTACACCGCCTATATTTTGGGCAACATCAGCAATAATGTGGCGGGAGCGGCGCCGTTTTCCTCGCTGCGCGCTCAAGCCACCGGCGCCGCGGCGGCGATTGCAAGCTCCCAGCAAAACAATCTACAATTCTTCAATACGGCCGCATTTACGCTGCCGCCAGCCGGCTTTTACGGCAATGCCGGTCGAAACACCATCCCTGGTCCAGACTTGCTCAATTTTGACGCCTCTCTGGACCGCTTTGTGACATTCTCCGATCAGAGAAACATCACCGGCGATTTCCGCGTCGAGGCGGACAATATTTTTAACAACCCGAATTTTAACGGTCTCGGCACCGTAGTGAACGCGGCGAACTACGGGCGGATTACAAGCGTGATGCCGATGCGCGTGCTGCTTATTTCTTTGCGGCTGCAATTCTAACAAGCTGTTGAGCGAGTGTCCGGAACGGCGGCAAACGCCTCGTCTAGCAACTCGCTCATCAGCATTGAGTCATGCCATGCCGGGTAGAAACGAGGCATAGTGTTCATCCAAAAGATTCGATCAGGAAGAGAAGAGATCATGAGAACAGGATCAAGAGATAATGCAAGCCATTTTCACCCTCGCAAAGTTCAACTGCCTTCAGCGGTTCGTTTGTGCATCGCCTTGGCTCTCGTGACTGCAGGATTACTGGTTTGCGAGCTCCGGCCGCTTGCGAAGCCGTCACCCGCTGGAGGGCTAATACCACCGCAGACGTTAGGCTATTCAAACCAGGCGCAGCCCTTTGTGTTGAAGCTTCAGCGGAACGAGGTGCAAGTTGACGTTCGCGTCACCGACCGCAAGGGAAACCCGGTGACGGACTTGGAGCCATCCGCTTTTCACGTGTTCGAGGATGGCGTGAAGCAACGAGTCACCTCAGTCAGCCTCGAAGACATTCAGAAGCTGGCGACATCTCAGGCTTCGCCTGGAGCTCCTGCCACAATCGATTTGGGCAAACTTCCTCCGGGCCAGTCAACCGCCCGCGTCACCGAAAATCACCGGATGATCGTCTTGTTCTTCGACCTTACCTCTCTGAACGTCGATGACCTGATGCGCGCCCTGCACACTGCCGGGCAATTTGCAAAGAATCAGATGATCCGCGCAGATTTGGTGGCCGTCGTCACTTACACCACAGACCTGCGGGTTGTGCAGGACTTCACCAATAGCCGGGCAGCGATTGATAAGGCTCTCCATTCAATCCAGACCGGCGAATCTTCTGAGCTCAGCCAGACAGGGACTGAAGGGGAAGCGGGAACCACGAACCGGTTGGGGCAAACGGTGGTCAATCAGAACGTCTCGGACGCGTTTACCCCTGACGAAACTGAATTCAATATTTTCAATAGCGACGAAAAACTCGCTGCTCTGCAATCCCTCGCTGAAATGCTCCAGCCTTTGCCGGGCCGTAAGTCGGTGATTCATTTCTCGAGCGGGATGGAGCGGACCGGTCTTGAGAATCAGGCGCAACTGCGTGCCACCGAAAGCGCCGCCAACCGCGCTGACGTCTCCATCTATACGATGGACACACGCGGCCTGCTGGCCTTGCCGCCTGGTGGAGACGCAAGCATGGCGGCGCCAGCGGGCACGGCGATCTATACGAACCAGGCTGTCGCATCCGCCGTTGCAAAAATGCATGGAAGCCGCGAAACGCTAGCGGCTCTTTCCGCCGATACGGGCGGGCGAACTTTTTATGATATGAATAACTTTGCTTCGGCTTTTCGCCAGGTGCAGGAGGACAATTCCATTTACTACTTGCTGGCGTACTCGCCTTCGAACACGAAGGCGGACGGACGCTTCCGCCGCATCCGTGTGGAGGTTGACCGCCCCGGCATGAAAGTTGAGGCCCGCCCGGGGTATTTTGCGCCGAAGAACTACCGGCAGTTTACCCGGGAAGATAAGAATCTGCAATTGCAGCAGGCGCTTGACCAAGACGCGCCCTTTCTTGACCTTCCCATGGCCGTTCAGGCTTCCTATTTTGCTCAAGACGCCCATCATTACACGGTCATGCTGGCTGCCAAGATACCCGGCTCTGCCATCTCATTCCTGGGAAAATCCCGCCAACGTGAAACCGAGTTTGACTTCGTCTGGCGCGCCAAAGACAAGACCGGTGGTACGGCCGGATTTTTGCGCGATACCTTGCGTTTGAAGATTAGCAACACGGAGTACCAACAAATCCTGAAGGGCAATATCTTGTATCAAGGCGTCCTCACTTTGCCGTCGGGGAGTTATGACCTCAAAGTGGTCGCCCGTGAAAACGAAAGCGGCAAGATGGGCTCGTTTGAATCGGCCCTCAATCTTCCGGCCCTCCAGCCTGGCGATCTGAACCTCAGCTCGGTGGTCATCTCAAACCAGCTCGCCACGACAGCGGTGAGGAACAGACGGCGTGAGCCCAACAAGCACAAAGGGCGCTCCAGACCGATTCGTATGGCCGGCAGTGAGACCATGCTACCCAGCGTGACGAATGTCTTCCGCCGAGGTCAATCCCTTTACGTGTATTTTGAGTCGTATGATCCAGGGACCGAACAGCACGGGGCTGCTTCTTTGAATTCCAAACCGCCTTCCTTTGCACTTCTTTTCTTTCGGCGCGGTGTCATGGTTTCTGAGGCAGGTCCATTTCCCGGCAACACCTTAGAAAACCGGGCCGGTTGGAACCGCTATCTCACGGACATTCCGCTGCAGGATTTCCCTGTCGGCCGATATACGCTGCAGGTCAATGTAATGGACCCTCCAACCAATGCTGCGGCCTTTGTTGAAATTCCCTTCGCTGTCATGCCCTCCCCGGCTTCGCGTGGGACGGGGGGGAAGTAGGTTCCAGGGGATGGAGGATCAAAATTCGGAGGTCGTTGAGCGTGCCCAAAAGGCGTCATCCTCTTTCCTTTGAGCGGCGCTTAGCTTGCCTCCCCAGGCCATCAGGAAATCCCCGAAGGTCATCCGCAGAAGGACGGGCGGAGCGAGACTGGTAGGCAGCGAGTCGAATCGGACGACTCTCACCCTTCCAAAAAATCTTCCTTACGCAGGAGGTGTAGATGCAAAGACTTCTTGTTACCGGTTGCGCGGGGTTCATCGGCTTTCACCTTTCCAAGCGTCTGCTAGAGGAGGGCAGGCTGGTCCTTGGCGTGGACAACCTCAACGAGTACTATGACCCGACCTTGAAGCAGGCGCGCCTGTCACAACTCACAACACAACCCAGGTTCCGGTTTTTCAAGCTCGATCTCACTTCCCGCAAGGAAATCGAGCAATTTTTCAGCAATCACGCATTTGACTGTGTGGTCCATCTGGCCGCCCAGGCCGGAGTGCGGTACTCGCTCACGCATCCACACGCCTATGTGGAGTCCAACCTACTCGGTTTCGCCAACCTTTTGGAAGGTTGTCGGCACGGAAGCGTAAACCATCTGGTCTTCGCCTCTTCCAGTTCCGTCTACGGCTCGACCACCCAAATGCCGTTTTCGACTCACCAAAACGTGGACCATCCTGTCAGTCTCTACGCCGCCACCAAAAGAGCCAATGAATTGATGGCTCACGTCTACGCCCACCTCTATGGGATTCCTTCGACCGGGCTTCGCTTTTTCACCGTGTACGGGCCTTGGGGACGGCCGGACATGGCCCTGTTTCACTTTACTAAAGCCATCCTTGAAGGCCGGGAGATTGAGGTCTTCAATTACGGCAAGATGCAGCGCGACTTCACTTACATTGATGATATTGTGGAAGGAGTCGTCCGCGTGATGGCGAAAATTCCGCAGCCCGACCCAAATTGGGACAGTGGTCATCCGAGTAGTGCCTCTAGCAATGCCCCCTACCGAATCTATAACATTGGAAACAGTCGACCCATTGAACTCCTCGAAGCCAAGCTTGGGAAGAATGCCCAAAAGCGTCTGCTCCCAATTCAGCCTGGCGATGTGCCCGCCACCTATGCCGACGTGGATGACTTAGTCCGTGACTTCGATTTTAAACCCCAAACCTCCATCGATGAGGGCATTGGGAGGTTCGTCGAATGGTATCGGGGTTACTATCGGGCTAGGGGCGCTTAAATCCTCCGCGCCGAGTGGTGTTGATCGCCTTTTCCAGCTGCCGGGCCACGAGCTACCAGGCCTTGCAGAAACTGAGCCGTTCGAAACTTCATCACCGCCTGACCCAGGCCGAACTCCGCCTCCCTAAGACACGCTACTCCCTGAAAAAATGAGATCCCGACTTTGAGGTCAAGATGACCACCTTCTGCAATGGGTTGTGTCTCGAAGTACACGTAGTCTCCTCCTTGTCGCGCAGTGCTTGCCGACGACTCTGTGGGAGATTCTGGTCGGATGACGCACTCGGAAGTATTGCACCTAGCTGAATATTGCTACGCAAGGTGTGCCTGGGACAAGGGTTGCCACGCTCAGCGGCGGCCACTATATACCTGAATCCGGCGTGAAAAGCGCTGACTTTAGGATTCGAGGGGCCTGAGT
>CALCEB010000180.1 GCA_937900045.1 uncultured Acidobacteriota bacterium
GTAAGCTCCTTGCAGCTTACAAGATCAGCCAGGCTTCTCCTGGCACTCCATACATGGTGCTCTGCAGCACGTGCAATCGCCGCAAGTCTTGGAATTGCGAGCACTGCCCAAACTTGCTGAAACTCAAACAAGTGAAGACCTGCCAGTCCTGCTATTGGGCAAACCCAGAAAAACACGTGCATGTGGCGATGGAGCAAATAAGACGAGTCGATTTGGTATTCGAAGGTGAAGAAGTCCAAAAGTTCGATGAGTTCCGGACACGCTGCAAGCGGCGGGGAAGATCGGTTGCCCAAGGAGTAAAAGAACTCCTGATCGAGTCAGGAGAATAAAGCAATTTGTGGACTGAATGCCTTTAGCGGAACTTTAGCCGGGGTCGCACCACCGTAGAGGCCTGGCGACAAGTACACCGATTCGACTGTGACATGATCTCGCCCGTTTAGCGTGGCCTGACTTGAGCGTCCCACTTCTAGCAAGACGCGATGCGTGTTCAGGTGATCAGGCAACGGTTCACCGTACGATTTCTCACCACAGTGACCGTCATAACTTAAGATATATTCGATACCGCGATTCACTACTGTCCGGTTATAACCTTCACGGATTGAATGGTTTCAGAAGATTGAATGTCTGAACTTAGCAACTGTGGCCTCCGAACCCGCATTTTATGGGGCTTTTGACGATGCCTAACCACGCGAAAAAGTGTAAAACAGTACGTACATGCAGTGTCGGGCGGAGAGTGTATCTTCTTTGTTTTCACCCGACGTTTACCTCAGCCCTCGCACACAGGACGCAAAAAATTGAAATCGAAACGAGTCAGAATTACAGCCAATCTATTGCTACGAAATGAGTTGTGCTTACACTCAAAGTCGTTAACCGGACAGTAGTGACCGCGATTATTTAGGTCTACGAGCGCTTCGACCATCTCGTTGCGCAGCACTCCTTTTATGTAGCGCCTATCACGCCCTCCGCTAATTCCTTGATAGGGTGGGTCCATGTAGACCAAGTCATTGCGCCTGGCCAACCGGAGCACCTCACGAAAGTCGCTACAGATGACCCGACACTTACCGTTCAGTAGTCGATGAGCTGCACGGATCTCCTGATCCATTGTGTCAGGGCACATGCCGCGACGGCGACGATCAGGTGATTGATTAAACTGGCCGGTCGCGCTGAACCGGACGGCATTCTTCACACAGCGCGCAAGCAGGAAAAGCAGTTTAGCCGACTCTTGATCCTCATTGAACTGTTCCCGGATTTCGTTAAACCTTTTTGCCGGATCACCTTTCAATTGCGAGTACCACAACGCACTGTAAGTCTCCCCTAGCTTTGCGGGGTGCCTGAGGATTTCCTGCCAGATATCCGTCAGGGGCTTAAGCAAATCTGCGATTACGTATTGCTCGAACATGTGCTTCTGCGCTGTTGCGAGCGTGATGGCTGCTGAACCCGCGAAAGGTTCAATCAGCCTTTTGAATCTGTCCCTTGGGACAAAAGAGAGAATCGCGGGTGCGAGCAGCCGCTTACTGCCTTGATACGGAATTGGGTGGGGCGCTCCGAAACGCATTTAGCAAATTACCGAAATAGCATTCGTTAAGGACGTTGCCGGTGGATATTCCGTCACCCGTAGACTAGGCGAACATTTGGCGAAAGTCAACTGCAATTCAAATAAATAGATAGTGCCCCGCGATCTGCGGGTCTTTTGGCGCACGACAGATTGACCGCATGAGGCGACTGAATGGAGCAGTATGCCACCCCTGTGATTATATCATCCGCTGAAGTCACTCATCTCAACAAACAGAGCTGGAGGACTGCCCGTCTGAACCCGGTCTCTACGTTCCATAGGGCCGCGGGGTGGAGGCAATTGTCGAGTAACTTGAAACCCGGAGCGCCGGTTGATTCCTATTTGAAATGCAGGTAGCGCTGGTGCAGCGCTTGCAGGGTCATGGGCCCTTTGCGGATGCGCGTGGCCACAGGAGCGCCCTTGGATCCAGCGTAGAAAGTTACGTAGACCGTGTTGCCGGCATGCAGATTGCTGAACGGGATCTTCTTCCCGTTTTCGTCAAGGAACTCGGTGCTGCTGGTTATATTCATGACCGTGGTCACGTCGGTGGGGTGGCGAAGGAACAACTCATGCTTGCGCAAATCGACAGAAGAAATGATGAAGAAATGCTCGGTTTCACCCGCGCGTGGGGGCGTAGCCGTTGCCGAGAAGGCGGGTGCGGCTAGAACTCCCATGACCAGCGCGGCGAAGGTGGCGGCTAGGAGCCGCTTGTGGATTAACTTGTGCATGGTTTTCATGGACCTCATCACTTTCATTCGATTGTTGACTGAACGTGCCTACCTGGTTCCGAGCCCGGGCGGTAGCCGGGCCGTCTTACTCATAGCGGAGGGCTTCAATCGGGTCAAGGTGCGCCGCCTTGCGCGCCGGATAATAGCCGAAGAACACGCCGACACCGGCTGAGAAAAAAACCGCAATCACGATCGCTTCCGGCGGAACCAAAGTGGGCCAGCGAAGCATACTGGAGACCAGGATGGAGCCGATGACGCCCATCACCACTCCCATGGCGCCTCCCAGCATACTCAGAACCACCGCTTCGCTCAGGAACTGGAGCTGTACGTCCTCCTCGGTGGCGCCCACGGCCATGCGCACGCCAATCTCCCGGGTCCGCTCGGTTACCGAGACCAGCATGATGTTCATAATGCCGATGCCCCCCACCAATAAAGAGACGGAAGCGATACTGGCCAGCAGCAGCGTCAAGATCCGGCCGGATTGGGCCTGTGCATTGGCAAGATCGTTGGGGCTGCGGATGATGAAATCGTCATCTTCGTCCGGACGAAGATGGTGCCGCTGACGGAGCAAGCCCTCAATCTGCTGTTCCGAAGGCGGAATGGCGGGTGTCGAAATTGCAGAGGCCATGACAAACTGGATCCAACTGATGCCGGCGAGTTTCTTCTGCACGGTGGTATAGGGACAGATGATGGTATCGTCTTCGTCCTGGCCGAACGGGGATTGCCCCTTGGATTGCAAGACACCGATCACGCGGAACGGCAGGTTTTGGACGCGGATCATCTTGCCGACCGGATCTTCATTCGCCGGGAAAAGGTTTTGCATCACCGTGGTGCCGATCAGGGCGACGTTCGCCGCCGCCGCCACATCGTGGTTCGAAAACGGACTGCCCTCGGTCACCGGCCAGCGGCGAATGTCGAGGTAGGCGGGCGATACGCCCCGGATGTGGGTATACCAGTTCTGATCGCCGTAAACAATCTGGCCGCTGGTTCCCACTCCGGGCGATTCCTCCTTGATGAAAGGAATCTGGCCGATGGCCTTGGCGTCATCCGCGGTTAGAGTCTTCGTCGCGGCGCTGCCCATGTGGACGCCGTGCGAGTTCACACTTCCCGCCGAGACGAACACAATATTGTCGCCCAGGCTCCGGATTTGTTCCTGCACCTGGTTGGACGCGCCTTCGCCGATGGCGACCGTACAGATGACGGCGCCTACGCCGATGATGATGCCCAGCATGGTCAAAGCCGTCCGCATCTTATTGCGGGTGAGGGCCCGAAGGGCAACGCGAAAGACGGCCGAATAATCCATCAGGATTCCTCCCCATCGTCCTCATCCTCATCAATCCCTGGCAATGAAATCAGCGCTTGGGCCGCATCCACGCGGCCCTCCACCAGGCTGTCACGGCGGATTTTGCCATCGCGGAACAACACCACGCGTTTGGCAAACCGGGCAATGTCTGATTCGTGTGTAACCAGGAGAATGGTGATCCCTTTTTCCTCGTTCAGTCTCTGAAAAATCTCCATGATTTCCACGCTGGTCCTGCTGTCCAGGTTCCCGGTGGGTTCGTCGGCAACCACAATCGAGGGATTGTTCACCAAAGCGCGAGCGATGGCCACGCGTTGCTGCTGGCCACCAGAAAGTTGGGCGGGATGATGGTCCTCGCGTCCTTCCAGGCCCACCGAACGAAGCGAGGCCTTGGCGCGCTCCACCCTCTCCAGGTGAGGAACGGAAGAGTAGATCAGGGGCAACTCGACATTTTCCACCGCCGAGGTCCGGGGCAACAGGTTGAACCCTTGGAACACAAAGCCGATCCGGCGATTCCGGATCTTGGCAAGCTCCACTTTGGTAAGCTCAGAGACGTCCTGTCCTTCCAGAAGATACCGCCCGCGGGTGGGACGATCGAGGCAACCCAGCAGGTTCATAAATGTTGACTTGCCGGATCCCGAGGCTCCCATGATGGCTACGAATTCGCCGGAATAAACGGTCAGGGAAACACCGCGAAGAGCGTGAACCTGAACTTCACCGAGATCGTAGGTCTTGTGGAGGTTTTCGACCCGGATCATCGGCGTGCCCGCTTCTGGCCCGCTTTCCATTACCAAGTCAGACTGTGCCAATTTCTCAGCCATTACGGAAACTCCTCATGCTGCAATCACCCGATCGGTCCCTTGGCCGGAGTTCACCGGCTCCTCGAACCTAGATTATCCACGATGTTTTACTCGAGGACGGTCAGGGCACGGTTTCAACCGTGCCCTGACCGTCCTCTATTGGAAGTTCGTGAATATTCCGGGCTGAACACCCACGGCCTAGTGATGATGCGGCCCTCCAAACCTTGGGCCACCGGAAACCGCATTGCGGAATTGGCCCGACCCGGTCAGTTCTTCACCCGTCACCAGCGTAGTTCCTTGTTTCAGGCCGCCGGACAGCAGTTGGGTGTTGCTGTAATCGGTGATGCCTACTTTGACTGCGACGGGAATCAGGTTTTTATTGGGACCGAGCTCCCAAACCACCTGGGAACCACCCAGGTGCGGCGTTGTCGCCGAGCGCGGTATTTTGCGCTCGCGGTAAAGAGTTTGTAATTGTTGTGGAGGCAGCGTGGGAGTGAATCGCAGAGCCGCGTTCGGGATCATCAGGGCGTTCCTGGCTTCGCCCGTCGGAATCGTGACATAGGCCGTTTCACCGGGGAGCAACTTTTCATTGGGATTTTCGAAATTGACCACGGTGTCATAGGTGACGACGTTCTGCACAATAGTGGCGTTCAGACGGATGGCGCTAACCCGGCCCCGGAATGTCTCGGTGGGGAAAGCGTCCACCTGGAACGTGGCCTCGGAGCCAATTTTGATGTTTCCGGTGTCGGATTCGTCGGTGGCCGTATCCACTTGCATGTGCCCAAGATCCTGAGCAATCGTGAAAACATTGGGGGCTTGAAAGCTGGCGGCCACGGACTGGCCCACGTCGATGTTGCGGGCCACGATGGTTCCGTCGAGGGGCGAAATAATTGTGGTATCCGACAGATTCTTTTCCGCCTGTTGCAGGGCCCCGGTCATCACCATCACTTGCGCCCGCGCCTCCTCAAGCTGAGCCTTGGTCTGGTTCAATTGGGCGATGGACTGGTTCGTTTGCGCCTCCTGGGCCCGCACCTGGGCAATGGACTGATCCAGCGTGGAAACCGCGAGGTCGCTCTGATCCTTGGAGACGATCTGCTGGTCGGCCAGGTCGACGATGCGCTTTTCATTTACTTGCGAGTATTTCAGCGCCGCCTGCAGGCGCACCAAGTTGGCCCTGTTGGTCTCGATGGCCGCGTCCTGCGCTGCTACGCTAGCATGAAGATTTTGAACGTTGGCTTCCGCATTCTGCAGATTGCCTCGCGCCTGGATGACCTGAGCTTCATAATCCGTTGGATCAAGCTGCGCCAAGACCTGGCCAGCCCGGACACGCGTGTTGAAATCCGCAAACACATATTGCACAGTCCCGGAAACGTCCGACCCTACCGGAACGGTTGTAAGCGCATTGATCGTCCCGGTCGCCTGAACCACCGCCGTAATGCTACCCCGACCCACCTGAGCCGTCAGGTACTTTGGGTCCTGGGACTTGGAGTGCATCACCATGCCGATCGTGACCAGAACCGCCAAGCCAATGATGGAAAGAGTAAGGATTTTTTTCTTTCGGGGCTTCGATGCGCTTTCTGCCATGTTCAAAATGCCTTTCTATACGGTCTGATGCGGTGCAGGATATCTGCTGTTGTGCCCGTGGTTTGGGAAACTTAGCTCATTCTGCTTATTGGGGATCATCCGGCTCTCTTGATAGGCTACCGTCGCCCCCCGTTGCGATGGCGCGGGGCAGTGGGCTTCGCTGGACAATTTTTGTCATTCTGCATTCTCGACCACTTACGCCTTCCGGCTTCTTCACTCAACCGGTTTTTTCCGGTTCGCTTTGTTTTAAGGTTGCTTCTTTCTTTTCTCCTCGAATCGCCGGATCATTTCATTGAATCTCTGGATCTGCGCCGGGGTCAGGATCTGGCGTATCCTTTGCTGCGTCTGATGGTGAAGAGCCGCAAACTGGGGCTCTACTTGCTTATGAAGGGCATCGAATTGCTGGTCCGCGTCGTCCATGATCGACCGTAACTGCTGGACCTGCAAGGAATTAAGCCGTAGATCATGAGATAGGCTTTTGATCACCGTTTCTTTGCTGAACTTGTTGTGCCAGTGACCGGTGGACCAAGCATAATAGTAGAGTCCTACCCCACCACAAACGATGCCGAGAAGGAATGTGAGCACGAAATAGATGTAAACCCGCCGGGTCAGCATTTACTTTTGACCGCCAGAAACGTCGGATTCGGAGGTCAGGGAAAACCCAGCTCCGGGTAATTCGCTAGGGGGAATCGGGTAATCCCGCGTCGCCACGATTTCCGGCTGTGGCCAGGAAACATCGCGAGCTGGCCTCCCGCGCAATGGGCCGGAGGACGGCAAGGCAATCGCCAGAAGCAGGACCGTTGCCAGCAGCAGTGTAAAATAGACAACTCGCCGGCCCGCCGTCTCAAAAAACTCCCCCACCAGCCGCATGGGAAGAAAGCCTTCCTCCAGCCGCCGAATCAGCCGTCTGGCAAAGCCCAGCGAGGGTTCCGGCGCGGTCTCCCGAGCTAATGCGAGCAGCCCCGCCCGCACCCAGCGCCAGTGGTGCTCATACGCCGCGCACTCGGGGCAATGGCGGAGGTGATGAAGTACCGGGGCAGGGTACGCTTCACCGCTCTCTTCAAGAGTTTGACGGACTTGGTCACATCGCATGGCCGCTCCTTTTGCGCCAACGCTGCAGGTCTTCAAGCATCCGCTTGCGGGCGCGATGTAAACGGACTTTTACAGTACTCGGGTTTAAGTTCAAAATTCCAGCGATTTCCTCGATGGGCCTTCCCTCGATTTCCCTCAAAGTCAGGATCACCCGGTCCTCCGCTGGAGCGCGTTCGAGCAATCTCCCGGCCAGTTCCCGCGCGGCAGTCTGCTCTTCCAGGCTCTCCTGTTCCTTAATGCCGGCGTGGGCCTCAATCGCCCGTTGCGCATCTTCGGAGATCTGCCAATAATAACTGACCTTGGATGACCGCTCCCGCCGCAGAAAGTCGTAACAGTGGTTGACGGCGATCCGCGAAATCCAAGCGGCAAAGGAAGCCTTGAAATTGTAAGAACGGATGGCGCGGTAGGCTTTGATGAAGACCTCCTGGGCCAGGTCCTCAACTTCGTTGGGACGCCGGACGAGGTTAAAAACCAGGGAAAAAACGCGCCTCTGGTGCTGTTGGACGAGCAGACCAAAGGCTTCACGGTCTCCACCCTGCGCTCCTTTGATCCACTCAACTTCTTGCCCTTCTTGTCCGGAACTTGACATCCATCTTCCATTGTCATTCGTCCCACATGATAGAGACGATATATCCTGCCAGCGGGTTACAGGTTATCATCCAACCTTGCTGTTGCCCGATTCCGGCATTACCCTATTTTTTAGTTGACTAACTTTGGACGTTATGACATGATAGCCCCATGATTATAGGACGCCGACTTCGAAAGTTACGTGAAGAACGAACTTTGTCCCAAGGTGACATAGAAAAGCGCACAGGGTTGCTGCGCTGCTATATCTCCCGGGTTGAGAACGGCCATACGGTTCCGTCTCTCGAAACGCTGGAGAGGCTTGCAGCAGCATTGGAAGTCCCTCTTTACCAGCTTTTCTATGAGGGTGATGACCCACCGGTCCTGCCCAATCTGAGCAGCCGTCAGACGCCTGAGGAGTTGGTCCTCAGCGAAGAGCAGGAAAAGCAAGTACGGTTCTTCGAGAAGGTCAAGCGGGTTTTGGACAAAATCGAAGAAAAAGACCGCCAATTGCTGCTCTATATGGCTCAGAAACTGGCCAGCCGGTAATTCCTTTGGATGGTACTGAGCACGCGGTGCGCAAGGGTTTTTCGCGGTCGCGTTTGTGTCTTTACTCCCATTCGATGGTTCCGGGTGGCTTCGATGTGATGTCCAGGACCACCCGGTTTACCCCCTGCACCTCATTCACGACTCGTGTGGCTATCCTAGAAAG
The DNA here is from genome assembly GCA_937900045.1 of uncultured Acidobacteriota bacterium. Taxonomy (GTDB): domain Bacteria; phylum Acidobacteriota; class Terriglobia; order UBA7540; family UBA7540; genus CALCEB01. Next base: position 8,333 of record CALCEB010000180.1, read on the forward strand.
CAAATCACCGGGCAGCTTGGCCCAATCCGCCGTCATTCCATCTTCGGACTCGACGGCCCTCACGGCAATCGTATTGGCGTAACTCCTCGCGTCTCCCATAACACCCACGCTCATAACCGGGAGCAACACCGCGAAGGATTGCCAGAGGGTGGTATAAAGGCCGGCCTGCCGGACTTCCTCCACGACGATGGCATCCGCTTCGCGTACCATGCGCAGACGGTCCACCGTGATTTCACCCAGGATTCGCACGGCGAGGCCTGGGCCCGGAAAGGGTTGCCGGTTGATAAATTCCTCCGCCAGCCCCAACTCCCTGCCAACGGCCCGTACTTCATCCTTGAAAAGCTCCCGGAGCGGCTCGATCAACTTGAAATTCAAATCCGCGGGTAGACCACCTACGTTGTGGTGGCTTTTGATGGTTGCCGCAGGCCCCTTGACGGAAACAGACTCGATGACGTCCGGGTAAAGGGTGCCCTGAACCAGGTAGCGAATATCACCCAGTTCCCGCGCCTCCTGTTCGAAGACGCGAATAAACTCCTCGCCAATAATCTTCCTTTTCTTTTCGGGATCAGTCACGCCCCGAAGCCGGGAGAGGAAACGGTCAGACCGGTCAATAGCCCGGATATTCAGATGAGCGTGGCGGCGCAACATTTCAGCCACCTTCCCAAACTCATCTTTGCGCAAGAGGCCATTGTCCACGAAGACACAAACCAACCGGTCCCCAAGGGCCCTGGCGGCGAGCGTCGCGGCCACCGCCGAGTCTACACCTCCGGAGATCGCGCAGAGCGCTCTTTCGCCCTGGACCTGCTCCCGGACGTTCTCGACGGTCCTTTCAATGAACGAGGACGGAAACCAGTTGGGCTTGATTCCGCAGATTTCAAAGACAAAGTTGCGAAGCATCTCCGCGCCGCGGTCCGTGTGGCAAACTTCCGGGTGAAATTCCACGGCAAACATCCGTTTCTCCGGATCCTCAATGGCCGAGATAGCATTCTCCGTGCGGCCGGTGACGCGAAAGCCTGGCGGCAACTCAACCACATGATCGCCGTGACTGTTCCAAACCCGCAAAGGCGAGGGCAAACCCTCAAAAAGCAACGTGGGCCGCTCGATTTCCAGCTTTGCGAAGCCGTACTCGCGTCTCGAAGCCGGTGCTACTTTGCCCCCCAGCCGGTAGGATATCCATTGCAAGCCGTAGCAAATTCCAAGCACAGGAACACCCAACTTCAAGACCCTCTCATCACATTGAGGAGAAGACGGATCATAAACGGACGAAGGACCACCGGAAAGGATGATGGCTTCGGGATTTAAGGCCGCAAATTCCTCAAGAGGCTGGTTGCAGGGCAGGATCACCGCGCTCACCTGCAATTCCCGGATGCGGCGAGCGATAAGCTGGGTGTATTGGGAGCCGAAATCCAGGATAAGAATCGGGCGCGGCTGAGTCATGAAATGGTATCCAGAAGAAATTGAGTATAGCTTTAGTATTACATTGTTAGGTTGAGTCAGGCACCGTTAGGGCATGGCTTCAGCCATGCCAAATACCAAGGCAAGGAGAAGCGGCTTTAGCCGCTGAGGGCCTCAGGGGCTAAAGCCCGAATCTTGGGACCACCGCCAACGGCATGGCTGAAGCCATGCCCTGACGGTGCTCCCAACGACTTAACATAGTAATATTAGCAAGGTTGCTGAAAACGCTGGATTGTCATGCTGAGCCCTTCGGCTTGCTGCGTTAAAACACAAAGGCTCAGAGTGACAGGCTTTCAAGTCAGCAAGTTCATGAATAATCCAGTTTGACGGCTTCCGGCTCTCCCTGCGGCAATGGCGTTGGGCAAAATGCTTACCCTATGGATTCCTGCCTACGGGGGAATGACGGTTCCTCACTTCGCCACAATATTCACGAGCTTCTTCGGAACCGTAATCACTTTCACCACCTGTTTGCCGTCCAGATGTTGGCGGATTTTTTCATTGGCCAAGGCGTGAGCTCGAATCTCATCGTCGTTGGTTTCCACAGCCACCCGGATGAGCGCGCGCAGCTTGCCGTTAATCTGCACGGGCAGCTCGATCTCCTCTTTGGCAGCCAACTTTGCATCGAAATCCGGCCACGGCGTCCGTAAAGCAGGCTGGTTGTTTCCCAGGTTCTCCCAAAGCTCGTCAGCCAGGTGAGGAACAAACAGCGAGAGCATCAAAACCAACCGCTCCAGCGCGTGTTTCAAAACTTCTGGCCGGATCTGCACGGTCTCAACGGCGGGCTCGAGCTCGGTCAACTCGTTGACCAATTCCATGGCCAGTGCGATATCGGTGTTGAAGTGCCACCGCTCCTGCATGTCCTCGGAGACATGCCGCAGCACCTGATGAGTCTTGCGCAGCAGGCGCCGCTCTTCCGGGCTCAACCCATCCTGAAGCTTTGCCTCCGCGCCGTCACCCACGGTGCTGGCAAGCGAGTGAAGCTTTCCCTGATGCCTCGCCACCAACCGGTAAACCTTGCTGACGAAGCGGAAGGCGCCTTCAATGGCGTCCTCGTTCCAGTCCAGGTCGCGCTCCGGCGGCGCGGCAAAGAGCATGTAGAGGCGTACCGTGTCCGCGCCGTAACGCGCGCACATCTCGGTGGGGTCCACCACGTTACCTTTGGACTTTGACATCTTGGCGCCTTCGCGGATCACCATTCCTTGAGTGAAAAGGCGGGCGACCGGCTCTGGAAAATCGACCAGGTCAATATCCTGGAAGACCTTCGTGAAAAACCGCATGTAAATCAGGTGCAAGATCGCGTGTTCGATGCCCCCAATGTATTGATCCACCGGGAACCAATATCCCACCGCTTCGCCGCTGAACGGCGCGGAGTTTAGATGCGGGCTCGTATAGCGGTAGAAGTACCACGAGGAATCCACAAACGTGTCCATGGTATCGGTCTCGCGGCGCGCTGGCCCTCCGCATTGGGGACAGGAGACGTTCACGAACTCTGGCACGTTCGCCAGGGGCGACTGGCCCTGTCCTGTCAGCTTTACGTTAGGCGGCAGCAGAACCGGCAGGTCTTTTTCGGAAACCGGGACAACGCCGCATCGCTCGCAATACAAAATTGGAATCGGCGTCCCCCAATATCGCTGACGGGAAACACCCCAATCTTTAATGCGGAATTGAACCGAGCCTTTGCCAAACCCTTTGGCTTCGGCATCTTGAATCATCCGGGAGATTGCCTCCGCAGACTCGAGTCCGCTATAAGGGCCAGAATTAATCAACCGTCCGTATTCGGTGAACGCCTTGTCCGGAGGGGAGTCCGGGGTTTTCCCGGCGTCGCCTTCCGGCACGATCACGGTGCGAACCGGCAGCCCATAAGTCTTGGAGAATTCGAAATCGCGCTCATCATGGCCCGGCACCGCCATCACCGCGCCCGTGCCATATTCCATCAAAACGAAGTTGGCGAGCCACACGGGCACTCTATCCCCCGCGAAGGGATTGATGGCTTTGAAGCCTGTATCGAGTCCCACCTTGGGTTGGTTCACTTCCACCCGCGCGCGCACCGCAGAAGCCTTGAGGCGGTCCACTTCTTCGCGCAAGAATTTCGGCGACGAGGAGCCGGCGATCATCTGCTTTACCAACGGATGTTCCGGCGCCAGATATACCGCCGTGCAACCGTAAATCGTATCGATGCGTGTGGTGAAGACGCGGACAGGCTGGCCCAGTTCAGGAAGCTGAAAATCCAGTTCTGCGCCCAAGGATTTGCCAATCCAATTCTGCTGCATGGTCAAAACCCGCTCCGGCCAACGCACCAGGGTTTTCATGTCCTCGAGCAGGCGATCCGCATAAGCCGTAGTCTTCAGAAACCACTGTTCCAGTTCCTTCTCGATGACGGGCGTATCCTCGTGACGCCAACAGTGGCCATCCACCACCTGCTCATTCGCAAGCACCGTTTCATCAACCGGGCACCAGTTGACGCGGCTCTTCTTGCGGTAAGCCAGACCGCGCTTGAACATTTGGATAAAGAACCACTGATTCCAGCGGTAATACTCCGGGACGCAGGTAGCTATCTCGCGCCGCCAGTCGTAGCTCAAGCCCAGGCGCTTCAGTTGCCCGCGCATGCGGTCAATGTAAGCGAAAGTGAACTCGGAGGGGTGACGCTGCTGCTTGATGGCGGCGTTTTCCGCGGGCAGGCCGAAGGCGTCCCAGCCGATAGGGTGGAGAACGTTATAACCCTTCATCCACATGTAGCGGGCCAGCGCGTCGCCGATCGAATAATTGCGCACGTGGCCCATGTGAATGTCGCCGGAAGGATAGGGCAGCATTTCCAGGACGTAGTATTTCTTGCGATCGGGCGCCAGCTCCGCTTCGAAGAGCTTCTGGGCTTCCCAGCGCGCCTGCCATTTCGCTTCGATCCTCTGTGGATCGTAGTTAGTATCCATCATCGTGTCACGCCACTCGCTTCATGCGCTTTTTGGCAAGCGGTTGGGTCTTTTCGCCCGCGAGCCGCCGGACCACGGCCAGGTTGCGTTTGTCATCTCCAGGCTTGTCGACGGGGGTCTCACAGATAAAAGGAAGCTTGCGCAGTTTCGGATGACTCAGGATGCGGCGAAATGCCTCCGCCCCAATCTTGCCCTTGCCGATGTGTTCGTGCCGGTCGACGCGCGAGTCAAACTCCGTTTTCGAGTCGTTCAAATGGATCACGCGGACGTTTTTAATTCCAATGGTTTGGTCGAGCTTTTTCAGCATCTCCGCAAGGCCGCGCGGAGTGTGGAGGGCATAGCCCGCTGCAAAGCAATGGGCCGTATCAATACAGGCGCCCATGGGCAGACCAGCCCGCGCGCCCGCGATGATGGCCGCAACTTCCTCAAAGGTCCGGCCAATGGCCGAACCTTGCCCGGCGGTGTTCTCGATCAGGATGGTCAATCCGTCCAGATTGAGGCCGGCGGCCGCCTCCCGCAAGCCCGCGATGCAGTTTTGAATGGCCTGCGCGGGCGTCCCGCCCTTGGCGCTTCCGGGATGCGTCACCAGGAAGTCCGCGCCCAAGCTGACCGCTCTTTGCAGCTCTTTGCGAAACGCCACTACTGACCCTTGGTGAATGCGCACATCGCCGGAAGCAAGATTGATCAGGTAATTATCGTGAATCACGGCGGGAGCAAGGCCGGATGCGGCCCGCGCTGTCCTGAATTCTTCGCAATCCGCCGGGGCAGGTTCCAGCGCGCGCCAGCCGCGTGGATTCGCCGAAAACATCTGGAAGGTATTGCAGCCGATCTTCACCGCATGGTGGATGGCGTTGGTGACACCTCCAGCAATTGATGTGTGGACGCCCACTCTCATGGCATTGGCTCCGGCTGAGTAAACGTTTATCTTAGCAAAGGCGTCAATCCTCCGCCAGAAAAGTGAAGGGCCGGTAGTGGCGCAATTTGCTGTAGCGGCGCTCTATGAGCGCCGAAAATCGTTGAGGATACAGGTTCGGTACTCATAGAGCGCCGCTACAGCAAACAGACCACGCCAATACCAAAGGGCCGCAAAGCAGCGTGGAAGTTAATCACCGAATCCCGATCTGCTATGCTGAATTGGGCGCGAGCTTTTTGGCGCCACCGATCGTTCAGGAGGGAAGCACATGGCCTCACCCGAAGTTTATAAGAATTACATCAACGGCGAATGGGTTGAATCCTCCAGCGGGGAAACGTTTGCGAATTATAATCCTGCCAATCGCCATGAGCAGGTCGGGCTGTTTCAGAAATCAACGCCGCAGGATGCCGATGCGGCCGTGAATGCGGCCAAATCAGCCTATCCCGCGTGGAAGAATACACCGGCGCCGAAGCGGGGTGAGATTCTTTACCGCGCCGCGCAGATACTGCTGGAGCGGAAGGAAACGCTCTCCGGGCAGATGACCCGCGAAATGGGCAAAGTGCTGGACGAGGCGCGCGGCGACGTGCAAGAAGCGATCGACATGACTTTCTACATGGCGGGTGAAGGCCGCCGGCAGTTCGGTATGACCACGCCCTCCGAGCTGCAGAATAAGTTTTGCATGACGGCGCGCTACCCTATCGGCGTATGCTCGTTGATTACACCGTGGAATTTTCCCATGGCGATCCCTTCCTGGAAAATGATGCCGGCGCTGATTTGCGGTAACGCCCTGGTGCTCAAGCCGTCTCCGGATACGCCGCTTTCCTCTTATAACCTGGTGAAGATTTTGGAGGAAGCTGGAATCCCGCGCGGCGTGGTGAACCTAGTAACGGCGGATGGCGTCGAGGTTCCCAAGCGCCTGGTGGAACATGAGGATGTCCGCGTGGTGTCGTTCACGGGCTCAACCGCCGTGGGCCGTGAAGTGGGAAAGGCCTGCGCCGCCAGCATGAAGCACGTGAGCCTGGAAATGGGCGGCAAGAACGTCATCATGGTGCTGGATGACGCCGACATCGAACTGGCCGTGGACGGCGCTGTGTGGGGCGGATTCGGCACCACCGGACAGCGGTGCACCGCCGCGAGCCGCGTTGTAGTCCACAAGAAAGTCTACGGCGAGTTCAGCCGGAAGTTCGTGGAACGCGCCCGCGCTCTGAAGGTGGGCGATGGGCTGGATTCCTCAGTTCAAGTGGGTCCGGTGATCAATGAAAGGCAGTTACGGAAGATCGAAAGCTACATCAAAATCGGCAAGGAAGAAGGCGCCAAGCTGCTTTGCGGCGGGATGCGGCTCGCGGGCGCGGACTATGACAAGGGTTGGTTTTTTCCGCCCACGGTGTTTGGGGACTGTTCACCCCAAATGCGAATCGTGCAGGAAGAAATCTTCGGGCCGGTGGTGGCTTTGATCCCGTGCGACAGCCTGGAGGAAGCCATTGCGATTGGCAACGGCGTGATTTACGGACTTTCCTCCTCCATCTTCACGCGGGATGTTAACAAAGCCTTCAAAGCCATGCGCGAAATGGAAACCGGCATCTTTTATGTGAACGCTTCGACCATTGGAGCGGAGACTCATTTACCTTTCGGAGGAACCAAGGCGACCGGCAACGGCCACCGCGAAGCCGCAACCACGGCGCTCGATTTCTTCTCAGAGTGGAAATCGATCTACGTGGATTACAGCGGCAAGCTGCAACGCGCGCAGATTGATGCATAGCTTGAGGATTTTTTGTGGTTAGTAGCGGGCTTTCTTGGCAGGCCGGTATTTCTCGCGATATTCGTCCAGTTCCTGGTCGGAAAGCGTGGCGTGGCGGGGGAGTTGTTGCTCCGGCGTTTCGTCGTCAAGCGCCCTTTGCAGTTTCTGGTAGCAGATGTCCGGGGCGTCCTGATAGGGGACGTGCTTTTCAACGAACGCCTGGTTGGAGATGGTCAGGGTGAACTCGCGGTTCTCTGTCTTCGGGTCAATCACCCGGTAGTTGTAGTCCCTGCCCCGCGCTTTGAGTTGAAATCCGAGATATTGGATTTGCACCGCAGCCTCCTGGTCAATTGGGGTTGCTCCCGCCCGCGGCATGAAGCGCGCAGGCGGGAAGCCCAGCTCAATTTAGAGCTTTGCTACGTTTTCTGCTTGCAGCCCTTTGGGACCTTTGGTGACCGTGAATTCCACCGCCTCGCCTTCGGCTAGCGATTTGAATCCGGTTGCCTGAATGGCGGAGTGGTGCACGAAGACGTCATCACCCGAAGCGCGCTGGATGAACCCATAGCCCTTCGCGTCATTGAACCATTTCACCGTGCCTTGTTCTCTGTTCATAGTGTTTTACTTTTCCTTTAGTGTTGAATGTAGTCTTGTTCTGCTCTCGCAACCACTCGCCAAAAACAAAAAAGCCACAAAATCATCGATTCTGTGGCCTGCACTGTCCGTGGATTCCGGTCACAAAAACTGATCAAGCTTTTTTAGGATACGCCCTTTTACAGGATTTAGCTAGGTTTGATTTGCGGGGGCAGCGGTTCCGCATCCGAGGCAGGAGGCGCGCAAAAATAGCGAGTCCGGGCAG
>CALCEB010000181.1 GCA_937900045.1 uncultured Acidobacteriota bacterium
CCTTACCCCAAATGCAAACCAAGAACCTCGTCCTTGATATCCTGTGGAGACGACCCTCGTGGTCGCACAAGGGCGGGCACAAGGCCCGCCCCTACCGTTCTGGGTGAAGATAGCGGTCCAGAAAATCCGACGTCGCTTGGTAAGCTTTGATCCATGCGCCCTGGGTAAGGAAGCCGTGAATCTCATCCGGCAAAACAAGTTGCTCAAACGCGACGTGCTGCGCGCGCAGCGCCGCCACCAGTTTAATCGACTGGCTAAAGGGCACATTGCGGTCATCATCGCCCTGGATCACCAGAACGGGCGAGCGCCACGTGCTCATGGAAGCCGCCGGGGAGGATTCAAAGGCAAGGTGCGCCGCTTGCGGATGCTCCAGCGGATTGTAGGAAGGAACGAAATTGCGGATCACGTCATTCCAATCAAACACGCCATGCATGTCCACTCCCACCCGGAAGAGCTTTGAAGCGCGAGATAGGGCCATGGCCGTCAGATAACCCCCGTAAGAGCCGCCCCAGATACCGATGCGCGACGGATCCACGTCCGGCCGTTGAGCCAGATAGAGTCCGGCGCCCATCACGTCATTAAATTCGCTGGCGCCGGTCGCGCCGTAGTTCAAAGGCTCGCGAAAGTTCAGGCCGTAGCCGATGCCGCTTCGATAATTAATGGCAAGGACCACGTAACCCCGGCTGGCCAAATACTCATTGAGCGCGTAAGCATGGTTGTAATAGTCCATGGGATGCCATCCCAGCAGCATCTGGCGGCGCGACCCGCCATGTACAAAGATGACGGCGGGATGGCGGCCACTCGCTCCAGATGGGGGGAGGAAAACGTCACCGTGGAATTTCAGGCCATCCGATGCAGTGATGATCACCGGCTGCGGGCGCACTAATGAATTCACCGGGAAATCCGCAGGGATCGTCCCGGTGGCGAGGTCTTGAACTTTCCCATCCTGCAGAAGAGCCACGCGCGCGGGACGGCGGGCATTGGAGCGAAGCAGAGCTACGGCGTTACTGCCGCTGATGCCGTGGGAAGACCACTCAATACCGTTGCCGTGAGTCAATTCCTCCGGCGCTCCACCCGCCGCAGAAACGCGCCACAGATGCCTGCGGTCAATGTCATTCTGGTTGGAGTTGAAAATTACATTTTTGCCGTCTGGAGCAAGAGAAACATACTCCACTTCGAAAGCGCCGGGCGTGAGGATCGCCGCCGGACCGCCGCTCGCAGGAGTTGAATAGAGATGCAACCAGCCATCCTTTTCCCAGGGAAACACCAGCCGGTTGTTCGTGGTCCAAAGCAGTTGGTGTTCGGCGACAACTCCCCGAAAAACGCTTCCCGGTCCTTGATCCGCCTTCCAAATCTGCTTGCCAACTCCGGTGGCGACATTCGCCACTCGGATCGACCAAGGTTCCCCCGCGCGGCGCGGCCCGAAAGCGAAGGCGTGGGTGGATGCCAGTATGCGGATGAAGGCAATTCGGGTGTTGTCCGGGGACCACACGGGCTCGACATCCCGATCCACGCTGGGATCAAGGTATTCCACGGCCTGCGCGGCTCCATTGTAAACGCCGATCAGGCTGTGGCCGGACCGGCGGCTCACATAGGCGAGCATTCTCCCATTTGGGGACCAGGCAAGCGAACTCTCTTTCCCTAAAGCATGAATCAACTGCGCGGGTTTGCCGCTCCTATCGGCCTTGACGGACCAGATCTGGTCCTTGAAGATGTAAGCGATTGTGTCCCCTCGCGGTGACACCGCAGGCGAGTGGCCTTCCGCCAAGCGCCGTGGCAAACCACCTTTGATCGAGATGATCCAGAGATCCTGCTTGACGCCCTGCGGAAATGAGCGGGGATTCGGATAAGCTCGCCCCATTTCGAAATCGCCGCCCCGCACGTAGACGATCGATTGCCCATTGGGTGTCCACTGCAATTGGTCAATTTCCTGGCCATCGTCCAGGTTGTAAGGGGTCATCTTGCGGGCGTGATAGTCCGGCGGCGCCGCCACATACACGTTACGTGCTCCGCGCTCGTCGAAGACCCACGCCACGGCGCCTCCGGCTGGCGCCGCCGTTAGCAACTCCGGGAATGGAGCGCTCATCGCCTGTGTGATCGTGAATGTCTGGGCTGTCCCTCGCACCGGAAAGGAAACTATCGTAAGAAGAATTGCAAGTGGCGCAGTCCATCCGAATGTGTTCCTGACGGCCATCATCTTCACAACCTCCACGGGCAGACTTTGAATGATCAAGAACTCTTCCCGGTTTTCCCGGGACGAGTTTCGACACCGCAATGTATCAGGAATTGTGAGGGAAGACTACTGTTTGAGGCCGTGGGTTAAAGGTGAGTTGCAGTAGCACCAGCCTTCAGGCGGGTATTTTGGGTCAGAGTCGGTCGAAAGCCTGGCGCTCGAGTTTCTACATTTGGATGGCCAGGTTGTCATCCTAATCCCTTCGCAGTCATCCTGAGCGAAGCGAAAGATCCCAGTATTTCTGCTCAGGGTAAACTACTCCAAGCATCTCAAGTTCGTTCGCTGCGGAGGAAGGCGTTAAATACAGTGATTCTTCGCTCCGCTCAGAATGACGGCGCTGGAGGCTTTGCTGAAACTCCCAGACTCTGGAAATATAGAAACTCCCGTGCCGGGCTCAAGCCCGGGCTACAGCAAGCTGAACCACCGCGAACTCGCGTTCATTGACGACGAGCGTTGAGAATAGTAAAATTCATCCAATGATTGCTCTCGCCAACGGCTTCGGCCTGTGAGTTATTTTGTGGCTCAAGAAACGTCACAACCCGAACTTCAGCGATCTGCAGGCGCATCCGCCGGGGCTTCGCCGCGCATCCTGGTGGTTCGCATCGGCGCCATCGGGGACACGCTCATGGCGACCCCAGCGGTCCGAGCTCTGCGCCGCAGTTTCCCCGGCGCTTATCTCGGATTTCTCTGCTCACAACCAGCCTTCGAGGCGCTGCGGCACAATCCCTATCTCGACCGCGTCGTTCCCCTTGCCCACTGGCGCTTGCCACAATGGCTGAGCGCCACCAAACGCCAGGCGTTGAGCGAGTTGCGGAAGGATGAGTTTGATTCGCTGCTCGTCCTGGAAAGCGATGCGCGTTTTCTCGATATTGTGCGCGGTGCGAGAGGCAAGCGCGTGATCGCTTACGGGGCGCTGGCTGACGCAGGAAGCTTCGAGCACGCCGCCTTCAATCCCCGCCAACATATGATTGAGAATTATCTTGAAGCCGCCGGAATTCTGGGCGCCCAACCGGCGGGCCAGGACATGGACCTGGCCTATCCTCCGGCGCTCGACGCCGTTTTGTGGGAAAAATTAAGCCGCGAGGGCCTTCGCAAAGGCGTCACGCTGGCCGGAATCCATGCCGGATGGGGAGGGCGGAAGCATTCCATCACGGAAACCCGCTTGAAAAGCTGGCCTCCGGACCGGTTCGCCGAGGTCGCCCGCTCGCTAGTGAATAAGACTGGGGTCGCCGTGGTCCTGACGGGTTCACCGGATGACCAGCCCTTGAATGAATGGATTATCAAACTTTCCGGCGTGCCCTGTTTGAATTTGGCTGGAAAGTTGTCTCTGCTCGAATCGGCCGCGCTGCTGCGCCGCTTGGATGTCTACCTGACGGTGGATTCCGGCCCGGCGCATATGGCCGCGGCGCTGGGCACGCCGCTTGTGACTCTCCTGGGACCAGCCATCATTGAGCAAACCACCCCTCGCGGCACTCGCGGTCCCATTCGCATCCTTTATCATCGCGTGCACTGCGCCCCGTGTTATGGCACGCCGCTTATGAAGTCCTGCCGCGATAACATTTGCATGAAGGGAATTGAAACGCCCGAGGTCCTTGAAGCGGTGGAGCAGATGCTGGCCTCGCGGCGGACGGCAAGGCGGTAGGATCTGTGAGTAGCAACGGTACGGCAAGTGAATCTTGGCAAGCCAGCCTGCTGAGTCGAAAGAGATCGTCCGAAAACCCCGGTAATAATGATTCACGACTGGGCCGCTTGGACTATACTTTTGGTATATACTATGGACAGGAGGTTTAATATGAGCGAAACCGAAATTGCCAAGCTCTTTCGCAATGGCCGAAGCCAGGCCGTCCGATTGCCCCGCCAGTTCCGATTCGAGGGAGACCGGGTACGGGTGCGACGGGTCCGAGGGGGCGTCTTGCTGGAACCCATCAACGCCAACCCTCAGGAGTGGTTTGCCGAACTCGACCGACTCAGCGCAGGACCATTCATGGCGAAGGGTCGCCGTCAGCCACGCACACCGAAGCGGAAGATTTTCGAATGAACTACCTCCTCGATACTAATGCATGCATTGGTCTCATCAAGGGCCGGCCTGAAACGGTGCGTCTCCGGTTTCAGGAGGCTGTCGATGCGGGGTCCCAGGTTTTGGTGCCTTCCATTGTTGTCTTCGAGCTTTGGTATGGCGTTGCCAAAAGCTCGCACCCAGCGGCGAATGCCGGCCGGTTGGAAAGTTTCTTCGGAGGTCCTCTGAGTGTGCTGCCCTTCGAGCATGAAGACGCCCAAGCTGCCGGCGCACTGCGAGCCACCCTTGAGGCCGCCGAGCGGCCAATTGGAGCCTACGACCTCCTCATCGCCGGTCAAGCGTTGCGCCGCAGTCTGAGGCTGGTCACTGCGAACGTTTCCGAGTTCCGGCGCGTTGAAGGCCTTGCCTGGGAAGATTGGGCGAAGGCTCGTTAATATTTTGGAAAAAAGTGGTTGTCCGCGCGGGTCGCCACTACGCCAAACCAGACCACCACTGGCCGCGCCATCAATCCATGCACTCCTTCTACAGCGCAGAATTTGCCCTTGCTCTACATCGCGAGGCCTCGCTAAGATGAGGTCTGCCGCCGCCCATGTCCCTTAAGCAATATCTGAATGAAATCAAGCCCGGCCCGGTTGCGAGTGAAATCGGGTTTTATACGCCGCTGGCCACCCACATTTTCGGAGCTTTGCTGGGCTATCCCCCGAGACACCGGATCATCAACAAGTCCGGTGAACACGGCATTCCTGACATTCGCCTCTACTCGCAGGAAGACGATTCAGAGTGGGCCGTTGTTGAGGCGAAACTCGATGATGAAGAAATCAGGAATGAGGGCAAAAGGCAAAAAATCTGGCGCGACCAGATTCTTGAACACGGGTACATCGGTCCTGAGACGTTTTACATTGTGCTGTGCGCTCCGCGCACCTTCTATGTTTGCGATCTTGATGGAGCTCTTCTGGAATGCGTCCACATCGAGGACGGCCTTCTGATTGATCCCCGGAACGGCATGCAGTTCCCCCTGACGGATACGGCTCTGCGGGAACGCCTTCACACTATTAGCTACGCCGCGTCGCTAGAACGGAAACAGTTCGAGGCGTTTCGGGAAGGCAAGCTCAAGAGCGGACATGTTCGGTTGACTCCGCAGACCCTTCCGCAACTTCAATCCGTCTTTGAGGATGCCGTGATAAGGCTGCGCGAGTTTTGCCGGTTTCGTTTCCACGAGCTTCGAAATGAATATCTGGAGGCCTTGGGGGAAATTCGAAAGATTGAGCAGAGGTTGGAGGACATCGGCTCCGGCCCCGTGAAGCTCCGCGAAAAGCTCAAATACCGGATCCTGACCATCCGAGCCCAGCGCCATCTAGCCTTCAAGGTTTTCGAAGGCGACTATGACCGCTTCAAACACGACCAGACCTATGCCGGGACCCAGAAGGAAGAACACTTTGAAGACATTTTTTGTACCAACACTGCCCACGTCGCCCTGAGCCGCCTCTTCTTTGTCAGAATTTGTGAGGACTCGGGCCTGACGACCCGCAAGATTTCAAATTCCGGTATCACCGTTTGGCGGGAATTTGTCCAAAACATCAAGGAAAACTATAACGACCTGCTGGAGGTCGCGTTCAAGGACATCCGGCATATCTATCTTAGCTTGTTTGAACCCTCGGTGTTCGACTGGTTCGGGAAATTTGATGGAAAGCTGGATGACATTTTGGAGCGAATCCTCTTCCGCCTGAATGCCTTCAGCTTCTCCGCCATTGACCGCGACCTTTTAGGCGTGATTTACCAATCTTTCCGGCCGCGCATCGAGCGCCGAAGGCTGGGTGAGTACTACACCCCCGAAGAAGTCGTGGATTTCATCCTTGCCCAGACAGGAATCGCCAGCGACTCCGGGATGATGCAGAAAAGAATTCTCGATCCATCCTGTGGATCATTCACCTTTGGAGTCCGGGCCATTCCGTTGTTGCTGAGGACAGGAGCGCACCTTTCACCGGACAATCAAATTGATCTCGTTCGCTCCTGCCTCCGTGGCCAGGACATCAACCCCTTTTCCACTTTCCTATCGCACCTCAGCATCCTTTTTTCTTTGTTGGACCTCTACCTCGAAGCCAAGCGGCGCAATCCGCAATTCGAGATGAGGCCCTTCAACATCCGGAACAGGAACTCCCTCACCTACGGAGTGCCCTCGCCCGGAGAAGAAGACGCCGGGACACCACCCGATTTAGTGGAAGAGATTGAGCCGGTGGATTACATCGTAGGGAATCCGCCCTTTGTAAGGAATGAACGAATACCCCAGGAAGACCGCCCCACCCTGGAAAGCCTTTATGCCAGTCTCCAAGCAGGAAATACTGATCTTGCCGCTTACTTTCTGTATGACGCTTTCGAATACTGGCTCAAACCCGAAGGCACACTCGGAATGGTGGCGCCGCTGAGCATTGCGAGCGCGGGGATGGCGCGAGAGCTTCGCCGTTATCTGAACGCGAGAGAGATGACAGCGATTGTTTCACTGGAGTGGCTGAGATTGCGGAAGGAAATTTTCCAAGGCATCGACATCGTTCCCATGCTGATTTTTGCGCGGAACGCCAAGGCCGCGACGCCGCACAAAATCCGGGTCATCCACGGCCTGGAACATCGTGGCGATCTCAAGCGCTTTATTGCCGATCCGGTGTATGCCTCGGAGCATACCGCATCGATTGACTTCAGCAAGTGGTATTCACTAAGCCCCACCGGCGACTGGCCGGTTGAGGTCACGGCCGAAGACGTACCCATCCTGGAGAAATTGAACCGGGCGGATAAGCTTTCTTCCGCTGCGAAAGCCGCCTACGGCATCAAGCTGGGGTCCGGCGCCCAGGCTACAAGCCCCTATCAAGAGGCGGAGATAAACAAGAGCCGAATTCCGCTCATTAAAGGGCAGAACATCTGCTCTTTCTATACAGATGGCATCACTTTGGAATTGTTTCATTTGGATCGGTTGGACACAGTGAGCGATCCCAGCATCTGGGCCGGCCTCGACTTCTACCGTAGGAATAGGGGGAAATTTGACGACGAAGGAACCGGACGCAAGGACCTGAAACACGACGGCTTGGCTGGGTTGAGCGCAGCCTCGGATATCCGCTGTTGTGCGATTGCAGGAGTTTACCGGACTCTTCTGGCAGGCTGGTTTTCTCCCGCTGAATTTGCCGCCCACAATAGCGCGCTTGTCCTGCTCCCCACCAAATTCAGCGCACCAGTCACTGCTGCCTCCGTAAACTCCCGTTTTTCCCGCTACTATGCTTTCCTGCTTCTACGCTCTGCAGTTGTCCAGCGGGCTCATTGCACGTTCTACCCGCGCACGCTGGATTCTCTTCCTCTCCCCAAACTAACAGCCCGGCAAGTGAAGAAGCTGCACAAGCTTGCTATGGAAGCTTTTGATCGTTCCGCGCAGGGCGCAATGGGAGTTAGAGACCTTTACCTGGAGAAGACGGAAACCGCCAAGCTTATTAAAGCAGGCTTTCTCGGCATGAAGGTTGCTAACCAAGACGCGACCATCGACCGTGAAGATTTGGCTGCCGCGGAAATTCGAACCAATGAGTTGATCGTTGGTGAACAGAAGCTCACGGCGGAGTCACCGGGCGTTTTGATGCTGGCTCGGGTGGCGCTTCTCGCCAAGGACCAAGATGAGTTCACTTCTCAGGATATTGAAAATATCCTGCTGCCGGCGGACTCTACTTTGCGCGCCAACTTGACCGGGCTGATCCGCAACTTCGTCGAAGACCTTCAGAAGACCCAGGACCGTGTCCTTGCCATCATGGAAGAAATTGACGAAATTGTCGCGGAGGGTCTGGGTCTGACCGCCTCCGAGCACGAGACCATCCGTAGGCGCTGCCAGGAGTTCCCGCTCTCCGCCACCATTGAACGTCCCCGCTTTGCCTGGAGTCCGGATCGCAAACGCCAGGCTCGCCGCACCTACCAGCCCGGAGACCGGTTCAAATAACATGTTCAAGCGTGGAAAGGCGCGGGATTCGGCCCGGCAGAAGTATAGGAATCGGAGAGTTTCGGCCCTTCCAGTCCGGCGCATTTGGTATAATCGCGCCCGCTAGCAGCTCGGACTCAGCGGAGTTAGACTTTCAGACTGGAAAAATTCTCGGTTTTTCAATCACCATGCTCTTCAAGACTTTCAGCGCTGCGGTTTTTGGCATTGACGCCCACATGGTGGAAGTGGAGGTGGACATTTCGGCTGGCGTCGGCAACTTCATGACCGTTGGCCTGCCGGATGCGACGGTGCGCGAAAGCCGTGAGCGCATCAAGGCCGCCATCAAGAATTGCGGCCTGGATTTCCCGTTCATGAATATCACTGTGAATTTGGCTCCCGCCGACGTCAAGAAAGAGGGTTCCGGATTCGATCTGCCGATTGCTCTTGGTATTCTCGGCACTACGGGCGCCCTGCTGAAGCCAGACCTCAACGACTGTCTTTTTCTGGGCGAGCTTTCGCTCGACGGCGGGCTGAGGCCCATCAAGGGAGCGCTTTCCATCGCCAGCATGGCCCGGCACAAGGGAATTCGCCGCATCGTGGTGCCCAAGGAAAACGCCGAAGAAGCCGCGGTGGTGCAGGACGTGGAAGTCTACGGGCTGAAGTCGCTGCCGGAAGTCCTGGACTTCATCAACCAGACGCGGGAGTTCGCACCGGTGCGCGTCCAAGTGTCACAGATGCTGGTGAACTCCAGCCGCTATGCGGTGGACTTCCGCGACGTCAAGGGCCAGACCCACGCCAAGCGGGCGATTGAGGTGGCCACCGCGGGCGGCCACAACATTCTGATGATCGGACCGCCCGGCGCGGGCAAGACGATGCTGGCCAAGCGCATTCCCACCATTCTTCCGCCCATGAGCTTCGATGAAGCGATCCAGACTACCAAGATTCACAGCGTCGCCGGGGTGCTGGAAGCAGGCATGGGGCTGGTGGGAGCGCGGCCCTTCCGCTCGCCGCATCACACCATTTCCGATGCAGGACTCAT
>CALCEB010000182.1 GCA_937900045.1 uncultured Acidobacteriota bacterium
TCTGCGATGAGCGCTTCGCAGGCACATGCTCAGGCAGGGTGCGGGAAGTCTCCTGAGCTGCCAGAAGCGATGCGCAGCAACAAACAACGATCAACCAGCCCAGGAATCGCATCCAGCCTAGGCTATGGTTCGACTGCATAGAAAATCCCTCCACACTCACCGCCTCTAATCCCAAAAGTTGTCTCGCTGCTCCTGGCTCCAATTACTCCTGGTTGAAGCCGGTCGCCCGCCGGAACTCCTCAACGTAATGGCCGTCTTTCTTCGGCTGTAGGCCCATGAGCTGTTGCTTGACTTTGGCCCAGTCCGCAGCATCCCAATCCGGCCGGTATTTGTGAATGGACGGCTCAAACTGGCTGACGTGCTTGGCTGCAGCTTTGAGCTTCAGGTCCATGACGCTATCGATGGTTACCCAATAGTTTGTGTCCCGAGGCGAAGGGTAGAAGAAATAAGTCAGCGGCACTTGATAGGGTTCCAAATGCTGCTCCAGCTTTTGGTTGGGGAAGTAAAGCCAGAACTCCGCGGCGCGGATAGCGTCAATCGTGTTGAACGCAGCCATGCGGTGGTCAGTCTTATGCCATCGCATATACCATTGGCCGGGATCAACGCTCAGAACCACGTCGGGACGGATTCGCCGGATTACAGCGGTGGTTTCCTCCACCAGTTTGGGTTGTGGCGCGTATTCGAGCATCCCATCGTCATAGCCCATCCACAAGATGTTCTTCTTGGGAGTGCCCAGCACCGCCTCTGCCGCATCCTCTTCTCTTTTCCGGATGCGCGCCAGACGCTGCGAAGACATGTTAAAATCATATGAACCTTTGTCGTCATTGGTATAAAGCACGACATAAACTTGGTTGTGGTTGCGGTTGAGGAGGGCGATGGTGCCTCCGGCTCCGAATAGCTCGTCATCAGGGTGCGGTGAAAAGACCAAAACCGTCTTGTTATGGAGATTCTCAATTCGGTCGCCCTGGGCAGCGGCGCTGGCCGCTAACAGCATGAAGATCATCGCGTAAGCCAGCTTTTGCATCGAAAATCCTCCTGAAAGACTCTTAAGGCTCTTGCCTGCTACGCAGTCCTGGACACTAGAGTGGATTGGCCGTCCGTTTGGCTGCGGCGGTCAGAAATTCCACTTGAGCGCAAATTGGATTTCACGCTGGTTGTCGAGCACGGTACTCGAAATACTTGCTCCTCCCGGGACATCGACCAGATTTCCCGGGAGCGCAAAATTGGGGCGGTTCAAAAGGTTGAAGATCTCAGCCCTGAACTGCAACTGATTTCTTTCCGTGACTTGAAAATCCTTAAGCAAAGCGAAGTCAAAATCAACAAAGTCAGGACCGCGCAAGCTGCCGCGGCTGGCGTTGCCAAACACGTGGGCAGACGACTGGCCTGGAGCGAGCGGTGGCAAGACGTAAGCGGCTTGGTTAAACCAGCAAGCCAGAGTTTGTTGTCCGGGCGGACAGCCAAGGGCTGCTTGGGCATTTGGATTAAATGAAAAGTTATTCGGGCTCGCGATCACATTGGGCCGAGGGCTGAAGCTGCCCGTATTGGTGGGATCAAATGACAGGGTCGGCGTAAAAGCTTCCCCAGTGCGTGCGGTGGTAATTCCGGAAATCTCCCAACCCCCAAGGATGGCATTGCCCGCGCCCGCCAGGTTGCTCAAAAAGCGTTTGCCCCGCCCCACCGGCAACTCGTAAAGGTAGCTGGCCACAAACTGGTGCAGGAAATCCGGGTTCACAGGCCCGTACTCGGCATTCACGTTGTAGGCGTCTTGGATGGCGCTTCCGACGTTCCCGTCGGCCGTCCCGAGCGAGTTGCTGTAAGTATAGGAGAGCAGCATGTTCATCCCGTGCGAAAACTTCTTGTTTAGGGACACCTCCAGCGCGTTATAGCTCATGTCAAACTGGGCGTAATCAAGCGGCAGAAGCGAGGCGATGTTGGGGTTCAGGTTGTAAATCCGGCGGCCGAAGTTGGTGCCGTTCTGGAAGTTGGTGTCCAGCGGGACTGGAGCCTGGTTGAGGTCACTGCTGGCGTGGTTCCAAAGATTCACGGCGCGGGTTCCAACATATCCCACCTCCAGCAACCAGTTCTCCTCAAATTGGTGTTGAATGTTGAAGTTCCACTCCATAATATACGGCACGGGGCGGTTTTGCGGGCTCATGTAGATGCTGCCGTGAGGCGAGTTTGCACTTGCGAATTGAAACACAGAAGGAAAACCCGCCGACAGCGGTTGAGTGGCCGTGGGCAAGTCAAATGGATTGAAGTTCACTGTATTGGCGGTATAAAAAGGCGGATTCACTCCCAGATCGTCGAAGATGTTGCCCTCGGGTGAGTAAAATATGCCAAATGCGCTCCGAATAACGGTGGTTTTACTCGCTCCCGGCGACCATGCCAATCCCAGCCTCGGAGCCCACTCGTGGAGGTCATAGCTGATGCCGGCGTGCGGAACGCCACCGGGACCGGTGCTGACGATCATCTTGCCGGTCGCTGAATTAAAGTTTGCCACCTGCCCGTTAACCGGCGAATCGACCTCATATCTAAGTCCAAGATTGAGGGTCAGGCTTGGCGTGGCGCGAAAATCATCCTGCACAAATTCAGCCAAGTCCCAATAGCGTGTCGGGTCCTCCCCAACGAAGGCATCCTGGTAGGAGGAAATGGGAAGTCCAAGTAGCAGGTCCGCAAGCCCGTTTCCGCCAGCTCCTGTTGCAAGGTCTGAGGAGTATTGGCCGCTGAAAGTGAACCAGCCGCGAGGTTCCTGATCTTGAAAGAAGTTGCGCTGTTGGCGGCCAAAATCCATGCCAAATTTCAGGGAGTGCCGGTCGTGAACCATGCTCAAGGTGTCCGCAGCCTGAAAGATGTTTTCCGCAACCTTCTCCGGAAACCACAGCGTGTCTCCCAGCCCTTGGAACCCGGATACGGAGAATTGCGGCAATCCTGAGGAGGCCAAATTACCCCGATTGGCATTGGGGATGCCCAATGCCTGCGCCGGTTCCGTGCCATAATCCGGTGGAACCGCATTTACGGAGTAACGCATGAAGCCGCCGTGGAGATCGTTCACCAGGTTGGAACTGATTGAATGGGTCCAACCAATGCCCCAATGCTGATCTCCGTCCACGATATTGCCCGCAAACGAAGCTGTCCCTCCACCGCCGCTTCCTAACGGCGCGGGTTGTGTGTCCCGCACGATCCCAAAGCTCTGATCAACAAAGAGTTGGTCGCGGTCGGAAATTCTTTGGTCCAGCCGCGTGTCAAACGAGTTCTGATTGTTATTGAGTGTGGGATTGAGCAGATAATTGTTAAATATGCCGGGCAGGTTGGGAAGCGGGTAGAGATTCGTCACATTTTGCCCGGCGCGGTTAATGCGGTTCGCAGGGATCACCATCGGATTGGAAGGATTGATAAGAGAACGTGCCCCGGTGGCCGGATTCGTGGTGAGCGGATCGTAAATAGGCGTTCCGAGTTGGGTGAAGTCACCGTTGCGCATGCTAGAGGTCGGCACCGTGGAAAGGAACGGGATACCTTCACGAATCTGCGTACCCTGGTA
The DNA here is from genome assembly GCA_937900045.1 of uncultured Acidobacteriota bacterium. GTDB lineage: Bacteria > Acidobacteriota > Terriglobia > UBA7540 > UBA7540 > CALCEB01. Next base: position 3,539 of record CALCEB010000182.1, read on the forward strand.
ATCAATGAAGAAGAAGGTGCGGTCCTTCTTGATGGGGCCGCCAAGGGAGAAGCCGTACTGGTTGCGCCGGAATGGTGCCCGGTTGATTTCAAAGAAATTGCGCGCGTCGAAGACATCATTCCGCACAAACTCGTACACGTCGCCATGGATCTGGTTGGTGCCGGATTTAAGGGCTACGTTGATGGCCGCACCCCCGCGACCGAACTCCGCGCTCATGCCGTTTTCTTCCGTGCTGAACTCCTGGATGGCATCGGGGGGCGGAAGCACCACGACGCCGCCTAACCCGAATTCATTGTTGTCCAGACCGTCGAGAAGAAAATTGTTGTCTGTAACGCGCAGGCCATTCACTGAAATAGCCTCGTTGGCCCGCTCGTTTTCGGGAACGCCGCCGCTCGCATTGGACCCGCTCATTCCTGAGTCTGTCTCTTATACACATCTGACGCTGCCGACGATCT
>CALCEB010000183.1 GCA_937900045.1 uncultured Acidobacteriota bacterium
CAAATCAAAGGCACCAGCAACAGCAAAACCAAGGGCAAAAACCAAGATACAAGCCCTTTGCTTCGTCTGCGCTTTCTGGTTATACACAACGAAGTAAGTCGACGGCGCTACTGCGAATGACCGTCGCCGACTTATGGCGCCCTGTATAGTTTGAAACAAGGTGCGATTCGAGGATGCCGCCTATTTCGTTTTGGTCAGGTTTGCTGAACCTCTGGAAGGCGATCTCGTCCAATCCGCCAGCATCCCGCTTTGAGCTTCCGCACCTTTTACACACGTAATGAGCTTGCAGCAATGGGGCGGTTTGCGTGCCATGTGCTTTTATTCAGAGGGAGTTTCTGGCTACTCTTTCCGCACCGCCTGGAATTGTGCAGCAGAAATGACGACACGTTGGATGTGATGGTCTTGATCCACCCACAGATCGATGTGAGCCTGGTCTGTGATCAGAAGCAAGTGGAAGAGATCCGAACCTTTGGTTGGAGCGCTGGACGGCTCTTTCCCGAGGTCCTGAATGGTAATCAGCCCCGGCAGGGCTTCCTGCGGGATGAAAGCGTGAAACACCTGCCTGCCGCCGGAGGTCATGAAGAACCGCAGGACGGCAATCTCATACTGATGGATGACATTGTCATCCAGGATCACCACGTCACGGGGAAGTTGGAATGTGCGATCGTCGTTGCCGCCTTTGACGGTGTGATAGCGAACGGTGACGGGCGAGTGGCGCAAGTCCATGCGCAGTTGTGAGCTTTCAGACCCTTTCTGGCTCCACGAATAGGTGATCGGTTCGAGCCGTGAGTTCAGCTCCAGGTCCGGCGAAGTCCGGAAATGGAGAATCTTGCCGTTGCGCCTTGCCTGAAGCTCAATTTGGGCTCGCGCTTCAATGCCGGAACTGTTGGGTTGAATCTGAAACCTTTCGCGGCCTACCTCCTGCCCTGCCATCGTCATAACAAACGTGCCATGATCGCTGAAACCCGCATTTTCTGAGGCCGGCTGATGCCGGCGCGGAGCGGCGGCAAGTAGCGGCCCGCACATGGCAAATGCGATCAGCAAAAAAATAGGGTGAGGGCGCGGTGAGGGCAATTTGGAGTCTTTAACCAGCGGGCGTCCACCTTCCGTTGAGCCTCTTGCTAAAAAATCTGTAGGCTCAGTATCTGCTCTACAACTTCCTGAGGTCGCACACCTTCCGTGCTCACTCGATATTCCGCTAACCGGTAATAAGGCAGTCGCTGTTCGTAAAGCTCGCCAACCGATTCTGCGTCCCGGAATTTCGGCCTGTTGTTCATGCCTTGGCAGCGCTGGCGCAGCTCATCCAATCCGCAATCAAGCCAAATGGTAACTCCTCCGGATTCCCGGATAAAATCAAGATTAGCCGGCTGAACAAAAGTCCCACCGCCCAGCGCGATCACCGCGGGCTCGGTCTTGGCAGACTCAGTCAAGGCGGCATGTTCGATTTTACGGAAGAACGGCTCGCCTGCCCCCTCGAAGATCTCGCGGATTGTTAATCCCTGGCCAGCTTCAATAGTCGCATCCAGGTCAACAAAGGGCCAGCCGATTTGCATGGAGAGCAGTCGCCCCACCGTGCTCTTCCCGCTTCCCATGAAACCCAGTAGAAACAAAAGCTTACGCCGGTGATGGATCATAAAGCCACACAATTTGTTTTGAATGAACCCTAATGCGATTATAGGGATAGGGCGACGCTTCGCGCAACCAGGAGTTGAGGGTCATCCGGCGGGATGGCTCAGTTGTTCTTGACCGGGGGTCAAGTTAGGACCCGCATTAAGAGGACACTTACCGCCTCCTTCACATAAATGCTTTAGATTGAATGGTTTTTGTAGTTAAGTCTTGCGAGGTGGGAATGGAGAAAATCCACCCCCACCTGCTCAGAAAAGGTAGGACTAATTGCGGGACATCAGCTCCTGGCAACTAATGCAGAACCGTGCCCAGGGGATCGCCTTGAGGCGGGCGGGAGCAATTTCTTCGCCGCATCCCTCACAAACTCCATAGGTTCCGCCGGCAAGGCGGACAAGCGCCCGATCAATTTCCTTCAGGGTCTGGCTGTGGAGATTCGCTGTCCTGGCAGTCATGTCCTGCTCGGCCGCCTTGATAGCAAATTCTACTGCATCCGGGCTCTGAATGTTGGTGGCCAAGGCTTCTGGACCCCGCCTAACAGAGGCCCTCAATTCATCTCGTTTCTTCAACAGGAGAGTACGATATGGGTCCTTTCGAGCTTTCACGGCAGTTGGCATCGACGTTTTCCTTTTTATTTAGTCCTCAAACTTCCTTACTTGCACTAATCTCAGATGATTCAGGAGGCATTTGGGTTGCGCCATGATAACAAAACTTTTAACTTCTGGCAATGGCCTATATTTCATTGGGTTGTGGACCCTTTTTCAATTTTCTTCGTTCCCCGATCTCCACAGGGATCACTTGAAATGCCTGCAAAACCAGTCTTCATCTCTCGCATGAAATTATCGAAGGCACGGCCCCTCGGACTGCCAAAGTAAGCCCACACGAAAAGAGACTATCGGCAGATTGGGATGACAACTTTAGCCTAATTTTGCGAAGAGCTTTGAGATATGGAGATAAGTCTTTTTGCATCAATATACTATGACAAAACTTGGTTCAGAAAGATCATTAAGAAACCGGTATTGATGGAGCCGAGACGTTCTATGTCTGCTTTGACCCGCCGCGACAGGACCTACTGGAGCCTAGC
>CALCEB010000184.1 GCA_937900045.1 uncultured Acidobacteriota bacterium
ACACACAGCGGTGAGCAAAGACCGGCAGAAACAATTGCTTGAAGTCGTCTGGAATACAATAGCTGCGGCCTTCGAGAATGGCGAGTCCCTGAGTCGCGCGGTGAAGCGCCAGCGTCCCTCGCGGGCTGACGCCCAGGGCCAGGTGCTCGTTATGCCGCGATTGGTCCACCACGGCCAAGGCGTAGTTCATCAGCGATTCATCCACCATCACCTTGCGGGCTGCGTCCTGAATCTCCAGCACATCCTGGGCGGTGAGGACGGATTTGATTTGCAGGAGGGGTTCCTGGATTGAGAGTGACCGGAGGATTTCCTTTTCGTGAGTGATGTCCGGATAGCCGATTCGAAGCCTCATCAGGAAACGGTCAAGCTGCGATTCCGGCAACGGGAAAGTGCCGTGGTGCTCGATGGGATTTTGGGTGGCGATCACCATGAAGGGCTGCGGGAGCGGGTAGGTGTGGTTCTCCACCGTCACTTGGCTTTCATTCATGGCCTCGAGGAGGGCGCTTTGCGTTTTGGGCGTGGTTCGGTTGATTTCATCCGCCAAAACGATTTGCGCGAAAATTGGCCCTTGGCGGAATTCAAAGACTTGTGTTTGCTGGTTGTAAATGTTGACGCCAATGACGTCCGAGGGAAGCATATCGGACGTGAACTGGACACGTTGAAAACTGCAATTGAGCGAGCGGGCCAGAGCGTGGGCAAGGGTAGTTTTGCCCACTCCGGGAACATCTTCGATCAGCAAATGCCCTCGCGCAAACAGAGCAACCAGCGCCAAGTGGATGACTTCGTCTTTGCCGCGCACTACTGTGGCAATGGAGTCCTTGAGCCGCGAGAGAAGACCGGTTGAAACCAACGGCGGAGAGGTGACGTTGGACTGTGACATCGTGTTTAACCCCATCGGTAGTGACGCAGTTTGCTGTAGCAGCGCTCTATGAGCGCCGGAAACCGTTGAGGATACAAGTTCGGCGCTCATAGAGCGCCGCTACAGCAAAGAAACTGAGACACTACCAACCCCATCCAAGGTCTGGACTTTCCACCCAGGATTTGGTAAAGATTGAGATGGCCCCGGGCGATTAACTCAGCGGTAGAGTGCTATCCTCACACGGTAGAAGTCACAGGTTCGAATCCTGTATCGCCCACCATTTACTCTCAAGACATCTCCCTTGAAGTATATCGGCGGTTTACCGCATTCTCAATAAATATTGTTGGGTCTTCCGGGTTTGAATTGGGAGGCGGAAACCAAGGTAGTGGCTTAGTTTGCTGTAGCCGCGAAAACGTACCACTACTGGTAGATGGCTGACCTTTGCAGCCGCCGAGTCGTGGAACAAGCCTGCAAAGCGCAGAGTTAGAAAACATCCCATCACCATGTAGGGTGTGGATTCCCGCCTGCGCGGGAATGACGAGGCGGATGGTCACATCCCCCTGGATTTCATTGTCATCCCGCGGAGGCGAATGTCCACGCTCCCCGCTGCTCGATGCCGCGCAGAGCGTTGGTCACCCCCGCAGAAGCGGGAAGTCCACCTCGCCGCTCTGGGCCGAGCGGCACCAAGCCAAACCGGAAAAACCCAAAAGCAAACCTACTATTTCCACAAGGCGTCCGATTACTCCTTTGTTTTCTATAAAATGCTTAGCTTTGTTCCTCGAGTCTTCTTTTGTTTTCAATGAGTTTTAGGTTTGTTCCTGAAAGGAATCCTTTAGTGCTCCGATTCGATTTTCCCGGCGCGATCCCTGGGACCCTGTTTTCCCGGCTTCCCGGCCTTGGGTATCCGTGGCATTGGAGCGGCGAGCTTCAGGCGCTACCTGGGTTAAAGGATTTGAAATCATAGGAATACTCCCATGCGAAGGAATTTGGAGTCGCTTACAAGGCACAATCGGCGCCCGCCACAAATGCAGGGCGCTACGAGGGTTAACCAGAGAATAACAAAATGGTTGATGTTTGTCAAGCGGAAAGATAGTTTGATAGTTTGTAGCACAGGTGTCCCCACCTGCGGTTGTTTTAATCCGAGCATTGTCTTCAGAACCCGATGTGCGGATGAGGACACCCGGCCCCGATCCCATGCGCGGGTGAGGACACTCGCGCTACAGCGAGAGCATTCCCTTCTAATTGGTAAATGAAGACGCTGGTATCCAGAGCGATGTGGCGGTGCTGCCAGAGGAAGGAGCGGAGACGGTCTAATCCCAACTCTTTCAACTGTCCGGCGAATCCATATCCCCCGCCGGATGCCTCAATTCAGGCCGGGCGCGTACCGCCTTCATAATGGCTTCGAAGGGAAATCCCTGCCGCATCAAGCTGTGACACAGGGAAGAGACCTTGCGGGTGGTAACCGGCGGACGGATGGAGCGAAGCTTCCTTTCCAGGGCCTTTTCGAGCAATTGCTGTTCGTTCACTTCGTCATAGGCCTGATCCAGCGCATCGTCAATATAGCGGTGATCGACCAGTTTGGCTTTCAACTCGTGTTTCACGCGATGGCGGCCGTAAGTGCGGTTTCGGGCAAGAGAGGATGCGAATTGCGAAGCGAATTTGCGATCGTCAAGATAGCCAAGCTGCCGCAGCCGGGCAAGCACTGCGTCAATGGGCGCATCCTCACCAAACTTTCTTTCAAGAGCTTGGCGAAGCCCGGCGACGGAATAGGACCGGCGGGCGAGAAGGCGAATGGCCGCGGAAAACGGGTCGGGCGGGGACGGCTTACTTTTCGAGGATGTGCTCCGGCCTTCCTGCACGTTCCATTTCCTCCCGGGCAACTTCTGATGTGGACCGGATGCCCTGGACTCGCAGCCGGAGCTCGTCCGCGTTCGACGCCTGGATGGTTGCTTCCTCGAGGGTAATCAGGCCTTGTTCGTACAGATTATAAAGTGATTGATCAAAAGTCTGCATTCCGTACTGCGAAGTTCCGGCGGCAATGGCTTCGCGGATGAGGCGGGTTTTATCCGGGGAGATGATACATTCGCGGATGTATTGGGTGGCGATGAGCACTTCCACGGCGGGCACGCGGCCTTCACCATCCGCCGTTTTCACCAGGCGCTGGGAGACGATGCCACGCAGCGTGGCAGCCAACTGCAACCGGAGCTGCTTCTGATGGCGGGGAGCGAAGCTGGAGATGATGCGTTGAATGGTTTCAGTGGCATCCAGGGTGTGAAGAGTGGAGAACACCATGTGTCCGGTCTCGGCAGCCACCATCGCTGTCTCCATGGTTTCGGGATCGCGCATCTCACCGACCATGATGACGTCGGGATCCTGGCGCAGGGCGGAGCGAAGAGCGGCGCTGAAGCTGGGTGTGTCCACGCCGATTTCGCGCTGGTTCACGAAGCCCTTTTTGTCACGGTGGAGAAACTCGATGGGGTCTTCAATGGTAATGATGTGATCGGCCCGGCTGGAATTGATGCGGTCAATCATGGCCGCCAGCGTGGTGGACTTTCCGCTGCCGGTTACACCCGTCACCAGCACCATGCCACGCCGCGCATCGCAGAGCCGTTCGATGACCTTAGGAAGATGCAGTTCACCCAGGGTGTGCGAGAGTGGCTGAATGGTCCTGAAAGCCATGCCCACTTGCCCGCGCTGTTGGAAGACGTTGACGCGGAAACGGCCAAGGCCCGAAACGCCGTAACTCATGTCGAGCTCGGCTTTTTCCTTAAATTTCTGCTTCTGCCGGTTGGTCATGATGCTGAAGGCCATTTCCAGCATGAGTTCCGGTGTGATCCGGGGGAATTCAGCAAGAGGATGGAGGTCGCCGTTAATCCGCAAATGCGGGAAGTTTCCCACCTTTAAGTGAAGGTCGGAGGCGTTCATCTCAAATGCTTTGCGAAGGAGGTCTTCAATCATCAGGAAAAGACCGGCAAATCAAGCGCCATCCGGAACGGCTAAAGCCACCTGTGTGAAAACCCCTGCTGTAGCGGCGGTCGGAGCTTGCCCTGACAGGGACCGCCGGTCTTGATGTTTCGATGCCTTCGACGGTCCCCGACTGCGTCGGGGTAAACTCCGACCGCCGCTACAGCATAGGAAGCGAGTTGTCACACATACGCTACGGCGCGACGCTCACAGGTTGGTTGCAGTACGTGAGCCAGCCATACTTATCCTCGGTCCGCCCTTCCGCGATGGCAAGAAACTTCTTTTGGAGCTCCAGGGTGATGGCGCCGGGTTGCCCCTTGCCTACCTGGATGCGGTCCACGGAGCGAATGGGAGTGACTTCGGCGGCGGTTCCGGCGAAGAACACCTCATCGGCAATGTAGAGCATCTCGCGCGGGACGGGCTGCTCGATCACCGGGATGTCCATGTCGCGGGCGAGGGTGATGATGGAATCGCGGGTAATGCCCGGCAAAACGGATGAAGCGAGCGGCGGGGTATAAAGTTTCTCGCCCCGAACCACAAAAATGTTTTCGCCGCTGCCTTCGCTGACCGTTCCGCTATCGTCCAGGGCAATGCCCTCGGAATAGCCGTTGGCCGCCGCTTCCATATGGATCAACTGCGAGTTCATGTAATTGGCGGCCGCCTTGGCCATGGCGGGCAGGGTGTTCGGGGAAATGCGGTTCCAGGAGGAGATGCAAACGTCAATGCCCCGGATCAGAGCGTCGTCACCCAGGTATTTACCCCACTTTAATTCCAGGATGTAGACCTCGATGGGATTTTTCACGGGATTGACGCGCAGCTCGCCGTAGCCGCGAAAGATGAGGGGACGAATGTAAGCATGGGCAGCCTGGTTCACCCGCGTGACCTCAATCATGGCCTGTTCCAGTTGGTCGCGGGTGTAAGACGGCTCCATGCGGTAAATCCTGCAGGAGTTCACCAACCGGTCGGTGTGGTCTGCGAGCCGGAAGATGGCGGGACCGTTCGGTGTTTCATAGCAGCGGATACCTTCAAAAATGCAGGAGCCATAGCTCAGCACATGGGACGCAACGTGGATGGTGGCTTCATTCCATGTAATGATTTTCCCGTTGTGCCAAACTTTCTCAAAATTGTTCATCGGCATGGGACGATCTCCGGATGCTTGGGGTGACTCCAGGGCGGCCTCGCCCAGAGCAGCATGAGTCTCATTCTCTGAGGATCTTCACATTGGGATTATAACATGCAGGCCAACAGACGGCGCCTTGGGTCGCAAGGAAAGAAGTGAGCTGCGGAAAGCGCCAAAGCCGCTGAAGATGAGCTATAAGGCAGGGCGCGAGATGCTGGGGGTGAATGGGTAGAGTTTCCCGTCTGCTCAGGCAGCACAACCCGCATCATTGGGGTTTCTTAAACACGCGAAAAGTGTCGTGCGCTACAAACATGTTGTTCGGACCACGACCAACGAACGATAGGTATCCAGCCAGCGGTTGCGCACGTTCTCCCAGCGGTATAACGGCCCTTGCTGGTGCGCATTCTCGGCCAGACGCAACGCCAGGTCAGGATTGCGCAGCAACCGGACCGCATTTTCCGCCAATGCTCTCCAGTTGCCTGGCTCACACAGCAGACCCGTCCGCTCATGCTTCACCATGTAGCAGACGCCTTCGGGCGCCGTGCTGACGACGGGAGTCCCCGACGCAAAAGCCTCCAGAATCGACACGGGCATGTTGTCGATGCACGGCGCCTGGACAAAGATGTCCGCTTCATCAAAGAACCGGCCGATTCTGTCACGCGAAACGGGGCCGGCAAACACCACGCCATCCAGGCCCATTTCACGTACCAGACTCCGCACGGCAGCTTGCGTCTTTCCTTCTCCAAGCAGGATCAGTTGGCTTTGGGGAAATTGGTTTTTCACCTGAGCGAAGGCTCGCACGACGAGATCCGTGCAAAACAGTGGCCTGAAACCTCGGCTGCAGATGAAAATCGGCCGTAGCGGCTTGCGCACCCGGTAAGAGAACCGACTGGAATCCACAACGTTCGGAATAATAGATGCGTCCAACTGAAACTCTTGAAAAACATCGACGAGATACTGCGAAGGGACCACGATACGATCGCAGCGCCGCAAAACCCGCGCCGCCACCGGCGAGCGGCGAAGATGATCTCTCCCGAAAGCACTATGATAATGAATGAGCACTTTCTTCTTCCGAAGCCGTGCCACATACCAGGCCGGGATAACCGCCAGGAGGAACGATGTATACGCTGCTGCAAAGATATGGACGATGTCCGCGTCTCGAATCCCGCTCCACAAAGCACTCAGATAGAATGGGAATCGCACCACGGTGCGTAGGCACGGGATCCTGTTTATCCACGCCAGCCAGGACGGCAGCTCGGCCTGGATCGGAATAAAACGCATCTCAACCGATGGATCAGCCTGCCACCGCCGAACCAGGTAATCGGCCTGCACCTCCTGTCCTCCCAAGCAGAACCGAAGAGACGGTCCGACCAGCGTAACCCGAATGGGCCGGACACGCCCGCCACCGTTAGGCAAGACGGAAGCCGGGCGTTTGGCGGCATGGCCAATGCTCATCATTTTGGGAGAAGGACCGCGGCACTTGGGAACCCTCAATCCGGCGAGCGACCGAGACTCAAACCTGGAAGTCGTGGCACTGCCCGCAGCAAATGTCCGTTTTGCCGGGCTTTCAGCGAGGCAAAGGTTCTAGACATTCCCTCGGCGGTGGTTACGAGCTGTTTCCAACCGAGCTGCTTCAACTTGCTGTTGTCGAACCGGTAGCCCCGCCACAGCGTCTCAACCTTATAGGTGGTGAGGACCGGCGGCAAGCGCCAGGGCGGATGGTCGCCCATGATCTTCGACATCATCATCGAGATCCGAAAGGGAATCGGGATCGACCGTACGGCACCGACGCTTCGCTTGTATTCCTTCAGATACTGCCTGGAAGTAGGTAAATCGTCGTCGATAACGTTGTAGGCTTCGCCAGCTCGATCATCGGAGTGGCCCGCCAGAACCACCGCTTCGGCGCAGTTATCGACGTATGAAAGCGGCACCGGATTGCCCCCGCCGAGATGCAGCAGCCAACCCCCCAGCCGAAGTCCAACCCGGGAATGAAAATCCGCCCCGCCGGGCCCGTAGAGGACGCCCGGGCGCAGAATCACTAGACGGAGCCCGCATCGTTCCTGGTGTTCGCGGAAGAGCTGCTCCTGGCGAAGCTTGGCATGAGAATACGGGTCTCAGCGCTCGGGATGCCGCTCCAGAGCGACCCCCTCAGTGATTACGGCGCCTTCGTGGAGAGCCGCAAATCCGTAAACACTCATTGAACTTATCAGCACGACGAGCGGCGGGCGCTCTTGGGAAAGCGCGCTCAACAGCCGGCTGGAGGCAACGACCGTATCCTGGAAAATGGTGGAAGCGAGGCCCCGCATTTCGCCGGCCAAGTGGTAGATCACTTCGACTCCGTCGACGGCGCGGGCCGCATCCTTCGCAGAGTTCAGGTTGCCCACGACGCATTCGAAGTCAGCCGTGCCGTATCGTCGCTTGACGTCTTCAAGCCTGGAACGGTCGCTGTTTGGCCTCACAAAACAGCGGATTTGGCGCTCGCCATGAGCCAGTAAGCGTTCCACCACGGCTGTGCCCAAGAACCCCGTAGAGCCTGTGACCAGCACACTCATCAGTCCCCCGCAGGAGCGGTTTGGAGCTGGCGGACAATCTCGTCCGTCATCGCCGCGACTCTCCGCATATGGGCATAAGAGATCGGAATCGTTACACCGTCCGTGATGCTGCGATAGAACAGCGAGATAAGAAAATTAAGTCCCGCCGAATAGTAAAATTCAGAGCGAAAGAAACGGGCCACGTTCTTTCCTGCACCTTGCAAGTACTGCCCGGCCTGATTAAAGGGCAGGACCAATCGGCCGAGTGATCCCCGATGTCGCGGAGGGCTCTTGAACGTAACGACCTCCGAGACAAAATCAACGTGCATGGTGTTATGGGTTCCAAGGAGAATCAATTCGTGGCCAACCGGCCGAGCGTGCGAGGAAAACGTCAAATTGGCGGAGACGTTTTCGCCCGTCACCATGACCCTCAGCTCGTCGGGAAACTCGGCGGGCGAGAACGGTTGCCCCTCGGCGCAGTCGCGTCTTCGATAAGCATAAGCCCTTATTGCGGGGCGGCTGTCCGTTAGGAACTCCGCGACTTCGCTGAGCGGATGGTCGATCACATTTTGTATCAATTTGCCGGGAAGGGCATGAACCCAATGGCTGCTGTCAGCCAATACAGACGCTCCGAACGCGCCGTCGAGGTCGTAGCCGAAATAGCTGTCCACATACAACGGCTCGCCCAGGACGCCCTCCCGTATGAGCTGCCGCATCATCCTGGCGACCGGATCGAACTTATGAGTATAACCCGTCGTAAGCTTGACCTGCGAAGCGATGGCACAGTCGATGATTCGGTTCGCCTCTGGAAGGTCTAACCCTAAAGGCTTCTCGAGGAAGATATGGCAACCCGCCTCCGCCGATTCAATCGCCAGCGCCAAATGAGTTTGCGGCGGAGTGGCAATATGAACGACGTCGGGGCGTTCGGCGGCGAGCAACTTGGAAAAATCAGCGTAGAATCTGGGTATTTTGTGCCTCGCCGCGAACTGTTCGGCCATCAGCGGCTCACGGTCGCAGACAGCGACCATTTGAGCCTGGCGCATCGCCTGGATCTCCACAGCGTGAAGCTCTGCGGCTCTGCCGCAGCCCACCAGCGCAACCTTGAGCATGTCGCACACCCCCCGAAGCGCCGACGACCGAAAACCCCCCGTAAAATCCGTTCTGTAAGGGCGGCGAACATGATACCACACTTTTAAACGCTCGGAGCCAACCTCGAAAGCCGGCGCTTGACATCTGGCTCCCATGAATGATTCGTGCCTCCGCGTCCGCGGTTCTAGCAGGCCCGGTCCAGATAGAGCGACTCGTAACGGTCGCAGACCTGTTCCATCCTGAAATGCAACATGGCGAACTCCCGGGCATTCTGGCCGTCCCGCCCGCGGCACCGCGCTCCAGTGGCGGCGCTACTTTCGCAGGTAATCGTCCGTCTTATTAATCCAATCCATGCGGGGCGGGTAAAAGATGTCAAGCGCCACGCTATCCTCGATGGCCTCGGCGAGATGCGGCATGTTGGGAGGAATGGTTAGGACTTCTCCGGCGCGAACGACGATATCCTTTCCATCCATGCCAAAGCGGAGCGCGCCTTCCAACATGCATGAGACCTGTTCGTTCTCGTGGCGGTGAAGTGGCACGATGCAACCTTTTTTCAGAAGAATCCTTGCCACCATCACGTTTTCTCCCACCGCCAATTGGCGGGACAACAACGGATTCAACTGCTCCATTTCCTGATCAGCCCAACGAATGTGTTGCAACATGGTTTTCGCTCCTGCGTTAAGGTTTTACGGGCGGATAAAGGCTTGCCGCCGTGTCGTGTAAATAAGCGTGGGCCATCTGCAGGGCCAGAGGCTTGGTAATCTCGCCTTCAGAAACCATCTCCGCCAGCGCTTCCGCCAGCGCCGGGCGCGCGGAGTGAACGGCCATCCAATAAGATTCTTCGGCGCCGAGCGCCTGATTATACGGGAACGCGTCGGAGCCGTAAGTGATCTTGTCCGGGAAAATCTCCAGCCAACGCTTCAGCAGCCGCTTGAACTCGGAAGGGTAGAGGAGAAGCTCCGTTTCTGAGGTGTCCAGGTAAACGTTCTTCATCGCCGCCAGCCAGATGACTTGCCGGTCATACGGGTAACCGCCATGAAGCAGGACGAAGGTGGTGTTGAGATAGCGCGGATCACGGAGGACGTTCTCCAGGTTCAGGACGTTTCCGTTGTGCAGGTTGAAGTAGTCCCCGGGTCCAACGGCCGTATGGATGTGAACGGGCAGATGAAGCTGGCCGCCCTCCCGCACCAGATAGCGGAAGATGTAATCCTGGAAAGTCGTGTACTCCGAAAAGGTGGGAGCGCCGGAGCTGAGAAACCGCTGGTAAATGGCGGCGGCGGCCTGGCGGCTGGGGTCGCCGAAACGAAGGGAGCGAAAGTAGGCCGCTTCAAACTTCATGGCGATTCCACCCTTCCGCTGGTTCTCTTCAAGGACGCGCGTGATGAAAGCAAGATACTCGGTGAAATCAGCGGGAATCGTCCGCAGACCATCCTGAAGGAGGTAGTGCTTCAGCATCCGCTGCTGCTCCGGCGTGTAGACAGCCTCGTCCGGATTCAAAGAGGCGAAGCATTGGTTATTGAAGGGGAAGAGAAATGAGTCGACGAAGAAAACCCAACGGAATCGGCGCGGATCAAGATAGTCCGGCATGGAGACGCGATTCGCCACCGACGTTTCGATGTTGAGCCGGTCCAGGATGTGTGAGAAGTATTCCCGCCCTTCTTCCTTGCGCAGTTTCGCGGTCCTTTCAACAAGCCATTGCTGGTGTGCGGACGAAAGGTCTGGATAGGGATAGCTGAGAAGCTCATGGGCCGCCAACGCCAATTCAGGATTACTGAGCCGCAACCGCAGAGGCACGCTGCCGGGCGGGACCGTCATGGCATCAACGTTCGGATCATCTGCAAAGCCGGGATGAGCGTGATGGTCGAAGATGGGAATTTTGTCAATTTGAGTAAGTAATTCCTGGTAAAGCTGGCTGGCGTTGGCGCGCGGTTTCGGCCTGGCTTGACCAAGGCCGGGCCGCGAAAAGAGCAAAAGACCAAGAGAAAGCATCACCACTTCGTCTGTCATTCGAGGCCAAACCCGGATTGTCATTCGCCGCGCCCTCCGCTTGCCATGATAACGCGGCTTGATCGTAGCCCGATAGTTTACCAGCCATCAAATAGCTGGCAAGATAAGACGCCATGTAAGACTCCGGCTGGCAATTCCCATGGCGCCCGCACGATCCCTGCATCCGATAAGGCTGCTGAATTCCCGCTTAATGAAAAAAGTCTCATCCGTCTTACCTGTCTCCCCTGTCTCAATCGGGGAGCGTACCATTGAAATCAGCGCCAACCGAGTACTCCACTGTAGGGGCGGACGCGCATAGAAATTGCTTATTCTAGCAACCTGATTTTTTTATTTGCATCCAACCCAATTGTAGTGGATATTATGCCACTACAGCTTTTCTGTGCCGGGAAGGCCGGCGAAGACGCTTGCTGGAGATAGAAGGATCCCTTGGACAGGCAGCTCACGATGGCATTTATTCGCAAACGCGGCAACGGGTACTATCTGGTTCACAGCATCCGGAAAAAAGGCCGCGTCCGGCAGATTCATCTGGCATCGTTGGGCCGCAGGCCGGTCATTACGGATGACGTGATTCGCGGCGTGACGAGCAAACATCCGCTGGTCCAGATTGACTGGCGGGACATTAAAGAGAAGGCATTTCAGGAGGCGATAAGACCCGTCGGAGACTATACGGAATATTTGCGCGAGCTTCTGTCGGATGTCCGGAATGTTCATCTGGGTATTGCCGATCTCCATTTGCCGGCGCTTGAGATGACGGATGACCGGGAATTGAAGGGCCGGTTGATGGCTGAATTGAGGCTTCTGAGGGGAACTTTGGACGTGAAACTGAACTTGGCCAGAAAGGGGAGGTTACTCTCGTTTCGGGCTTGAGCTGACTGGAGGAGACGCAAATGGGCCAGGTACAAACCATTCTCGATCCGACGTTGCGGAGCCCGGAGGTTCGCGATTTCGAATCTTCACTTCGCAAACGAGTGGTGGGGCAGGACCGCGCGGTCCGGCAACTAGCGCGGGTTTATCAGGTCTATCAGGCCGGGCTCGGAGCGCCCGGCCGTCCGATCGTCAACCTGCTTCTGCTTGGACCCACGGGCTCGGGAAAAACGCGCTTGGTGGAGGCTGCGGCTGAGGTCCTTTTCGGCTCCTCGAAAGCGGTCCTCAAGATTGACTGCGCGGAGTTCCAGCATAGCCATGAAATCGCCAAGATTATCGGTTCGCCGCCGGGATACCTGGGCCACCGGGAAACCCAGCCGCTGATCACCCAGGAGGCCTTGGAAGAGCATTACACCGAAAAAATCAAGCTTTCTCTCGTGCTCTTTGATGAAATCGAAAAAGCCAGCGATGCCCTGTGGCAGTTGCTTCTCGGTATTCTCGACAAGGCGACGCTGACCCTGGGGGACAACCGGCATGTCGACTTCTCCCGCGCCTTGATATTCATGACTTCGAACCTTGGCTCCCAGGAAATGATGAGTCTCATGTCGGGCGGCTTGGGATTCACGCCTGCGACCGGTGAGGATGAAGATAGCCTGGATATGAAGATCTACCGGGCCGCCAGTGAAGCGGCGCGCCGGAAATTCTCTCCGGAGTTCATGAACCGGATTGACCGGGTTATCGTTTTCCGGACTCTGCAACGGTTTCATCTCGATCAGATCCTGGATATCGAACTTGCCCGGGTTCAGGACCGCATTATCGAAGGCAGCTCCGAACATCAGTTCGTTTTCCATTGCACAGAGGGAGCTCGGGAGTTCCTGCTGAAGGAAGGGACGGATACAAAGTCCGGAGCCCGGCATTTGAAGAGGGCTATCGAGCGGCACCTTGTCTTCCCGCTCTCCAACCTGGTCGCAACGGGTCAGATTTCGCTTGGCGACGTTATCACAATTGATTGCGATGCAGGGGGGATAAAGCTCATGTTCCTGAAAGACGAACAGGGGGCTTTGGTGGGTACTGCCGCAACGATGTCCGCGGAAATGGCCTTGGTTCCTGCAGGGCTGTATGAACAGTCCGCGGTTGCGCAGTGCCTTTCCTACCGCGCAACGCAGAAATGAGGGCATTTTGACCCATATGCGAGACCTCGCATGAGGGTCAGGATGGCGACGAGGCTGGCTGTGCCTGTACCCGGCATACCGAGTAGTATCGATTTGATGGCGGGACAGTTGCCGTTCCAAGGTCCAAACCGGGCTGCTCGGCGCTGATGGTTTGGCGCAGAATCCGGCCCCTATGCAGCGATTCAACGCTTGCAATAGTGATCCAACCACTTTAGCTCTTCACGTACCTTGATCTTGCCGTGCCAGGGATTGTTGCCAAGGCCATGTCCTTCCCCCGGAAAGATCAGAAGCGCACTGGGAATGTCCCGGTCGTGGAGGGCGCGCTCCAGAAGATAATCCTCACCCACATAAACCCGGACATCACTTCCGCCCCCAACCACATGCGTGGGTGTTGTCACCTTGTCAAACTGCCATATTGCGGCTTCGGAGTTGTACGCCTGTTCCGCCTGCCACGGTAACCCTCCCAGAAAATACGCATCGTCAAAGCTCACGTCGTCATTGCCCCAGTTGGCTACATGTTCCACGGCCCCGGCTCCAGTGACGGCAGCCTTGAATTCAGTAGTTTGTGTGATGAGCCAATTGGTCATATAACCACCGTAGCTATATCCGCCCACCGTCAGGCGCTCCAGATCGGCGATACCGGCTTTGACCAGTGAATCAATCCCTTCCAGGATATCTTTTCCCGGACGCGAAACGATCTTGTGAATAATGCCCAACGTGAACTTGTCGCCATATCCCGTCGATCCTCGATAATTGGGCTCAAATACCAGCCACCCATCCGCAGTTGCCAGATCAGCCCATTGGTACCAGTCCGCCTCAAAATGGTTGCCGTCCGCATCGGCCGGGCCGCCATGAATGAGTGTCAACATCGGCAAACGCTTCATGCCAAATTTACCGGGAGGGTAAAGCAGCATTCCTTCAACCGGCGTGCCGTCATCAGCAGTCCAGCGATAGGGCTTGCCTTGGGGCAACTCAAGATGGGTAAAGAATTGGTTGAAGTAGGTAATTTGCTTCGCCTGCTGAATCTGGTTGATGCCCTCAGCCAGATAGACCTCTGTTGGGTCCTGTAAGGTTGAGTGAACGAATGCAATCCTCGCCGAGTGCGCCGAAGCGGAAAGATTCTCGTATGTCCCTGAAATCCCCGGGAGCTTTTCAAAAGCCCCTTCCGGATTGCTTTGGGAGTACATCTGCACTTCGGTTCCGAGCCTGCCGGCAGCAATGAAGCCGCTGCCCTCCGGAACCGCGTAGCCGTTTATCGCTCCTTCAAAGTCTTTCGCCCACCGCTGGATCCGGCCGCCGGAGGCGCTCACCCAATAAACGCGCGGCTGAACGTCCTCGTAGGGACCCTCGACGGATCCTGAAGTCACGGCGAAGAAGATGTGCTGGTTATCTCTTGCCCAGTGGATCCTTTCCGGGATGCCATTCTTGTGAAGCAACTGATGCGACTCGTTGGAAGTGAGGTTTACGAGGTAAATCCCATATGGCTTCATGTCGTCCTGCCGCTCGGAAGGCGATACGGTGGCGAAAGCCAGCCATTGGCCATTCGGCGAAGCCGTCAACTGGGCTACCCGGAAGGGTGTGTTTGCGACGGGAAAGAAGCGTGAAGGAGCAGGTTTTATGGAAGCACCGTCTTCTGTTTGACTCGTGAAGGGAGCAACGGCAACCCGGCTGATTACATCACCGCGTTCAGACTCGCGGTACTGAATGACATCATGCCATTGCTTTTTGTAGCGATCCGTCTGCGATTTCGTCCAAGGGGTGCGAGTGGCGAAGTAGATGAAGCGGCCGTCAGATGACCAGGCGAAGGCGTGAACGCCTTCCTCACCGTGGGTCAGCGGAATGGCCTCACCGCCGCTTGGAGAAATCAGGTGAAGCTGTGGCGCGGGCTTGGGTTTTGGGATGCCCGGCGTTTCCTCGTTGCTTGCCCGGCCGGAAAGGAAGGCGATCCATCGTCCATCCGGCGACCATTCCGGCCGCCGGTCATATCCGGAGCGGGTCAACTCAATCAGCAACCCTTTTCCGTCCGGTGTGGAGTGATAAAGCCACAGGTCGCTGCGAAACCGGCTATGCTCCCAGTCCGGTCTTACAGTTTGTATCACGACGTCCTGGCCGTCCGGAGAGACTTGAACTGCGGCAATATCAACGGAGTTGAAGAAAGCATCCAGTGTGAGAGGCTGCTTCTGGGCCTGAACCTGAGCGGGAGAGAGTTCTGTGGCAACCAAAATTGCAAGAAAGAATGAAACGATCGAATATCTACGCATGATTTCCCTTCACAAAGAGAGAGATTCTCACCCTATTGGTGACTTCCCGTCAAGGTGGAAATCCCGGTTGCGGCGATGAGCGGCTCCGCAATTAGCCTCCGAGTGTTCGATAGGACTCGGTTTCTATTAACTGCCCTATAAATGTGCAGCCGGTTGAAAGTGGAATCCATTTCCATAAGTATGGTATTTGCCTTCACTTCCTCGTGTGCGCCCGTCGCCTTGCGGGCGCCCGCAAGACCTTTCTAGGATTGAATTAAGTCAAGCGTTTCTTTTACTTGCCGCCCACATTTGGTCCCACCTCCGCATGCGCCCGTTTTGGTGCTGTGATTGCAACTCAATAGGCCGGGATTCATAAAAAGCGAGCGGAAGCGGTGACGGAAGTAGCGCCTCCGGGTAATATTCTTACTCTCATCGTCGTATCTTGACGCCGGAGCTTCGCGGGCGCTCGCAGGAGGAAATATGGATATTCGGTTTCGAGTTTGGAAGCGTGCGGTTCGACAGTTTCTTCGAACCTCCTATTCGGATGAGCGTCTTTCCTGGTTGTTGGCTCACGCGCAGAGTGGAAAGCTGGCTTACCAGTCGTGCTGCTGCCTGATCGGCGTGGCTACAGCGGACCATTCGCTCTGCGGAAAAGTTGACTTGAGCCAATCGACACCCCGGCATTACGAGCTGGCGCGGATGTTGCCGGGAGCGAAGGAGACGGAAATGGCTTTCTGGGAACTTGGTTACGTGGGGGGATCGCGGTTGCATAAATCGAGCGATGAACTTCGCCGCCGCCGGCTCATTCCCATGATTCGCGCCGTCATTCGGGCCCGAGACCGGGCAGCCCGGGAGAATGCACAACTGGTCACCAATCTTCTGAAGGACCAGTTCACTTCTCTCCGTGTGGCAGAACCTGCTCCAAAGCCTGTGGAGTCCATCCGGCGGGAAGAAGGGCCAAAAGGAATGATCTTCTAATCGCATTCATAGAGCGCCGGGCCAGTTTCGCTGGTTCCGTGGCTGAGTTGGCCCGGCGCTCCATCAGCTCCTGTCCCTCAATCCTTCTTTCCATCCTTCACAAATTCGAGCGACGCCGAGTTCACGCAATAGCGAAGTCCCGTGGGCTTCGGGCCATCCTCAAAGACGTGGCCCAGATGGGCGTCGCAGGCACTGCAAAGGATTTCAGTCCGCGCCATCCCGAAGGTGGAGTCTGATTCCTCACGCACGCGGTCCTCAGCGACGGGCGACCAGAAGCTGGGCCATCCCGAGCCGGATTCAAACTTGGCGCCGGAGCTGAAGAGCTCCGTGCCGCAGCAGACGCAGCGGAAAATGCCCTGGTCGTGAAGGTCCCAGTACTTCCCGGTGAAGGGCGGCTCAGTCCCCTTCTTGCGAGTGACATGGTATTGTTCCGGACCGAGCTGTGTCTTCCATTCGGCGTCGGATTTGACGATTTTGTTCGCCATTTCATAGTCCTTTCTTTCGAATATGGTTGCGTCGTGGCAGTCGTACAGTTTGCTGTAGCGGTACTCTGTGAACGCCAGAAGTCACCGAGAAGTCAAGTTCGACGGTCGCCCTCCGGTGGGTAAGCTCCGACCGTCGCCTCAGCAAGCAGACTGCGTCACCACCCGCGTAGGGGCGACTCTTGTGGCCGTCCAGGGCACGCGCAAGAGTTGCCTCGAGGACAACCAAGAAATAATCTACTTGCCGCGCAGTGCGAGGGTCAAGGGGCCGGGGAGAGTTTGGTAATCGTCGAAGACCAACTTGGTGCCATCGTATATTTTCAGCCGGACGGTGTCACCGCCCTTTCCGTTCACTTGAAAGTCGAACCTGCCGAGTTCGTTCACCTTGCCCTCCCCCGGCTGGCCATCCACCATCAGGCGCAGCTTGGCCCAGTCCTTCGGTGGCGGAATGATTGATCCAGTCAGGTGGGTACGAGGTGGCGGCGCTCCCTGCAGTGTCACATCAAGTACAGCGCCTTTCAGTTCCAGGTACTGCCATTCCTGTTTGTAACCGTCCACCTGCGGCAGGATTCCCACGGTTGCGCCCCTGAACTTCGCCGGAATGCCCTTGAAATCGGCTTCGCCGATTGAACCGATAGCTTCGGAACGGCGGTCGCTATCGAGATCGATGGTGATTTTACCGAAACTGATGATGGAGCCTGTTCCGTCCGCCCCGTGGGGGCGTACGGTCAGGTCAAACGTTTCCGGCGGAGGCGGCACCAGTTTGAACCCACCCACGACCACCAGGCAGAAGAGCACAACCGGGCCGCCGAGCTCAAGTGCATTCCCCATGTGCCGGTGCGTGAAGCGCGCGTAGCTGCGCATCGCCCCGAAGAGAAACGCCGCGCACGCAAGGGCCCAGGGAATCAGTAAAAGGTAAAAGACTTGATTCTGAACGCCGCTTTCAACCAGCTCGGGAACGCGATAAGCATAGAACAACAGCAATCCCATGCCGATGGCGAGCCCGACCAGCGCAATGACGGCGTAAGCCTTTGCAGAAAGAGGCTGGGCGGGTTGGACAGGGTTGACTCTAGTCACGCTCGTTACCTTCAATTCTGTTTGGGGTTGTCGGCCTTCGGCTCCTGGTTTGTCTTGGCGCGGATCCTGGCTGCCTGATCTTCGTAGACCTTCGCTTCGCTGTCGCGGCCAAGCCTTCGGAGGAGAAGCGCCAGGTTCCCAGCCATGGTTGCCACGATCGGGTTCTCCGGCCCTAGTGCCTTCTCGTCAATCGCCAAGGCCCGCTTGGCGAGCGGCTCCGCCTCGGCGTACTTAGCTTCAGCGTCGAGCACCAATCCGAGATCATTCAGTATCAGCGGGTCATCGCCATGCACGGCCAGAACCTGTCGCAGAGCCGATTCGGCCGCCGTGTAGCGGCCGAGTTCATATTCGGCCCGGCCCAATGGCACATATTCTTCAAGCGGACCTTTGCCCGACTTGATGGATTGCAAGATGTAGTCACTCGCTTCAGCGTACCGCCCGGCATTGAAGGAGACTAAACCCCTCTGATAGGGGTCGGTCGCGGTTTCGCGCCAGCGGTCAATGGCGGACTGGAGCTGCTCAGTCGTGAACCCGAGATCTTTGGCTTGCCGGCCCAGAGACTCGTCCCCGATCGTCCCTTTCCTGCCTTGAGATGGGTCCTGGATTGGCGTACAGTGGGCCCAGGGGCCGGGATGGTATGCCGCCTGCACGAGCCTGACTTGGCTCGCCCTGCCTGCTATCCTCGCGGAGTCGCCAGGCGTGATCTGCTGGGCGAAAATAGGTGGCCTCGCATGCGGCAGCTCACTGTGGGGACCTGCGGCCTGATTTCTCTTGGGTTCGAACCGGGACGCCTTTTCTTCGACAAGACACCCGATCGAATTCGCCGAGAGAAGCCGGCTGTCGCCCGGACGGGCCACCCTCAAAGCAACTTTTTCCGCGTCGGGATCGGGAAGATATAGACGGCCCCGAGCCAATACGCACGGATCGACGATGACCCAGCCCGCGACGTGAAAGGTGTACGGGAAACCAACCTTGAACGGAGGGACGTCGAAGCTGAACGCGCCCTTGTCGGTAGCCGCCCCCAGACCGATGCCATCGATATCCACCTCCGCGTGGCTGACCGGCTGGTCGTCACCGGTGCGAACGCTTCCCAACTCATGCCGGGCCTGTGGCGCGGACGGCGCAGGCGCCGCCATCAGAAGGATGCAAAACACGGAGGCAAAAGCTTTTTGTCGGCAAGACACAGGAAGTCTCACCTTCCGATATGGGTATTATCCATACTTCAATGACAAAAGCAACGGAAGCGCGTCGCAAGGTTTGCTACTTCAGGTTGACTCTTGCCACGCTCGCTACCTTCAATTCCGTTTGAGGTTGTCGGCCTTCGGCTCCTGGTTCGCCTTGGCGCGAATCCTCGCGGCCTGCTTCTCGTAGACTTTCGCCTCGCTTTTTCGGCCAAGCTTCCGTAGGACGAGCGCCAGGCGCTCAGCGATCGCAGCCACATCCGGGTGCTCCGGCCCCAACGCCTTTTCGTCAATCGCCAAAGCCCGCT
>CALCEB010000185.1 GCA_937900045.1 uncultured Acidobacteriota bacterium
GGCCGTTCCGTAGAGGCCGGCTTCAGCCGGGCACGAGGTTTTGCTTTTTAATTGCCGGGCTAAAGCCCGCCGCTACAATCCGCCTCATCCCAAACTTTTCCTCTTGCAATCCTCCCATCAAGGTGGCATTCTCCCATAAGACGATTATGGGAGAAGATAAAAACAAACCCGGTGAAATCCTGCAAGGCACGCTCGACATGCTGATCCTGAAGACGCTGTTGCGCGGCCCGCAGCACGGCTACGCCATTGCGGAGTTTATCCACCAACGCTCAGACGATGCCTTGAAGGTGGAAGAGGGCGCGCTCTACCCTGCCCTGCATCGTCTGGAGCTGCGCGGATGGCTCGATTCCGAATGGGGCGTTTCCGATAACAAGCGGCGGGCGAAGTATTACCGCCTCACCGCCGCAGGGCGCAAACAGCTTGCCGCCGAGGCCGAACGCTGGGGCCGAATGGCGGCGGCTATCGCCCGCGTGATGGCGTGAAAAGCAATCAGCCATCAGCGGTCAGCCGGGAATTGCGAATAGCTGAAGGCTGTAGCGCCGGTCTGTGACCGGCGAGGTCCGCCGCTCCCTGCCAGAGCAAGCTCCGAGCGGCGCTGCAGAATAGGGTCGAAACATGCTCAGCGAATGGCTCACCGCATTCCGCCACCGCATCAAGGCGCTCTTCAAGCGCCGTCAGCTTGAACGTGACCTGGAAGACGAACTGAGCTTTCATCTCGCCATGCGCGAGGCGAAGCAAGCCGAATCCGGTATGCCATCGGATGAAGCGCATTATGCAGCCCGGCGGCAATTTGGCAATCAGACTCTAATGAAGGAGGCGACACGCGATATGTGGACCTTCACCTGGCTTGAAACGATTTGGCAAGACCTTCGCTATGCCGGGCGCGGCTTCCAGCGCAATCCGGTCTTCACGGCTGTGGCTATAATCACTTTGGCGCTCGGCATCGGAGCGAATACCGCCATCTTTAGCGTCGTGAACGCGGTGCTTCTACGTCCGCTGCCGTATAAGGATGCAGACAGGCTCGTGGTGATTCTCCACTACGGTGATGGTCCGGTGGCTCCCGCCAACTTCATCGATTGGCGGAGGCAGAATCATGTTTTCCAGCGCATGGGCGCGGCAGAATACTGGACGCCCAACCTGACCGGAGTTGACAGGCCCGAGCGGCTCCGGGCCCTTCACGTGACTGCGGACGTTCTTCCCCTGCTGGGTGTTCAGCCCCTGCTTGGGCGTGTCTTTCTTCCGGAGGAGGATCAGCGTGGCCGGGAACACGAAATTATTTTGAGCTTCCGCGTGTGGCGGCGGCGCTTCGGCGGCGACGCGAAAATTATCGGGCAGTCTATCACCCTGGACGGCAAGAAGTACACGGTCATCGGGGTAATGCCGCGTAGCTTCAAGTTTGCCCCTTTCTGGGCGACGAAGGCAGAGCTTTGGGCGCCGCTGTCTCTCACTGACCGCGCCGCGGACCGCGATGGAAACAGTCTTCGCGTGTTCGCTCGACTCAAGCCCGGCGTGACTCTCGAACAGGCCCGCGCCGAGATGGCCACGATTACGGGCCGCCTTGAAAAGCAATATCCGGGCACAAACCACGACTATACAGTCCTGCCCCTCAAGGAAAAGGTTGTGGGAGACATCCGCCCTGCCCTCTTGGTGCTCCTGGGCGCCGTGGGCTTTGTCCTGCTCATCGCCTGCGCCAATGTCGCTCATATGTTGTTGGCGCGCGCTGCCGCGCGGCAGAAAGAGGTCGCAGTCCGCACGGCCCTGGGAGCCGGGCGCTCGCGAATCATCCGGCAATTCCTCACTGAGAGCCTGCTGCTCACGATTTTGGGCGCTGGCGCTGGTTTGCTGCTGGCCGCGTGGGGAATCCGTTTTCTGGTTGCGCTCAGCCCTGCCGGGATCCCGCGCGTTGAAACCATTTCCCTCGACAGCCACGTCCTGCTGTTTATGCTGGTGGTCTCGGTTTTCGCTGGCTTGGCCTTTGGCTTGGTGCCGGCTTTACAAGCTTCGGCAGTCAACCTGAATGATTCGCTCAAAGAAGGCGGACGTGGGGCCACAGAAGGCATCCACCGGAACCGGCTGCGCAGCCTGCTGGTGGCCTCCGAGTTTGCACTGGCCTTGATCTTGCTGGTTGGCGCCGGCCTGATGATCCGAAGCTTCTTTGCTCTCGAAGCCATCGACCCGGGATTCAATCCGCACAACGTCCTATCGATGGTGGTTAACATCACAGGTTCGAAGGCGGGGCAGCCTTCCCGCCGCGCCGTCTTCTACCAGCAGTTGCTTGAACAAGTTCGGGGGCTTCCCGGCGTCCGTTCGGTCAGCGCCATCAATCATCTGCCGCTTGCCGGCGACCTCTGGACCAAGCCCATGTTGATTGAGGGGAAGCCCGTCCCGCGCCCCGGCGAAGCACCTGAGGCGGTGTACCGCGTGGTGTTGCCCGGCTACTTCAGCACCATGAACATTCCCATGCTTCGCGGCCGGGACGTCACCGAGAGTGACAATCTGGGCTCGCCGCCCGTGGTGGTGGTCAACGAGGCACTGGCGCACCAGTTCTGGCCGGGCGAAAATCCTATCGGCAAGCGCCTTACGCTGGGCGACACTTTGGAAAATCCCCGCTGGCTCACTGTGGCCGGTGTAGTGAAGAACGCCAAGCAGGAGGACTGGGCGGCACCCCCGTATATTGAAATGTATCTGCCTTATCTGCAGAGCCACGACTACCTCGAGGATCCGCACTCTCACTTTGCCTACCTGACGCTAGTTGTCCGCACGAAGGGCGATCCTGCGTCGCTTGCGCCCGCCATTGAAAGCAAGGTCTGGGCGCTCGACAAGAACGTTACGGTTTCGGAAGTTCAGACCATGGATCAGGTGGTGACGGATTCCACGGCGCAGCCGCGATTCTATCTGGTGCTGCTGGGAGCGTTTGCCGCCGTCGCCTTAACTCTGGCGGCCGTGGGCATCTATGGGGTGATGAGCTATTCCATCTCGCGCCGCACGCACGAGATAGGCATCCGCATGGCTCTGGGCGCGAAAGAGAGCGATGTGCTCAAACTGGTGACAGGACAGGGTATGATCCTGGCACTGATCGGTGCGGCGGCGGGGTTGGTGGGTGCACTGCTGCTCACCCGTCTGATGTCGAGCCTGCTCTACGGCGTCAAGCCCACCGACCCACTAACGTTCATTGTAGTTTCAATCGTGCTGATCGTTGTAGCGCTGCTTGCCAGCTACATCCCGGCGCGGCGGGCCACGAAAGTTGATCCGATGGTGGTGTTGCGGCATGAATAAAAAGTCAGTGGCAAGTGGCAAGTGATGAGTGACAAGCAGACCACCGGCTATCAGTTCCCAGTCGCTCGGCAATCGAAGTCGGGCTCCCATGAGCTTTTGCTCAGAGCTAATTGCTGATGGCCGATAGCCGTGCAGGAGAGGATGCATGCTGCCGGAGTGGATGACGGCGTTGTGGCTGCGAATCAAGGCGCTCCTCAAGCGCCGTCAGCTTGACCGCGATCTGGAAGACGAACTGAGCTTCCATCTCGCCATGCGCGAAGCAAAGCAGGCCGAATCCGGTACGCCAACCGATGAAGCTCGCTATGCGGCCCGGCGGCAATTTGGCAATCAGACTTTGTTGAAGGAGGCAACACGCGAAATGTGGACCTTCACCTGGCTGGAAACGATTTGGCAAGACCTTCGCTATGCCGGGCGCGGCTTCCAGCGCAATCCGGCCTTCACGGCTGTGGCTGTAATCACTTTGGCGCTTGGCATCGGAGCGAACACGGCGATTTTCAGCCTGATTGACGCGGTGATGCTCCGCTCGCTGCCCGTGCGCGCGCCGTCGCAGCTCGTGCTGTTTCGTTGGAAGGCGCATCACGCGCCCCGCGCCAGCGGGTATAGCTCATTTGGCGATTGCCCCGGCGGCAACGGCGGGGCGAATCCTTCTGGTTGCTCGTTCCCCCTTCCGGTGTTTGAGCAAATTCGTTCGCAGACGAAAGCATTCTCTGGAGTCACCGCGTTCGCCGGACCGGCGCAACTCGATCTAAGCGGCAACGGCCCCGCGAGAATAGCCAGTGGCGAACTTGTCTCCGGTGACTATTTTTCGACGCTCGATGTCGGTGCCGCGCTTGGCCGGACGCTGGGTCCCGGCAATGACTCTCCTGGGGCGCCGCCAGCCATCGTCCTCAGCTACGCCTACTGGCAGAGCGCGTTTGGGGGAGAGCAATCTGCCCTCGGGCGCACGATTCTTCTGAACAACGTCCCCTTCACGATTGTCGGCGTCGCCGAGCCGAGTTTCACAAATCTTTCTCCTGGCAAGGCGCAGGATTTTTGGCTGCCGATTGCGATGCTGCCACGGCTTGGAATTTCCTGGGGGCGGAGTATGAAAGACCTGAGCAACTGGTGGCTGGTGGTGCTCGGGCGGCTCAAACCCGGCGCTTCGCGTGAACAGGCACAGGCGGCGGCGAGCCTGATTTTCCGCAACGAAATGCTGCACGGCGCGAAGCCGCTTTCCAAGGCTCAGGATGACCCCGCAATAACGCTTGTGCCCGCGCATGAAGGGCTCACGGGCATGCGCTGGTACTTTTCGAAACCGCTCTACGTCCTGATGCCCGCCGTCGGCTTCATCCTCCTGATTGCCTGCGCAAATGTCGGAGGTCTGTTGCTCGCGCGTGCAGCGGCGCGGCAAAAAGAGATGGCCGTAAGGCTGGCGGTGGGCGCGGGGCGAGCGAGAATCGTCCGCCAGCTTCTCACTGAAAGCGTGATGCTCTCTCTCACCGGGGGCGCGCTCGGAGTTCTCTTCGCGTATTGGGGAGTCCACGCTATCACCGCGCTCATGTCGGGCAGTTCTGACCAGCCATTCCGCTTTATCGTTGCGCCCGATTGGCGCGTCCTCGCATTCACGATTTCCGTTTCACTTCTCACCGGACTTCTTTTCGGTCTTGCCCCGGCGTTCCGCAGCACACGCATGGATTTGACACCTGCGCTCAAGGAAAATGCTTCGATGGCTCCGGGCAACGCGGCGCGGCCAGGGCGCCAGCTTCACCTCGGGAACGCGCTTGTCGTAGCACAGGTTGCACTGTCGATTCTGGTGCTCACCGGCGCCGGCCTACTGGTGCGAACGCTCAAAAATCTTCGCAGCATCAATCCTGGTTTCGACACGCGAAATATCTTGCTCTTCGGAATTGATCCAACCCTTATGGCATACAAAGACGCGCGGATCGAAACTCTTTATCGGGACTTGCGAGACCGGCTCGCCGCGCTTCCCGGCGTCATTTCTGTCAGCTTCTCCTCTGATGCTCTATTGAGCGGCAACCTGTGGACCGAGGACGTCCACATCGAAGGGCAACTGGAAAAGAAGACCGTGGAGGTTGACATGCTCGCCGCCGGACCGGGCTTCTTCCGGACTCTGCGCATCCCGCTGCTCGAGGGCCGGACTTTCACCTCTGAGGATTTCGAACAAGCTGCCGAAGCTGCTGCAGCAGACCGGAAAGCCGGTGCAGCAGCAAAGAACACCCGAGGCCCATTGCTGGCCGCAGCATCACCGCCAACGGTGGGTCCGCCCATCCCCGTCCTCATCAACAGGGCGTTTGCGCGCCGCTACTTCGCGAACCGAAATCCCTTGGGCAAGCGCATCACCAAGGGACACAGTGAATGGTCGAGCGGAGATTCGGCCGTTAGCAAACCCAAATCCCCAAGTTGGCAAATTGCCGGCGTCGTCGGGGACACGAAATACAACGACCTGCGGCGGGCGGTCCACCCGGCCGTCTACGTCCCGCTCACGGGCGGTGGGGCGCATTTCGAGTTGCGGACAGCGTCAAATCCAGCCGCGCTGATTCCGGCGGTCCGCGACGCTGTCAACCGGCTGGATAACAATCTCCCTCTTTTCGACGTTCACACGCAGTCGGAAAAAATCGGGGAATTAGTGGCGCAGGAGCGCATTGTCGCCCGGTTGTCCAGCTTCTTCGGCGTCCTGGCACTTCTACTCGCCTGTGTCGGCCTCTATGGCTTGCTTGCCTACGAGGTGGCTCGCAGGACGCGCGAAATTGGCATCCGCATGGCGCTTGGAGCCGGGCGAAATGACGTGTTGAAGCTTGTCCTGGGACAGGGACTAAGGTTGACCTTGATCGGCGTGGTGACAGGCATCATTGGGGCGCTGGCATTGACGCGCTTTCTGTCCAGTCTGCTGTACGGCGTGAAGTCAACCGATCCCTTAACCATGATCGTTGCTGCACTTGTTCTGTCCGGCGTGGCCGCACTCGCTTCTTACATCCCGGCCCGCCGCGCCACAAGAGTTGATCCCATGGTGGCGCTGCGGCATGAATAAGAAACAGGTGTCAGGTGTCAGGTTTCAGGTGTTAGGCGCCGGAAGGCAATCTTCCCACGCTCAACCATAGGGCGGCCCGACGCCCGCGTAGCGTAGGGGCGACCCTTGTGGTCGCCGGGCGTTCGGGCAGGCACAAGGCCTGCCGCTACTGAATGCCCGGCTAAAGCCGGCCTCTACACTTTTTGATTGCCTTCTCTTTTCAAATCTCAAATAATGCTCCGGCGGAGGGTCGATTGAAACTGCTGATGATTTCGCCGGTGCTGCTTCTTTTGCTAGGTCTTCCAATTTCCGCCAACCTCGAGGGTTCGCAGTTGGCGCGGGGCGCGGACATCATCCTGCTCAACGGCAAGATCTGGACCGGCGAGCCGATGGCGATTCCGGAAAAGAACGCTCCGCCCGCCAGGTTCGTCGAGGCTCTGGCCATTGCAGACGGGCGAATCCTCGCCGTGGGTCCGAATAATCAGATTCGCGCCTACATCAGTAACGGCACGCGCGTGATTGACCTTCATGGAAAGTTCGCCATGCCGGGATTCATCGACGATCACGCCCACTTCATGGACGGCAGCTTTCAGCTCCTTGAAATCAATCTGAAGCACACGAAGAGCGAACGGGAATTCGTGCGGTTGATCGGCGAAAAGGCGAAGACTCTGAAGCCCGGCCAGTGGCTGCTGGGCGGCAACTGGGATGAAGAGGGGTGGCCGGATGCCAAGCTGCCAACGCGCTGGATGATTGACGCTGTGACGCCCAACAATCCGGTCTTCATCAGCCGCTATGACGGTCATGCGGTGCTGGCCAATAGCCTGGCGCTGAAGCTGGCTGGCATCACCAAGGACACACCGGTTCCGAAGGGAGGCGTCATCGTCCGTGATGTGAAAACAGGAGAGCCGACGGGAGTCTTTAAGGACGGCGCGGAAAATTTGGTGGGCCGTGTCGTTCCTGAGCCAACTGACGCGGAGCTGAAAGAAGCGCTGAAGACGGGCCTGGCGGAGGCGCGGCGCGTGGGCGTGACTTCCGTGAATGACATGAATTTGAGCGGTAATTTTCCGCGTCAAATCCAACTGCTGCGCCGGGCGGAGCTTGAAGGCTGGCTCACTTGCCGCTTCTACGAAATTACGCCCATCCGCCAATGGGAAAAGCTCGCGGCTGCGGGACTGTCTCTTATACACATCTGACGCTGCCGACGATCTTACGCGTGT
>CALCEB010000186.1 GCA_937900045.1 uncultured Acidobacteriota bacterium
AGATTTCTGCCTGTCTCGTGGGCTCGGAGATGTGTATAAGAGACAGGAACGGGCGGGGTAGGGGCGGGCGCCGGTGGCGAGGCCTGCTGAGTTTGCAGCTCCGCCCGAGATGGGCCGTGTCGTGGGGTGCATGGGCCGGTGTTCACCGGGACGCCTTCCGGGCGTTCCTCTCCCGGGAACCGGACGTGGCGCAGCGACCCCGGGGTAAATCGGCTGGTCCAAGGCAGGAGACTTACGGCCTAATGGGACGATACGCCCGGGCCGAGCGGCCCCTCCCGAGGGAACTGCGCCGTGTCCCTTGGCTCCTGATCCTGCCTGAGCGGCCGTGGAACCCGATGGTCTTGCCGACGCCGCCTCTTCCGCCCTGAGGGGTTGCGCGGCCGCCCCTTGGGTAGTGTCTGGAGGCCGATTCGGAAACGCCGGATTCGCGACAATTGTTCCAGAGGGGGGATGCCGCATCACGCCAGTCCGGGGTGGAGCAGAGACGGGGCCCGCAGCCGGTGCAGCAGGTTTCGGAGGGCGGAGTTGAGGCCGCGGAGTCAGAAGCGGAGATATTGGCTTAGGCGGAACCGGCGACGGAGTTGGAGCGGGTTTGTGAACCGGAGCCACTGCAAGTCTTGCTTCGGCCTTGATCTGTTCAAGCGTCCGGCCAAGGACCGGAGGTTCATGGCGCAGATCGGCAAACTTGGGGACGGCAGGCTTCTGGACAATGGGCTGAACTGGAGTGGGTGCGGGAGCCACCACTGGCGCCGGAGTTGGCGCTTCCTGGGTAGTTTTGTCTTCCGGAGCCGCAACCTCTTCGAGATCCGGACCCAGTTCGCGGAAATGGACCCGCACTCTTTCCGCGATATCGTCATCGATCGCGCTTGAATGCGATTTCTTGTCCGAAATCCCGATTTCCACGAGGTAATTGAGCACACTCCGGCTCTTCACCTCGAGCTCACGGGCCAGATCATTAATGCGAATCTTACTCTTTACCGATTCCAAGTTTCTCCTTCCTCTTCGCGGTGGTTTGAATGCCACCACGCATAAAGCGCCTTAGTTCAACTTTCTGTCCCTCCTTCCTGGGGATTCGAGGAATCCGTTAAACGGTGTTGAGCCGCATCGGGCTCCTCCGCGTCCTCACCCCCATTGTAACTCTCCGGCGCCCCGGCGGGAGGCTTGCCGCCTTCTAGGGTCTCTGTCTCCGTGGCCGCTTCTGCGCCTTGTATTGGTGCTTCTTCCTCTGGTAATTGAGCCTCTTCTCCAAAGGTCTCTCCGCTGGCTTCACCGGACGCGATCTCGCTTCCTATTTTGCTGCCTTCTACGGTTTCCTCTTGGACGTCTTCCTGCGCTGCAGACTCTCCCTGCTCAAAGTAATCCGTCACCACCCCGCGGATGCGATCCACGGTCTTTTCCCCGATGCCCTGAATCTGTGTCAATTCGATGGGCGTCATCTGGGCGAGCTGTTCAATAGTCTCAATGCCATGGTCCCGCAACTTCTGAAGGGTCTTCTCCCCAAGGCCATGCAATTCGGAAATGGGCGCGCCGCGTCGCGCCATTGCCGCCATCTGGGACTCGATCTCTTGCCGCTTCTCTTCCTCGCTCTTGATGTCAATGTGCCATGCCAGCAGCTTCGCCGCCAGCCGCACGTTTTGGCCTTTCTTGCCGATCGCAAGGGACAGTTGCGTATCATCCACGATCACTTCAAGCTGTCTCTGCTCCGAATCGAGAATAGAAACGTGATTGATCTTGGCAGGGCTAAGCGCGTTGGCCGCGAACACCACAGGGTCTTCGTTGTACTCGATGATGTCGATCTTTTCGCCACGCAGCTCCCGGATAATGGATTGCACCCGCATTCCTTTCATGCCCACGCAGGCGCCCACGCAGTCCACGTCCGGATCCTTTGAAAACACCGCCACTTTGGTCCGCTCCCCGGCCTCGCGAGCCATGGCCCGAATCACCACCGTCCCGTCATAAATCTCCGGAACTTCCATTTCAAAAAGCCGCTGGACCAGCATGGAGTCGGCCCGGGAGACGATGACCTGGGGTCCCCGCGCGGCGCGGTCCACCATGGTAATCACCGCGCGCAGCCGGTCGCCGATCTGGTAGTTTTCCAGGCGCGACTGTTCCCGGCGGGGCATGCGAGCTTCGGTGCGGCCCAGATCCACGATCACGTCCGGACCCTCCACCTGCTTTACCGTGCAATTCACCAACTCGCCGACCCGCTGGTTGTACTCGGCGAAAACGGTATCCCGTTCGGCCTCCCGCACTTTCTGGAAGATCACCTGCTTAGCCGTCTGCGCCGCAATCCGGCCCAACGGTTCGGTGGATTTAGGGATGCGGACTTCCCCCTCCACCTCAACTTGGGGGTCAATTCGCCTTGCCCGGGTGAGATCAATCTCATGGTCGGGGTCAGCAACTTCCTCCACCACTTTCTTCACCGCGCAGACTTCAACCGCCCCGGTTTCCTTGTTGAAATGCGATTCCAGGTTTTCGCTGGTCTTGTAGTATTTGCGCGTCGCCACAAGAATTGCGTCCTCGACCGCTGAAATAATGATCTGCGGGTCGATGCCCTTCTCGCGGCTGAGCTGATCAATCGTCTGATACAGCAGGCTTGTTGTCACTTGCTATCCCTCAAATTTCCGCCTCGAGGCCATCCCTGCCCTTTACAGGCGATTCCACATTAAGTTCGGAGCCGGCAGCCAATTGGATAGACGGCGAAACCTTCTCCCCTCTGGCTGGCGAACGGTTTGGCTGGCTCTTCAAACGCCCCGGTCAAAAACGCCGCCTGGAACGTCCAGGCCTACCACTCGAGCACCAGCCTGGCCTTCGAAATGTCCTCGAGATCAATCTCCTTCATTCCAGCCTCGCCCGCATCCAGGTGAACCCGGCCGGAATCAAATCCCGCAAGGCGCCCTTCCCAAACCTTCTCGCCATCCAGCGGCTCTTTTAGAACCACTCGCGCCCGCCGCCCTACAAAATACTGGTAGTCGCTTGCTTTCACTAGCTTACGGTCCAGACCCGGTGACGAAACCTCCAGAACATAACTTCCTGGGAACGGGTCTTCCACGTCTAGGATGGCGCTGATCTGCTCGCTGACCAGCTTGCAATCCTCGTGCGAAACCCCTTGCGGCTTGTCGATGTAGATTCGAAGCAGCGGATTGCTTTTCCCGCCCTTCAGTTCCACATCGACAAGGGTAAGCCCTTCCGACGTGGCCACTCGCTCCGCGATGGCCTGAATCTTTTCAAAATCAACGATCATGACTTCAGTTGGGCTGTGGATTGCGCCGGGTCACCGGCGAAGTGCGGGTCCCACCCCAAAATTTCGCCCCAACAAAAAAGTGGGCTTTCGCCCACTTGTCATTTCGCCAGTCTCATTATAGCTTTTGTTGCGCTGCGTTGCAAGGAGCATCGAACCCCGGCAGTGGTACGTTTTCGCCGCAGTAGCGTCGCGGTCTCTGACCGCCGAATTTTATCTATCAACACCTTCCGGCGGTCAGACGCCGCTACAACAAATTGTGCCACTACCCATGCTGCCATAACCCTGAGAACGGGAACCAAAGTCCTTCCATATAAAGTGAGAGAATATTCAGCTCTCAGGGACTTCTGGCCAGATAGTTTCCGAGAAATGATCTCACCGGTTTCTAATTCGCGCAATTGTCCGATTAGCACCTGCTTCGTGGACTCGGGAATTTTCCGTCGCAATTCCCCAAACCGCAACGTTACTGACTTCAGCGAATTGCCAATCATCGGCTTTCACTTGCCGTCGATCACGTCGATTGCCGCTCTGACAGGACACTCGGAAAGGTGCATTCTTCAATTTTGGGTCACAAAAAAGTGACTACTGGAACCGCTCGCGACAATGTGATATCCCTAACTGCACATAAGGTAAGCCACTGGTTCGAACCAGTGGCTTACCTTATGTGCAG
>CALCEB010000187.1 GCA_937900045.1 uncultured Acidobacteriota bacterium
TTGCGCGGCTGGCAATGGGATTCCCGCCTTCGCGGGAATGACCGTCGCCCTTGGGTTGCGGCCCTGCCGCGCTCCGCTAGCCGCTCGCTCGCCACCCGCTGGATGAGGCGTTTTCCCCCGCAATGGCCCCTGCCGCCGGGACGGTGGCGCCACGGCCACCGCCAAGTGCGCGTCCGCGCCACCGACACTTCCCGGGCGAAGTCCCGGAAAGTCCGTAACTCCTCTCGCGACGTCTAATACCCTCGAAAAGGGGCCGGACCCGGCGGAAATGGGCCATTGAGGAAGCCCAGAGTCGTGGCGTAGAAGCTGGTGCGGCCTGTCAGCAAGTCCTTGCCGAAAAAGAGCGCCACTTCCGTGCCGCCCAGCACGCTGACTTTCAACTCCAGTCCAGTATCCCACATCCATCGTCGAGAGCCGAAGTCGCCCGAAGGATCGGTGATCTTGCCCGAATCAAGGAATGGTCCGAGTCGCACCCGGAAAATGCCGTTCTGAAAGATGATCTTGTCGTCTTCCCAATTGGTCAGAGTGTAATCGCGGCCGAGGGGCGCGCTGCCTTTCCGTCCGTTGGCCGTCCCAATATGGCCGCGCAACCACAAGTCGTTATCGCGTTCGAGTCCGAGCATAAAGAGGTCATCGAAGGGAACCATGCCAAAGGTGTGTCCAGCGCGAATCTGCGCGGTCATCTCGTAATCATCGCCCGTGGCCTGGGGCAGCCAATCCATCGCCAAGCCGTTCTCGGTTTGCGCGAAATTGCCAAGCATCCGCGAAAAATCATGGCCAGCTTGAACTGAGCCGGTCGAGTCCAGCGTGAAGCGATATTCAGGAATATCCGCCAGCCGGTAACGAGCTGAGGTTTCTGCCTCTAGCGCAACGCCGTTGGCGAAAAACTGACCCGGCAGAACCGGAGTTGAGGCGAAATGGGAAAAGGATCGCCCTGAAAGGTCGATCCCGCCCCGCAGTGTCAGCCGGTCATTCACCACGGAGAGTAACTCCGCGCCGCCTTCAATTTTCTCCATCCGGAAGCCCGTGAGTCCTGCTTGTGAACTGGTGAAAGCGGGGTTGAGGGTCCAATTTTCCTTGCGTCCGTCGAGATAGAACTGATATCGCGTCCGGGCTGAGTCCGCCACCGGACTGGAAAGCGCCGCAAAGACCCGCTGCTTGTTCGGGTCCCAGCGCAGCAGGGAGATCAGGTTGATGGCCGAATCATGAATGTTAAAGACTTCGGGATAGACAGAGTCGTAAGGGACACCGCGCAATAGCGAAAAAAGGGCTTCAGGCGTTGAGTCTCCCCAACCATTGAGCTCCGCCGCATGGAGAGCAACGTCGTAGGAATCATCCTGAGTGGGCAGTAGCTCGAATCGAAACTGCGGAAAGACACCCAACGCCTGGAGCCGCCCCACCGAAGATTCGAATGCCGGCAAGGTCAGGATGGCGCCGGGTTCAAAAGGCAGCGCATCCTTGAATATCTCTGGCTTGAGGCGCGGCTGAGGATCAACTCGAACCTGCCGAACCCGCGGCTTGCCGGCCTGGTTCCAATATTGCAGCGCCGCAGCCAGGTTTCCGTCGAGGTAGTAGAGGCTGGCAAGGAAATTATTGGCATAGGCATTCCTGGGATCAATCCGCAGAGCCCGATGGAGCTCCGCCTTGGCGCGGCGGAAGTTTTTCCGCTCAAAGTCAACCCCGGCGAGTTCTACTGGAAAGCGCTCATCACGAGGCGCCTTCATCTCACCTTGCCGCAGGGCGTTCCAAGCGTTGCTCCACTGTTTGAGCTTCGCGAAAGCCATGCCCCGGTAGTAATCAAGATCGGGCGTAGCATCGGGTCCCGGCGGCGACAGGCGGACGATTTCTCCGTATCGCTTTTCGCTGTATAGCTTCTTGACGTGAGACAGGAGGGATGAACTTCCGGACGCAGTTTGCGTGCCCGTTCCAGTGGAGGCTGCAAGAAGGAACACCAAGAAAGCGTGGGTGATCACTGGCCTTGCCGCGGGACGGCGAGCAACGTCCAGAAGCCGGTAGCTTTCCAACCTTTTTCAAATTCTGGCCACTTCACGGTGTCGAGCTTCCCCCGTGCGGGGTCATTTACCAGAACTTGCTGGCGGCCAGAGTCTACACCGGTGACGACCACATAATGGCGCGGTCCGTGCCATCCCGGCTCTTTCAAACAGACGATCAACGGCCTGCCCTTGATGAGGTGGTCTTCCAAGTCGGACCACCGGCCGGTAAAAACGAAGGCACGCATCCCGGACCGGTCGAGGTAGCTCACCATGTCTCGCGCATAGATGCCATGCGCCGTTTTCGAATAAAGCTGGCGTTGAATTGCAGCCACCTGGGTTGTGGCGCCACCGCCCACGCCTGGATCACGGACCTTCCAGTACTCGAGGATCATGGCCAGGCAAGCGGCGCCGCATCCATTCTTGGGCTGGCGAACGTAGGGTACATCGAGATAAATCCCTGTGGCCGCGGCTCCAAGCGCCGATACGGAGAGCGCCAGAACCATGATGGCCACAGCACGGCGCATTGCAGGCATGGGTCAGCCCTTCACGATCAAAATCACGACCACAGCAGTTGCCAGCGCAATGATGATGTAGGTGATCTGTTCGTTGTTTAATGCGCCCGCAGCGAAGTCATTTTGAACCTTGCGAGCGCGAACCGCAAGTTGCGCAAGTTCCTGGTCATTGAGGGTAGGGATCGCCTTCTCAACCTTCGTATAGTCCACTTTACCCTTTTTCAATGCCTTTTGCGCTTCGGGGGAAGCTAAGAACTTCTGAACGGTTTGGAGATTCTGTTGCCGGACCTTTGCTGCTTGATTTACCTCCTGCTGGATTTCGGACGAGGAGACAACGTGGTCCGCCTGGGCAGACCAGAGAGGAGGTATGGCCAAAGTGAAAAGTGCAGCCATTAACCCGGCAATTGTTTTCTTTGAAGTCTGGTTCATGAAGCCTCCTTAGGCAATGGTTCGATCAATCCTCAATTATGCTGAAATCCGGCAACGATACGCAAGCTTTTGGCAAGGACATCTTCAGACCTGAAACATCCGGCAGCGGCCAGGAGCCACCTTCGTAATTGATTCCGGAACTCCAGAGTCTTGGCGTTACGTGACACCTTGGCCCGGGGTGGGTCAACAGAGCCGTTGATTGCGGCGTTTCGAATCTTCTCCAAAGCCTTTTTACTGGCGGATGACGAAGTCGCAAGCATCAAGAAAACGTTTTCTGCGCCCCCTCTATTCTTATTAAACACTCTTTTGCAGGCGACAGTTGCGGTGAACTAGCAATTGTGGCAGGATGGCGCGTGAGGCTGGACTTGATCTCTGAAAATTCCGGAGTAAGCAGCTTGGCGCCACAATCTGAAATTCATCACTTTCAAAGGGGAGGGTTACATCTTTATGACTCAAAGGATACTCAGCAGTAGCTTTGCTTGGTTTACACTCCTTGGCCTGGTCATTGGAGCAACAATCACTTCCGGTTCGGCCCGAGGCTCTCAACCTTCTGGAAACCCCAGCGCTCAGAAAAGCGCCGCTTCCAGCAGCCACTTAGCTAGTAAATCCGGGGCGTCGCACAAAGGGATGGTTTGGGTGAACCCGAAAACCAAAATCTTCCACCGCCCGGGAGACCGCTGGTACGGAAAATCAAAAGGCGGGAAGTACATGACGGAAGCCGATGCCATCAAAGCGGGGTACAAAGCGGCAAAGCCTCGAAATCAGTTGCCCAACGCCAAGAAGAAGAAGCAAAGCAATTAAGAACGCCGAAGTTTCTTGCCGGGCGTTCAACTGAGGAAGGCCGATTCTATCTCTGCCGTCGTGGAATGGGTCAATCCAGGTGTTGGACTGGGACGGAGAGAACTGTCTGACTTCCAGTGGGCGGGTGTCTGAGCTCGATCATGGTCTGAACCGCCCGGTCCACGAGGGGCGCTACGTCCTTGCGGAAAATGAAAACGAGCTCTTGGCCGCGATCAATCTGGATGCTGGCCTTGTGAAGAATCAGCAGATTCTTCAGGTTGATCGCCCGAAGTTCGCCATAATTGATCACAACGGGAGCCGGTCTTCGAAACCGCCGAAGTTCGAGAATGACGCAACGTTGTGAAGTCAGAATGAGCCAGGCCCGCCGTGGACCGCGCTTTGTCCTTTGCCATCCTCCGATGACGCCGTGCAGTTCTTCACCCGTAGTGAAAGGCGCGAGTTGCTCCTTAACCCTTTCCATGCCGCTGGGTGGGACCAGCCACAGCGTTGCCTTCAAGTCCGTAGGTGGCGGGGCTCGCCGCAGCTTCATCCCTAGCCAGCGGAACCAGCCGGCAGCGAGGTCATAGCGGAAAGCCAGATGGCGGGCAATCGGCGGCGCCAGCCATACAAACAGAATCAAGAAAACGGCAGCCACCCCCAGCATGACGCGCGGCTCAAAGATAGAGAGAAGGGTTGCGGCCAGAACCGCGAAGTCCTCTGCCAAGCTCATGCCAAAATTCGCTGCGCCCAATGTCTTCACGGAAGTCGCCAGTCGCATCCCTGTCTTGGCGGAGTGCGACGCAGCGGCGAGCGTCCCACCCGCAGCCATCACCAGCGCCATCTCAAACACGTTGCTAGTGGTGAGCGTGGCCCCCGCCGCCACGGCCCCTGCCAGTGGCCTCAACAAGGAATGAAGCAAGTCCCAAAGGTTATCGAGGCCAGGAAATTTCTGCGCCAGGATTTCGCAGGCCGCAAGCAGGCCGAGGATGATAAGCGCGGGCGTTGAAATCAAAAACTCGAACCGCGCGGAAAGATGAACCACGTGGCTATAGCGGGCAAAGAGGGCGAGGAGGAACAGCGGCAGATAGGTGTTCACTCCGCTGGCAAGTGCAAGACCCCAGGGTAACCCACTGGTCAAGTGAACCTCCACAAGAAGTGGCCATGAGCATTTTGCTCCACCCTACTGAGCGAGTCAACATAACGGGTTGAAGGGTATTGGTACAGTTTGCCGTAGCGGCGCTCTATGAGCGCCGGAAATCATTGAGAATTCAGGTTCGGCGGTCCCGCCACGGCGGGTCAACTCCGATTCCCGCTGCAGCCATCAATTTGTCTCAGCACCGTCTGCAGAGTTGGCAGCCACCGGCAGGCGCCTGCCATCGCGGTGTTGAGAAAGAGCTAAAAACATAGCCAAGACACAGGCAAAAAACTAAGAGTAAACGACAATGACGAACCAGCTCAATTTAAACAAAAAATGGTTGGACATCGGGGTACACCTTCGGTTTGTGTTAGGATGAATGTTCTTAAACCTGTGACTAACAATAATCCTCCCACTGATTTGAAACTCAGAGCGATACCTCTCGGCGGCCTCGGCGAGTTCGGCATGAATATGATGGCCTTCGAGTATGGCGACGACCTCATCGTCGTCGATTGTGGCGTCATCTTTCCGGATGCCGAGCTGCTGGGTGTGGACGTGGTGATTCCGGACATCACCTACCTGCGGGAGAACCAGCACCGGGTGCGGGCCATTCTCCTTACCCACGGCCACGAAGATCACATCGGCGCGCTGCCCTACGTGCTCGACGAGTTGGATGTGCCGGTTTATGGCTCGCCATTCACGCTGGCGCTGGCTAAGGCGAAGCTGACCGAGCACGGCCTGGACGAAGCCACGGAACTGAGGGAGATGCTGCCCAGCCAACCCTTCGACGTGGGCCCATTCCACATCGAGTTCATCCATTTGACCCACAGCATTATTGACGCCGGCGCGCTGGCCATTACCACCCCACTTGGGACCATCATCCACACGGGTGACTTCAAGTTCGATCCGACTCCGACGGACGGGAAGCCGAGCGACCTGCACACGCTGGCCGATTATGGCCGCAAGGGCGTGCTGGCCTTGTTTTCTGACTCGACCAATGTCGAGCGGCCCGGCTTCACCCCTTCGGAGCGGGCCGTCCGCGAACGGTTTACCGAGGTCATGTCCGAAGCCAAAGGCCGCGTGCTGATCTCCTGCTTTGCGACCTCGCTGCATCGCATGCAGATTGTGGCCGAACTCGCCGCGTCGCACGGGCGGCGGCTGTGCTTCATTGGCCGCAGCATGTTCCAGAATTCGGAAATCGCCCAGCAAATGGGGCGGTTGAAAATTCAGCCGGGCTTGCTAGTCCAACCCCAGGACGTCCGCAAGCTTCCCCGCGAGCAGGTGGTGCTGGTGGTAGCCGGGAGCCAGGGTGAGCCGATGTCCGCCATGGCGCGGATCGCGGTGGACCGGCACCGCTGGGTGAGCGTGGAGCGCGGCGACGAAGTGATGCTTTCGGCGCGCATCATCCCCGGCAATGAAAAGGCCATCTTCCGCATGATGGACCATCTCTACCGGCGAGGTACGCGGGTTCATTACGATGATGGCAGCCATCCGCTGGTGCACGTTTCCGGCCACGGCAGTGTCGAGGAGTTGCGCCTGATGTTAGGTCTGGTCCAGCCTAAATACTTCATCCCCATTCATGGAGAGTACCGGCAACTGTTCCGCCACCGGGAAATAGCGCAGGAGATCGCATCGATCACGGAGGATACGTTCCTGATGGAGACGGGGGACGTGTTGGAATTTGACGAAAATGGGGCCCGCCGCAACGGGCGCGTCGCCGTGGGCCGCATCTGCATTGACGAGGGATCGCTCGATGAAGTAGGCGATGTGATCCTGAAGGAACGGCGCCACATTTCCGCTGAGGGCTTCGTGATTCCTATCCTTGCCATCAACAAGCATACGGGACAACTGGAAGCGGAGCCGGAAATTGTCTCTCGAGGTTTTCTGCCCCTGGATGAAGCAACGGAGCTGGTGGAAAGCGCGCGGCAGGTGGTGCGGGCGACGTTGGCAAAATCCAACCTGGAAGAAGTGGGCGACTGGGGCGTAATTAAAGATAAGATTCGTGCCGAGCTTCGGCGCTTCTTCGACCGCGAAACCGGCAAACGCCCGATGGTCCTGCCAGTGGTGCTGGAGGTTTAACAATTCATATGCCGCTTTACCAAGCCGTCGTTCTCGCCATCGTTCAGGGCATCGCCGAGTTTTTGCCAATATCGAGCACCGGGCACCTGATTCTGTTTCCGTGGCTGCTGGGCTGGAAGGATCCCGGCCTAACTTTTGACGTGGCCCTTCATGCCGGGACGCTGGTTGCGGTACTGATATATTTCTGGCGGACTTGGGTAGAGATGCTTGCGGCCGCGGCTGGGCTGGGCCGTGGGGACCCGGTTGTGGTGCGCCAA
The DNA here is from genome assembly GCA_937900045.1 of uncultured Acidobacteriota bacterium. Taxonomy (GTDB): domain Bacteria; phylum Acidobacteriota; class Terriglobia; order UBA7540; family UBA7540; genus CALCEB01. The sequence goes on from CALCEB010000187.1 coordinate 7,187, forward strand.
AAGCGCCGGCTCTTCTGGTATTTGATCGTTGCGACGATCCCGGGCGGAATTATCGGTCTGCTTTTCGAGAAGGCAGCGGATGAACAACTCCGCCAGCCGGTCATAATCGGATTCGCCCTGGTGATTGTGGCGCTCCTGATGTGGGCGGGTGAAGTCCGGGGCAGGCGCCAGGAGAAGCTGGAAGATGTTGGCTTGGGCAGTGCGCTCTTCGTGGGTGTGGCGCAATCGCTGGCCGTGATCCCTGGGGTCTCACGCTCGGGAATTACGATGACCGCCGGACTGTTCAGCGGCATGGACCGGGAGACCGACGCTCGTTTTTCCTTCCTGCTTTCGACGCCCATCATTGCGGGCGCCGCTCTGAAAAAGGGGTTGGAAGTTCATAAGCATGGCTTGCCGCCGGGAATGCATCTGCCTTTTATTGTGGGCATCCTGGTTTCGGCGGCGGTCGGATACGGCGTGATCGCCTGGTTGCTACGATTTCTCTCGACCCGGACGTTCAAGCCTTTCATTGTTTACCGGCTGGCCCTGGGTGTGCTAGTATTAGCACTCGGATGGGGATTGCGTCATTAAGCCAGAGGGCAGGCTCGTAATTTAGGCTGGCGGCCGCAGGTCTGGCCGTTTGAGCGGGGAGTTCTGCCTTTCTAGCCCGCCTGCAGGAGAGGAAGATGCAATCTTCGCCGGTAAAGATCAGCAAGGGCCGCGATGCGGCCGTTCACAGTTTACCCTCGAAGCCGATTTCCAATGAGGCCCGCCGGCTCTACGAATTCTCGGGATTCCTTCTCGGGGTTCTGGGTTTGGTCTTGGTCCTTTGTCTTGCATCCTATCAGCCGGCTGATCCCTCGTTTAATACCTCAACTTCCGCCGCTTCCGTGCACAACTGGATTGGCCCGGTAGGTTCCTACACCGCAGACGCTTTGCTGCAAGCCTTCGGTTGGACCGCTTACCTCATTCCTCTCCTCTTGTTCATCACCGGGTATCGATTTTTCAGGGTCCGGCCATTTGGGTCGCCGTGGACGAAAGTGACAGGTTGCATTCTGCTGGTGGGCTCGCTGACGGCCTTGCTGCAACTTTTTCCCGCCACTCCCCGGGTATATGGACTAATTCATGCCAGCGGTTTGGCCGGAACACTGATCGCCGCGGGACTTGCGGCTACCTTGAATCCACTTGGGGCCGCCATCTTTGCCGCTACGGTCTTTTTGACTTCGCTGTTTTTGATCACGAAGTTCTCATTTTCAAAGGTTGGAGAGTCCGTGGGCGCGTGGGGTTTGATGATTGTCCGGCCCCTGGTTGAAAGCCTGAATGAATGGCGTGAAGACCGCGAGCGCCGCAAGATGCAGAGGCGCATTGCCCGCGAAAAGGTGCTAGGCAAGAAGCCGGTCGATGTGCCACGGTCAACAGAGACAACGATGGTGACCCTGCAGCCGCTTTCGCCAAAAGGCCCGGCGCCAGCCGCGAAATCGCTGGATGAGGTTGACCTGAACGGCGGTCCGGAAGACGAAGAGGAGAGCGAAATCGCCGCGTCTGCGCCCGAACCGGCTGTGGTTCTCTCCAGCCGCGAGTCCCGCAAGCCAGAGCGGTTTGCCCCATCGCCGAAGATTGTGGGTCACGGCTCCCAATCCTACAAGCTTCCCAGCACGACACTGCTGCATCCGCCGGAGGCCGAGCAAGGAATCGACGAAGATGAGTTGAAGGCCCTGGCTCAACAGCTTACCGCCAAGTTCAGCGAGTTCGGCGTCACCGGGTCCGTAACCCAGATTCATCCTGGGCCGGTCGTCACCACTTTTGAATTCAAGCCCGAGGCCGGCATCAAGTACAGCCGCATCACCAACCTGGTGGACGACCTTTGTCTGGGCATGAAGGCTGAATCGATCCTGATTGAGCGCATTCCAGGCAAATCGACGGTGGGCATCGAGGTTCCCAATCACCGCCGCGAGATCATCTATTTGCGGGAAATCATTGAGTCCAGCGAATTTGCCGGGTCGCCTTCCCGCCTGACCATCTGCCTGGGAAAGGATATTACCGGGAAGACTAAAGTAGGCGAGTTGACGCAAATGCCCCATTTGCTGATCGCCGGGTCCACAGGCTCCGGCAAGAGCGTGGCGATCAACTCGATGATTCTTTCCTTGCTGTACAAATCCACGCCGGACGAAGTGAAACTCATATTGATTGACCCGAAGCGGCTGGAGCTGAATCTCTACGACGGCATCCCTCATCTTTATACGCCGATTGTGACGGAGCCGAAGGTGGCCGCAAACGTCCTTCGCCGCGCCACGCTGGAGATGGAAGAGCGCCTGAAGAAGCTGGCGCGGCACGGCGTCCGCAATATCGAACAATACAACCGGCTCTTTGAGCCGGAGTCCACCTTGAACCTTTTCGATCCGAATGGCCTCGAAGAGAAGCCGCTGCCATACTTGGTGATCGTGATTGACGAGCTGGCGGACCTGATGATGGTGGAGCCGCAGAACGTGGAAGAATCGATCACCCGCCTCGCGCAAATGGCGCGCGCGGTGGGCATTCATCTGATTCTTGCCACGCAGCGCCCTTCGGTGGACGTGATCACGGGACTGATCAAGGCGAATCTTCCATCGCGCATCTCCTTTCGCGTTGCGTCCAAAGTGGATTCCCGGACGATCCTCGATTCCAACGGATCGGAAGCCCTGCTGGGCCGGGGCGACATGCTCTTTATGCCGCCGGCCAGCGCCCGCCTGGTCCGGCTGCACGGCTCCTTTGTGACCGAAAAGGAAATCAACCGGGTGGTGGAGTGGTGGAAGTCACAGTCCAGTCCGCAATATAACGAGGAATTTCTCAAGCCCATCAAGGACAAAGACCGGGGGGTTGATGGCGAAGACGAGGAGGAGGTTTCCGCGGAGCTCGACGCAGTATACGAGGATGCGGTCCGGCTGGTGGTGGAATCCGGCAAGGCTTCTACGTCACTCCTACAACGCCGGCTACGGCTGGGCTATGGCCGCGCGGCGCGGCTCCTCGACATGATGCAGCGGGACGGCATCATCAGCGCTCCCGACGGCTCAAGGCCGCGGGAGGTCATCAAGCGCCCGGATTGGCTGCAAGAAGTGGATGAATCTTTGCGATAAAATCTCTTAAGCATTGGGCTGGATCAGGACTCCGGCCTTTGCTTTTTCCTATTTTCGCTCCGGAATTTCGTTTCAGCCTTCGCACCGTCAGGATTTGGAATTCTCACCTGCTACGTTTTTCTTTGTTTTTATCACATCGCATTGTGATATAATTGTTCATGAATTGTTATCAAGCTCTTGAGAAGCGCACTCGCAGCTTGGCTGTTTGACCTGGCGCAGTGTTGTTGCCGCCTGCGGCAGTTCCTTTGTTTCAACGAACGCGCCGCTCCGGCTCGACACATGACGCCGTCACAGCATCAGTAGCTGGCGAGGCGGGGGTTTTACAAGGAAGGGCTGGGCCGCCATTTCCGAATTGGCGGAGTCTCTGCAAGAGCGGCATAACGCCGCTGTGGGCTTGGTGGAACGCGCCGCCCCGCGGGAGTTGGTGGCCCACGAAGGCCGTCAGGGCACGGTTTTAACCGTGCCGTTTCAGCGCCGGAACCCCCTTCTCTTATCTCGCATCCCGAACGGTCCATTGTAACGGACCGTTTGGGATGCGAGATAAAAGACAATCAAAACACCGTTCTTCGGCACGGTTAAAACCGTGCCCTGACAGTCCCCTATTGGAGGTTCGTGAATAATCCGGGTTACGTACTCCCGGCATCGGTTTATATCACAAGGTGATACACTATTAATCCGTGTTAGGTTTCGAGGATCAAAACGGGATCTAATAAGGTGGATGGGTTTTGAATGCTTTCTGACCGATTGATTAAGATGATTGAAACTCACGCGGAAGAGCTAACGCGCGGTGCTCTGAGCGACTTGCAAAGCAGTCCGAACACGCCTTCTTACCAAAAGCTTTCGCACGACGACCTATACCAGCGGGTATATAAGGTTTACCACGATTTAGGCGGCTGGCTGTGGGAAAAGACGGACGAAGCCATCCAAACCTGGTATCTCCAACTCGGAGAGGAGCGTTTCAACCAGGGTATCCCTCTTAGCGAAGTCATTTGGGCTCTGATTCTCACGAGGTGCCGGTTGCGAGATTACATTCGCAATTCCGGGCTGGCGAATTCAGCGATCGATCTTTACCAGCAAATGGAACTCCATCAGTTGGTCAGCCATTTTTTTGATCGCGCAATCTACTATACCGTGGCAGGTTATGAGAACGCGGCAGCGATGAGGCGCGACGACAGTGTGCTCACTGGGCGTCCGGTAAGCTGGGCAAGACGCTCGCTGCGGGGCCCTCGAATCGGCCACAGCCAGTATCGTGAATGATTCTGGTTTGCCGGAGGCCTTTTGCGCGCCGGCTGAGAGTCCCAGCAAGGTCAGGCCTAATGAGCTTGATGCCTGGTCAAGGTTGGCCGTAGACCATGACGCTGCCGCCAAGGCCACGGCTACAAACGCCTTGGACGTTCCCGCCGAATCGATTGCATCCGATGAGAGCCATGAGTCCTAACAAATGCTGTCGCCGATACATCGCATTGTGATATAATTGTCAGGGGATGGTCATAAGGTCTCTGTGAAGGCTCCTGAGAAACTCGCACGCGGCTTGCTTGTTGAGCTGGCCCAGTTTCGTTATCGTTTGCGCCTGTTCCTTCGTTTTAGCGAGCGCGCGGCGCGAGCCGGAGGTGTGACACCCCAGCAGCACCAGTTGCTTCTCGGGGTCGCGGGTTACACGGGTCAGGGTTGGGCCACGATTTCCGATTTGGCGGAGTTTCTGCAAGAGCGGCATAACGCCGTTGTAGGCTTAGTGGAACGCGCCGCGCATCGGGGGCTGGTGACCAAGAAGGTCATTGCCCGGGATCATCGTTTCGTCGGGGTGGTCCTAACCCCTGAAGGCCGCAAGATCCTCGGCAAGCTGGCTCAATTGCATCGTAGAGAACTGGTGCGCTTTCGGGATGGGATTGCTCCCCCTCATGAAAGCGGCGGCAAGAATCTTCGGGCTCGGAAAGAGCGCCGGCCGGCCCCTAAAACTCGCCCGCATTCTCTGAAACGTAATGAAAAAAGACTCTGAGAACGAGTTTCGCCCGGGCCGGAGTAGAATGCGGCCCAGTAAGACCATGCGCGCCGCCTGAGTTGATCCGCTAAAAAGCGGGGGGACACAAGAATCGCGATGTCAAAAAGAACAAGCTGGGTGCTGAAACATCCGTTGCTCCGGAAATATTTTCCCCTGGTGCACGAAGACCTGAGCGCCACCTATTCGCGCGACCTGGGCAAATGGCTTGTCATCGCGCCCATGATCGGAGTGACCACGGGCCTCGCGGTCACGGGCATCGCCGTCATTATTCTGCGGAAGCTTTGGCCCGCCGTGCTCGGCTACTATTTGCGCCGTCATTGGGCCATTGTGCCGGGAGTCGTCGCCGGGTTTGCGGCGACGGGGTTCATCATGCAGTTTCTGACCCGTGATCCGGACGAGCACTCGACAGAAGAAATTATCCGTTCCTATCACAACCACCAGGGCGACATTGACATGCGTCCGTTTTTCCCAAAACTTCTCGCGGCCGTTACCACCGTGGGGTTCGGAGGCAGCGCCGCCCTCGAAGGGCCCAGCATCTATGGCGGCGGCGCGATCGGGTCCTGGCTCTGGGCGAAACTGCGGAGGTTCAATCTCCAGCCCCGCGACCGCCGGATCATGCTGATCAGCGGCGCTGCGGCTGGCATGGCTGCGGTATTTCGCGCTCCGTTGACCGGCTTGGTCTTCGCCCTGGAAATGCCTTACAAGGACGACTTGGCGCATGAGGCTCTGCTGCCCTCGCTGATCGCTTCGGTCGTCTCCTACGTGACGCTGGCTTTCTTTTTAGGCGCCACGCCCATTTTTGATTTTGCCAGCGCCACGTCTTTTACTGGCCGCGACCTCGTCTGGTGTGCGCTACTGGGCCTTGTCATAGGGCTGATCGCTATGATTTTCGCAATCACCTTCCGTCGCGCCCGCAGCTTCGTCCTGAAGTGGGCCGTGTCCCACTGGATCAAGCTCGCCATCGGCGGCTTCCTCACGGGAGTCTGTGGCCTGGCATTCGTATTGATTTTCAAAGGCGCGCTCTTGCCGATTGGCCCGAACTACGAGGCGGTGGGAGCGATTCTCAGCGTGCAGCGCAGCCCACTGGAGTTGGTTACCTTCGGACTGCTGAAGCTGGGCGCGACGATTTTTTCACTGGCTTCGGGCGGCGTCAGCGCCATGTTCGTGCCGCTGTTCCTCACCGGCGCAACCTTTGGCACGGCATTTGGCCAGGCGATCGTCCACACGCCTTCGCTCGAATTATATGCCGCCGTCGGCATGGCCTCGTTCATTGCCGCGGGTTACAAAACTCCCCTCGCCGCCGTGGTTTTCGTAGCCGAGGCGACAGGCGGCCACGCCTTCATTATTCCATCGCTCATCGGGTCGGCCGTGGCGTATGCCGTTTCCGGGGACGCCTCCGTCTCCGGCGACCAGCGCCTGCACGAGGGAGCCAAGGTTCAGGATCTGAAACATATCAAAGTGGGCGAGATCATGCAGCAACATGTGATTTCCGTGCAGGCATCGCTGAGCCTGCGCGAGTTTTCGGATACCATCTCGCCCCACGACCGCCACACCGCTTTTCCGGTCTTTGAGGGTCGCCATGCCCTTGGAACCATCCCACTGTGGTCCCTCACGCGCGTGCCGCCGGAGAAATGGAAAAAGATCAATGTGCGTGACGTTGCCAATCATCGCGTGATGACGGTTCCGTCCGATTGCGACGCCCTGGAAGCTCTGCGGCTGCTGCTGAGCGAGAGTGGAGAGCACATGCTGTTCGTCATGTCGGCCCCAGGAAAGATGGAAGGCATCGTGACCAAGGCAGACATCCTGGGAGCTTTGAAGATTTGAGGCAGGGAAATGCTGAAGCCCGTTTCTGAAGCCTTCTCCAAAGGGATGGCGACCCGGAGGGTTGAGCCGGCTCCCCCAGGTCAGGGGCCTCGAGCGGTCTGCCCGGCTCGGGACCAGCGGGTTGCAACGGCGCTTGAACTCTGAATTCTCGCCCGCCCGCCCCATTGCGCCGAAGACCCCGGTGCTGCTCGTTTCCTCCCGGACGCATCGAAGTGCAGGAGGCAGTTGATGGCCAATACCCCAATCCCCGAAGTCTCAAGCAGCCCTAAACCCAAACTGCCGAAGAAAGGAGAGTTTGGCATCGCGCTCGAGCCCGAAGTCGTCAAGATCTGCGGCTACGCTCTTCTGATCGGACTGACCGGCGGCCTTGTCGCCGAAGGCCTGCTCGAACTCATCTATTTCTTCACCAATCTTTGTTTCTACGGCAAATTGTCATTCGCGATCACCAGCCCGGCGCACAACCATCTGGGACTCTGGGTCATCTTGATTCCGCCGATTGGCGGGCTCATTGTTGGATTGATGGTCTACTTCTGGGAGCCGACCCTCAAGGGCCACGGCATCCCGGAGGCGATGGAAGCTGTGCTCTTCAGCCACAGCCGGATGCGGCTGCGCGTGGCTTTTCTGAAGCCGTTGGCGACCGCTCTGGCCATCGGAACGGGCGGGCCCTTTGGCGCCGAAGGCCCGATTATTCAGACGGGCGCGGCTTGCGGATCGCTGTTCGCGCAGGCCGTCGGACTGACTCCGTACTACCGCCGGGTCCTGCTTGCGTCGGGTGCCGCCGCTGGCATGGCGGCGACATTCACTGCGCCGCTGGCCGGAATTCTCGTGGCCATTGAGCTGCTGCTCTTCGAATTTCGCGCCCGGTCGTTCATCCCTGTGTCGCTCGCGGCCGCTGTTGCCACCGGAGTGCGAGTCCATTTCGTTGGTTGGGCGCCGTTGTTCCCCACGCCCGCCTTCACCATGACCGGAATGAACGAGCTCTGGGTGTTTGGGGCCATGGGAATTTTGATGGGCATCGTCGCCATCGCCATGATCCGGGCTCTATTTTGGCTGGAAGACTTATTCGATCATCTCCCAATCCAGCGCGCCCTCATCTGGTCGCCGGCCATTGGCGCTGCCATTCTGGGAGCCATCGGCTACTTCTATCCACAGGTTTTCGGCACCGGCTACGACACGATTCGCGATATGTTGAACAACCGGATGACGGCGGGGAATCTGCTGGGCGTGTCCATCGCAAAATTCTGGGCGCTGGTGATTTCTCTCGGATCCGGGACGACGGGCGGTGTCTTTGCGCCGTCGCTGATCGTCGGCGGAGGCCTTGGCGCCGTTTACGCGATGGGATGCCACCACTTTTTCCCGCATCTCGTCAGCAATCCCTGTCTCTTATACACATCTGACGCTGCCGACGATCTTACGCGTGTA
>CALCEB010000188.1 GCA_937900045.1 uncultured Acidobacteriota bacterium
ATCCGCGACCGAGACGCCGTCCCGCCTCTGAGAATGCGCCGGATTCAGGTATTACAGTCCGACGAACGGGTGGAAATTCGAAAAGAGCAAGGTTGCGAAGGAGACGAGCTTACGCAGCAACCAGGGCATCAGGATGAATGTGGTCAACGCGACAGCCGCGAGCCGGGGGACCGTGGCGAGTGTTGTTTCCTGAAGCGATGTCATAACCTGGAGCATACTGGCGATCAAGCCTACGACGATCGCTACCACCAGGATGGGAGCTGTGATCATCACCGATGTTTCCATTGTCATCCGCGTGAGTTGAACGATTTTTTCCGGAGTCATAGAATTGGCCTAGAAGAAACTCTTCATCAGAGATCCCACCACCAGGTTCCAGCCGTCCACCATGACAAAGAGCAGGATCTTGAGCGGCGTTGAAATGATGACGGGGGGCAATTGCATCATGCCGACCGAGGTGGTAATGGAAGCGACGGCAAGATCGATGACCAGAAACGGCAGGAACAGAACCAGTCCAATCTGGAAGCCTGCTTTCAGCTCGGAAATCATGTAAGCCGGAATAATGACTCGAAGGGGAAGATCTTCCGGCCGGTGCGGCCTCGGCTCGTGAGCGAGTTCCACAAAGACCGCCAGATCTTTTTCCCGGGTGTACTTCAGCATGAAAGTCCGCAAGGGACCGGAGCCCAGTTCGAGAGCGGCAACCGGTGTAATAGCTCCTTTTTCCAGGGGTACAATCGCCTGCTGGTATAACTGAGTTCCAACCGGCGCCATGATGAAATAGGTCATAAAAAGAGCCAGCCCCACCATGGTTTGATTGGTGGGGGCGTTTTGCGTGCCGAGGGCCTGGCGCAGAAAATGAAAGACGACCAGGATCCGGGCGAAGGGAGTAACCGCCAGCAGGATCGCCGGGATCAGAGTCAACAAGGTGAAAAGAACCAGGACCGTCCAGGGCACGGAACTACTGTTGCCGATCCCTGGCAGGTTGATGGACCCTGCATGGTTGGGAGCGGCCATGCACCGGCTTCCCGCCAAGAGGCAACCCGTGAAGCCCCATGTCATCTTTTTGAGCTGGCGTATCATTTGAATATCTTGATTCCTCGGGTGAAATCCTGTGCCGCCACGTCCGCCACCGCCTGGGGCAGCGAAGTGAGCAAGGAGATGGAGTTCCCTGCCCCTCCCACCAGGAACTTCTGACCTTCGACCATCACCAGTGCTATGAACCTGCGATCGCCGAAGGAGAGCGTTTCGCAAAGTTGGATCTTGCGTTCCTTGCGCTTTACTTGAAGGCTGCCCAGGAGCTTCGCTATCCACTTGGTCAAGAATCTTCCCCACGCTTCCTTCACCTTTGTCATCTCCTACCGCAACTCGTTGATGAGGACCGTGAGCCGGGTACCAACCACGTCAAATTCAGCTTGACCGATCATGACTCCATTCACCCAAACTGGAAGCGAGGAAGCAACCGGCTGGTGACTGTCAAGCACTGTTTCAATCGTGAAGGCCAAGAGGTCACGAACTTTCACACCCGGAATGGGCAGGGCCACGCTTAGCGTGCAAGGTATCCAACTGACCTCGCGCCAGAGGTCCTGTCCGGTGGATTCCGCGGCAGCGGTCTGTTCTGTTTCAGGCTTTGCGGTTGTGGTTTCCATTTTCATTCCTGCACGATGAAGTCGGTGAAGTAGACCTGAGTGATGTCCAGGTCCGGCAAGCGGTTTTGGAGAGTGCTGAGAAGTTGCGCTTTGAGTTTGCCCTTGCCGTCCGGCGCCAGGAGCTGGCTTGCTTGATAGGAGGACAGCACGCCGAGAATGGCGTCGCGAAGCTGGGGAGTGAAGGGAGAGTCCTTGGCAGTTTCGGTTGCTTCGAGCTTTTTTGAAACTCCCAGGTCGATGCCAATGCGAAGAAAAGTCGGGTGGTCTGTGTCCGCAAGATTGACGACGAACTGTTCGAGCGGATAGACCGTTACAACCTTTTTCGGGTCTCCGGCGGGCTTGATCTTTGCCTTCGCTTGGGCCGAGGACGCTGAGGCCGGCCGATGGAGGAGAAACCACACGGCCCCGGTCGAGATACCCGTGGTTAGAATGGCCACCATCGCAATAGTGATGATGGGAATCCTCTTTTTAGGGGGGGTGCTGCTGTCGGTTTTTCGGTTTCGTTAGCCACGCCCGGAGTAAAAGCAAATCTCACTCCAAACTCGGCAAGTTCGACCCAGGAGACCTTAAAAAATTAAGATCGCTTTCCTTTGTAATCTGTTAGCGCCAGCCAAATAATTGACAACCCCACTTGATGAGAGTCGCCATCCAGGTCCTACCACCCCACCAAGGAAATTCTCATTAGATTTCTCTTGGAAAACTCTGAGTGCACAGCCTGGAGGGAGTCTGAGCCAAGGTGGGTTGGGCGCCCTACTCAACTCTCCTCTTTGAAGGAGCAGTCTGGCCTTCCCCGGTATGGGGAGGGCCAGAGGTGTTGCAAAATCGAATCTAGGGCGCCCGGTCATTCACATCGATCTGCTGCTGCGGGCAACGCCCGAGGAGCCTGTTAAATTACGGAATCAGGTTGAAAGTATCCTGAATAACGGTGTTGAAGGTGGTAAACGCCTTGCTGTCAGACTGATAGCCATTCTGCGCCGTGATAAGCTGGGCGAATTGTGAGGCAATGTCAACATTGGAGTTCTCCAAGGCTCCATCTGTAATACTGCCCCGCCCCCCAGTGCCTGGCGCCCCAATGGCCGGAAGTCCCGACGCCAACGAAGACATGTAATCGTTGGACCCAACGTGCAGCAAGCCTTGGGTGTTTGGGAACGTTGCCAGAGCGATTTGTCCAACGGCAGAAGTCTGACCGTTGGTGAAGGTGCCTTGAATTGTCCCGTCCTGTCCGATGCTGAAGCTCGCCAGCGATCCGCTGGCATATCCATCCTGCTGAACTGAATTTGCCGTTGACGACCCCGCAACCTGGGTGATGATCGAGGAACCGTTGGAGTTGTAAAGATTCCAGGCAAAGTTCATGGCACTCGCCCCATCGGCAAGACCGGTGACCTTGATGCCCGTGACATTCGAACTCGGCGAAGTCAGGTCGCCGTTGCCATTGAAAGCCAGGTTTCCGCTATTGATGACAACGGGATTCCCGGTTTGTCCGACGTCCGCAGCCGGAATGCTGATCTGGTAACTCCAAGCATTGGAACCGGTATTGGTGAAAGTATATGTCAGCAAGTGACTGGTCCCGAGGGAGTCAAACACCTGGGCCGTTGTGCTGAAGGACCCGCCGAGGGGAGTCGATGCGTCCAGGTTCAAACCGATGTTAACATTTTGGGTAGCCTTCGCGGGTTGGGTCTGAGTGGAGTCTATCGCTAGAGGTTGAAGGGTTCCACTCGATTGGACGACGCCATTCGTTGCCCCGTAGCCCATCACTTGGCCACCATCCTGGGTTGTTAGATACCCCTGCGCATTGACCGTCAGGTTTCCGTCGCGCGTATAGAGCGTCAGGCCACCCTTCTGGACTTGAAGGAATCCTGCTCCCTGAAGAGCGATGTCCGTGGGTACGCCGGTACTCTGAATGCTACCTTCGGTGAAGTTTGTACTGGTTGCGCCAATGGTAGTTCCAAGCCCTACCTGAACCGGGTTACCCCCGCCGCTGGAGCCGACCTGCTGATAAACCAGGTCGCTGAACTCAGGGCTTTCCGTCTTAAAACCAACGGTGTTCATGTTGGAAAGGTTATTCGAAATGATTCCGAGGGCTTCTTCGTTAGCCAGCATGCCCGCAACAGAAATCGAAAAGGTTGACATTGAGATTCTCCTCCTTAAGAGTTAAGCAATTGACGGGGTGGCGTTGCCGGACCCGTTGGAATTGGTTGTTTGCTTTGTTGACCCGGCGCCAGTTTGAGACCCGAAGGCATTCTGCAGCAAACTGGTAATCTGGTTAAGCTGGTCGAGTGATTCAAACTGAGCGAGCTGGGTGATCGTGTCCGTGGGGCTCATCGGGTTGGTTGGATCCTGAGCCTGCAGCTCGCCAGTCAACAAGGTTATGAAGTCGGCGGTGGTCACCGATTGCGTAGCCGGCGGCGCGGTGCTTGAAGAAGTCCCGGACGTTGGCGCGTTCTGTGAAAGCGATTGAATGTTCATGGTGTTTCGTTCTCCTTGGTTGAATTGGAGTTGCGGTCAAGCCCTCACGCTTAGCCGCCCGCTTCCCGCGGGTGAAATTTCATTCGAAATGTTAGAGTGTTCGGGCAGGGATGAACCCTGGCCGGACCACGTGCGCCAGATGGCTGGCGCCTGCTGCTCGGAGGTTTGGCACCCGGCTTGTGAGCCGTCGCCCCCCTTCTGGCCGCTTCCGGATAGGGAGCTGTCAAGAACCGAAAGGTGTTCGATCTGGACGTTCTTGTCCAGCAAGGATTGTTGCAAAGCTGGCAATTCGCTGGTCAGCAGCGTATGAGCGTCCCGGTTCTCTACTCCGATCGAAGCCCCTAAACGCCCATCCTGCATCACCGCGTGAAGCTGGACCGAACCGAGAGCTTCGGTCGTCAGATCGACGCGCATTTCCACTTTACCGCCGTTTTGGGTCAGCCCGGCTGTGTTTACGGGGTTCGCAGGGGCGGGAGCATAGGCCGGGAGGTCCGTCGACATGGCTTTGGTGAATGCCGCAGTATTTGGGGCGTTGCCCGTTCCGTTACCCGCCGTTGGATTGGGTGACTGTAACGAATTTGCATTTGCAGGTAGAGGAGTTGCCGTCGCAGGAGTCTCAGTCTGTGAGCTTGCCGCCTGAGTGGTCGCCGGAGTGACATTCATTGCTACTGCAAGGTTAGGATGCCGGGATGAGAGGTCGCCCAGAAAGGAATTGTCTTTTGAACCGGAGCTGACAGGCCCGGAGGTGAGGGCGGAGTCGGAGGTAGCCTTTGGATCCGGTTGCCCATTGGAGTTCTGCCCAGTTTCCGATCCTGTCTTTTGGCTGTTTGCCTCGATCTTGTTCCCAGCCTGGGATTCTCCATTCAGCGCGTCCATAAGACTGTGGGAATTCGGCGAGAGCTGTTCGGCGCTGTTTCCGGGGTTTTTAGATTCAACCCATCCGTCGAAAGCCTGTAACGAAGCTTTCTCTGCTTGGAGACTGTTCAGAATGGCTGAGGCGCCCAGGGCACCCTTGCCAATATCAGGCTGCACGGCTGTCGCAGGATTGCCATCTGTCGCGGAATTGCCATCGGGAGAAGTTCCGGCAACATTGGCGAAAATCTTTTCGGCGGCCTGCTGAGTTAAAGGCGAGAATTCACCCAGCCCTTTGGAAGTTAAGGGATCATTGGATGAAGTTGTTTCTGGCGTACTTGCCACCTGAGCATCGGTCCCAGACTTGATCGGTCCTTGCCCGTCACTTGTGGAAATAACTGGCCCGAAAAACGGGGATTGCGCTGCCGTGTCAGAGAATTTGGTTTGATCAGAGATTGTAGGGGCCGTTTGCGTAGACAAAATGCCGGCAGCCGGGTTTGCCAATTCGACCTGCGGAGAAAACGCCGGAGAAGCGCCGTTCGCTTGACATCCAGGATCCGAGGAATCGCTTGCGGTGATTCCTGCAGTTTGCACTGGTGAACCTGTTGACTGACCGGACTGCGATTCTGTTTCCGTATGATTCTCCGCCGGGCTTTGCAGACCCTTGTGCGGCGCCGGTTGCTCATCAGGGGAAACTGGAGGTGTAGTTCCAGCCGCTGGCGCCGTTCCGGCTTCGGCCCGTGATGCGTCTTTGTTTTTCATCCTGGGCTGGACGGTGACGACGGGCTGGCCGTTCGCCTGCGAGTTCAACGCATGGTCCAGATGATTCTGAAATGAGTTGGCAGAGTCAGGCGTCGCCGCTTGGGATGATGTCTGACTTATCTCAACAGCCGGGGTTAATGGAATCGGTTGGACCACGTCAATTGCTCCTCACGCCCTTTAAGTAAGGCAAGCCTTGTACCAATCGGCCAAGCCGCGCAGTAACTGAACACAAGGCCTTGATAACAGAGAGGTTGACAGTCTGACCGGGTTGTGAAGCGGGGGAGTATATACGATCCAGTCCCGCGAGAACGGGACTTTTTTGCCTACTCGCCGGGCAACAACGTCCTGCCCAAGCTCTGCGCGCGCCGCATGTTGAAGAGATCGTCCAAGGCCTGTTGCTCGCGGCGGTTCTGTTCTAGCTCGTAAATCTCCAATTGGCGGTCACGTAGGTTCTCCAGAATCTTCCGGTTCTTCTGCGCTTCGCGGTAGGCGAGCTTCTGGGCATCGAGTTGTTGTTCCACCCGGCGAATCTGCTCCTGTAAAGTTTTTTGTTTTTCAACTTGAAGGACCAGGGAGGACTGCAACAGGTGTAGTTCAGCACCGGAAGTACCTGCCACGAGGCTTTCCTGCTGAGTCTGGAAGATCCGTTGTTGCTCACTGGAGATTTCCTCAAGAAGAGTGCGAAGCCGGGCGATGGCCGAAGCGAGCGCCAGCAGGCGCAGGCGCTCCCGCTGTTCGTAACTGCGGCGTAAGCGCAGCAGGGCTTGAAGCGAAAATCGGAAGGCCATGTTGAATTTATCCCGGCAGAGCCTGCAGATCGTTCACATGCTTGTCAAACGCTGCGGCCTGGTCCGCAGTCTGTTGCAGGAAAGCATTGATTGCGGGCAGCGCGACAACGGCCTGATCGAGGACCGCGTCAAGCCCTTTCTGGTAAGCTCCAACCCGGATCAAATCCTCCGAGGAGGCATACGAGGCAAGGAGCTTGCGCAAGCGGCGAGCTTTGTCCAAATGTTCCTTCGAACAGACGGCGCTAGTGAAACGGCTCAGACTATCCAGAATGGAAATCGGCGGAAAGTGACCTTGCATGTTCAGCTTGCGGTCGAGCACAATGTGCCCATCCAGCAAGGCCCGCATCACGTCCACCAACGTATCCTGCTGGTCGTCGCCTTCCATAAGGACGCTGTAAAAAGCGGTGATGCTACCCCGGCGGAAATTGCCGGCGCGCTCGATCAGTTGAGCGAGAAGGGTGAAACAAGAGGGCGTATATCCACGAGAAGTGGGTGGCTCTCCCGCGGCCAGACCGATTTCGCGCTGGGCCATGGCCACGCGGGTGAGCGAATCGACTACCAGAAGGACATTTTTGCCGTAGGCAACGAAATATTCCGCTACCGCTGTGGCTGAAAGCGCGGCGCGAATTCTGAGGAGCGGCGATTGATCGGACGTTGAAACCACCACCACCGACCGCTTCAGGCCCTCGGGGCCTAACGTGTTCAAGAATTCGCCAACTTCGCGGCCGCGCTCACCCACCAGCCCCAGCACGGTCACGTCTGCGGCACTCTCACGGGCCATCATGCCAATCAGCGTGCTCTTCCCCACGCCGCTTCCGCCGAAGATGCCGAGCCTTTGGCCGCGTCCGCAAGTGATGAACCCGTCGATGGCGCGAACGCCCGTTCCCAGCGGCTTGTCGATCAGTTGGCGATCCAGCGGCAACGGCGCGGCGGAGTGGATGGGCCACAAGTCACCGCCTTTGCACGGCGGACCGGAGTCAACAGTCTGGCCGGTCGCGTCCAGCACTCGCCCCATCAGTCCTTCACCCACACGAAGCTGTGGATATTCTCCCCAGGCACTGATGCGGTCTCCATAACGAATCCCGCCCATCTTATCAAGCGGCATGGAAAGGACTGTCGATCCCCTGAAGCCCACCACTTGACCCGGGAAGGCTTTCCCCGAGCCGTCAATGATCTCGCAACACTCGCCGACTGCGCACTGTGGCCCCTCCAGCAGGTCCTCGGGCACGATTTCGAATTGAATGTCTGGAAAGTCCTGCGGCCGGATCGCATTTCGCCAGCCTGCCGCTTGCGGCGCCGGGACGCGAATCTTGATGCGGCCTCCCGCTGCAAGTTTCTCAAGTGTCACCCGGACAATCCCGGTGAGCGCCAGTGGGTCAATCTGCAGTTCGCGGTGCAGCACTTTGCGAGCAATGCCCAGAGCCAGGCGGACGACTTCGGGTTCGACCTTCTGATAATAATTGTCCCGTTCATTCATGAAATCTTCGAGGGACTTTGCAACTTTGTCCCGCTCCGCGGCCAAGGCTTTCTCAAATTCAAGGCGCGCCTGGGCCTGCCCTTCAGCAATTCCCTTTTGCTGGCCAGCCTCGAATCCCTGGTGAGCGCGATCCTCCAAATCCTTCTCCGTAATTTTCGGAACGGGCGCTGCCGGAGCGGGCGGTTCGGTAAAGAGCAGCTCGATTTCAGGCCTCAATGGGTGAACGCCATTCCGCGCTTCGGCTGTTCCACCACTCATTGCCGGGGCGGGAGCAGAGGATAGTGGAAGCTCTCCACGCGCTTTTGGCTGCCTTCTTCAAAAGCCAAGATCCGGGCTTTAGACGACCAAGGCATCCTGTTCCTCGTTTCGCAAGGAGATTTTGCCTTCCGATTCAAGTTGCCGCAAGTGCATCACGATTTCGTGTTGAGCCTTGGCCACTTCCTTGGCGCGCATGGGCCCCAAGGCCTCCATATCTTCCTTCAGCATTTCCACCGCGCGTTGCGACATGGCTTTGAAAATGTAATTGCGCAAATTCTCGGAGGCGCCCTTCAAGGAGATGGCCAACGACTTCTTTTCCACTTGTCCCAGGATTTCCCGGATGGAATTCAGGGGTACCGTGAGGAGGTCCTCAAAGGTGAACAGCACGTCGCGGATGGAAAGGGCGAGCTTCGGATCGTTCTGTTCGATGGCCTCCAGGATGGCTTTGCTGGCGACCGAGTCCATATTGTTGAGCAGGCCGGCGACGGCATTGATGCCTCCATAAGCCAACCGGTTTTGCTGCTTGCCCATGGTCCCGATTTTCTTCTGAAGGATCATCATGAATTTCTGAACGGTCTCGCCAGAGAGTTGCCGCATCTTGGCCAACCGCTCCACCACTTGTGCCCGGACCGTTTCCAGCACCACCCCCAGCACCGCGGAGGAGAATCGCGACCCCAGATGGGCCAGGACCAGGGCGATGGTCTGCGGATGTTCGTCTTGCAACATCTTGGCAAGCTGTTGAGGGTCGATGCGCCGCAGGGCTTCCATGTCGAGCGGTTCAATGTTCTGGGATTGCAAGGACTGCTCGAGCAACCGCTTGGACTCATCCTCGCCGAAGGCCTTAACCAGCAGCTTTTCAGCGTAAATCGCCCCGCCCTTGGCCAGATATTCCTGGGTCATCGCCAGCTTGTTGTACTCTTCAAGGACCTGTGTTGCTTCCTCGGGAGAAACCGATTCGATGGAAGCAATCTCCCCCGTCACGCGTTGAACATCGGCTTGCGAAAGGAACCGGAAAACCTCGCTGGCAGCCTTATCTCCCAGGATAATCATTATCACCGCGGCTTTTCGCAGGCCGCTCCGGTCACCGGAGGGCGGTGCGCCCGCTGTCATGGCTTGAGAACTCATGATGCTCAGCTCCTCTTCTCTCGAATCCACGATTCAATGATCCTGCTGGCCTCATTGGGTTGCTTTTCGACGCGTTGGACGGCCGTTTCTCGGAGCGCACGAATTCCGTAAGCGTCTTCCGCAGCCTCTTCGAGCCCGCTTTGCTTCCCTTCCGTCAGCGCGCCGGCGATCTGTCCGCCCGTCATGGTCGCGCCGGCTCCGGCCAGTTCCAGCGTCTGGTCCGCCGTCATCTGCACGCTGCTGTTGGCCAGGCTCGTCAACACCTGCCGGATGACCGGTTTCAGGATCAGCAAGTAGACCATCAGGAAGAGCAATAGGATGCCAGCGTAGTGGGCCAGTCCGCTATAGGGCTTTAGCAACGGCATATACTTTTGCAGGCCCTTGGGCGGTTGCGGCGTCTTAACCTGAATTTCATGGAAAGGCATTTCTTCAACTGCCAGACTGTCCCCGCGTTCTGTATTCAAGCCGATGGAAGCAGCGGCCAGAGCTTCAATATCCTTCATTTCTTCGGGCGTGCGCTTGCGCCGAACCGGGTTCTGCTTTCCACCGCTCACCTGAATCTCAGTCGCATCGTCCACCACCACGGCGGCCGTAATGCGCTTGATCCCGCCCGGTGGATGCAGCAGATGCTTGACAGTCTTGCCCACGGCATAAGTTTCGTTTTTCATGGTGACGCCGTTGGGCAGGGTATCCGGGTTGACCGTGGTTGCGGGAGGTTGAGCTCCATTGCCCTTGGCACTGTTGCTGGGAGTTTTTTGCGGTTGTCCGGCCGGCACGTTGCTGGCGGGACCCGGAATTCCCTGGTCAGGAGTATACCCCGCGCCGCCTTCTGCGCTGATTTGTGAAGTCAGAGCCACCTGATCCTTGGGGTCGTAAGTCTCGCCGGTTTCTTCCTGCGTGCCGTGCTGGTACTCCACCGTGATTTTGGCAATCACATGGTCTGCACCCACAACGGGCGCGAGCGTATTGACGATCTTACCTTCCAGGGCGGTCTCAAGCTTTTGATCTCCTGTCTGAGCGCCGTCCAATCCCCCGCCATGAACAAGAACGGGTACGCCGTTGTTGGCGTCCACCACCGTCACGTTCTCAGGCTTCAAGGTATCCACCGCGCTCGATACCAGATAGGTGATGGCGTTCAGAGATTTTTCGGAGAGCTGCGCGCCCCGCAGCTTGACCAGAACCGAGGCCTTGGCGGGTCTTTCCTGATCCGTAAAAAGTGAATGATGGGGTAGCACCAGGTGCACGCGGACGGCCTCCACATCACTGAGAGATAGGTGGTCCGTTCCAGCTCGCCCTCGAGCGCCCGCTGGTAGTTCACCTGTTCGCTGAAGTCGCTGCCGGCCCAGTTCGGTTTGTCGAAGATTTCAAAGCCCATACGGCCGGACTGGGGCAGGCCCTGCGACGCCATATCAAGCCGCGCCTTATCCAACTTATCCTGTGGAACCAGGATGCCCGTCCCGTCGCTCGAGAGCTGGGCGGGGATGTTATCCTCGGCCAAATGGTGGGCAAGGGACGTCGCTTCATCGCGGGTAAGGCCGGTGTAAAGCGTTTTGTAATCGCCCCGGCCCATCATCATGACGAACGCTGCCGTGCAGACGGCCGCGGCTGCTGCGCCCGCCGCCAGCATCTTGCGCTGGCCGCTGGAAAGGCCCGCCAGGAAGGTTCGAATTTGCTTCAGAATCTGCGAAAGATTGAGCGGCATAGATTACCTTTTAGAACTGGAGGTTCTCGACCTCCTGGTACGCTTGCACAATCTTGTTCCGTACCTGCATGACCAGCTCGAAGGAAAGATTGGCTTTCTGCACCGCGACCATGGCGGAATCGATGTTGCCGCCCTTGCCGGTGACAAGGTCTGAGACCTTCTGGTCCGCTTCGTTCTGGACTTGTTGAACCTGGTCGAGCGACTTCTTCAGGGTATCCATGAATTGCGGCCCGTCCCCCGATCCCACCCCGGTCTGCTGGCCCATTTGTGAGGTTAACTGATCAATGTTCAGCGGCGGAAACCCTAAGATTGAGCTACCCATTGTGTTTCTCCAGTTCGTTCAGATGCGATCCCGGTCATTCCTTGGACAGCGTCCACAGAGTGAATTGCAGTCATTTCCGCGAAGCTTGTTCCCGCGAAGGCGGGAAGCGGGAATCCACGTTCGATACATATTGCTCGCAAGGTCAGAATCGGTATTACTGCCTTTTGCTTCGCGCCTACTTTCCTTTACCGGTTTCCGCCTGATTTTAGCCGGGCGGCGTTAGGAAAGGATCGTCAAGGCCGTGGCAATCATGCTCTTGGTGGCTTGCACGGCGGCCACATTCAATTGGTAAGCGCGGGATGCGCCCATCAGGTCCGTCATCTCTGCAATCGGGTTGATGTTGGGATAACTGACGTAGCCTTCCTTATCCGCGTCCGGGTTCGAAGGGTCGAAACGCCGGACGGGGGGCGCCTGGTCTGCAACCACCTTCTCCACTTCCACGCCGTGGACATGCTGGCCGGCGAAGGAGTCCAGAGCATCACCAAAGCTTCCCTGCGGAGCAGGCGCGGTCTGGAAAACCACTTCCTGGCGGCGGTAAGGTCCGCCCTCCGGGGTTCGCGTGGTTTCGGCGTTCGCCAGATTGCTGGCCACCACCTCAGCCCGGGACCTCTCCGCAAGCAGCGCGGACTCACTGACATTCATTACATTGAATAAGTTCATGGAACCCTCTCATCAATTGCCATTTGTACGGATTGAAAATCCTGTTTCAGAAGCTCGACACCGGCGCGGTACTGGAGTTGAGTTTCAGCCAGAAGCATGGTTTCCCGGTCCAGACTGACGTTGTTGCCGTCGGGCCGCTCCACCAAGCCTTGGACCTGGTGAACCGGAGGGTTATCGACGGCCTCGTGAATGCCCTGGGCAGCGTGCTGCAGGGCGCCCTCGAAGTTGATATCCTGCGTTTTGTAATGAGGCGTGTCGATGTTTGCCATGTTGCTCACCACCAGGTTTTCGCGAAGCGTCGTGAGCTTGAGATAGCCTTCGAGTTGGTTGGTTAGAGGATCAATCCAGCTCATGCGAACTCCTTCCTGGGCGGCAGACCGAATTCCCGGATCTTGTTCCGGATCGTCCGCAAACTGATACCCAGCATCTCGGCGGAGCGGGTACGATTGCCTCCCGTGGCTTCCAAAGTGCGGCGCAGCAGCTCGCGTTCCGCATCGCGGAGGGTCAAGCCTGCCTCCAATTGGTAAGTAGGAGGTTGGGGACGCCCGAATTCAATGTCTTCCAGAGCCTCAAGGCCCAGCGACGGACCCGGGTAAAGCGCCAGCATCCGGCGAACGAAGTTTTCGAGCTCCCTGATGTTTCCGGGCCAGTCATGGCCGGCAAGTCGCGACAGAAACTCCGGGGTTACGCGGACCGGACCGCTGCCGGACCGGCCAGCGTACTTGCGTACGAAATGTTCAACCAGCAAGGACAGATCTTCGCGCCGTTCGCGCAAGGGCGGGATGGTGAGGGGAATCACATTCAGCCGGTAATAGAGGTCCATGCGGAACTTCGCTTCTTTCACCAGTTCGGGCAGCGAGCGGTTTGTGGTTGCGATCACCCGGACATCAATCGGAACCGTGTGCGTGTCGCCCAGGCGATCCACCACCCGCTCCTGAAGCACCCGCAAGAGCTTGGGTTGAAGGTTCAGGGGCATCTCTCCGATTTCATCCAACAGCAGAGTGCCGCCGTTTGCCAGTTCAAACTTGCCTCGCTTGGTGGCCAGGGCGCCAGTGAAGGCTCCGCGCACATGGCCAAAGAGCTCGCTCTCGAGAAGCGTTTCGGGAAATGCAGCGCAGTTTATTGCTATCAAAGGACCCAGCCGCCGGGGGCTGGCTTGATGGATGAAGCGGGCCACCATTTCCTTGCCGGTTCCGCTCTCGGCTTCCACCAGAATGTCAGCATCGTTCTGCGCGGCCTGGCGGGCGCGTTCCAGTAATTGCCGGAATCGCGGAGATTCTCCCACCAGCCGGTTCTCCCCGGACGGCGTGGATTCCGGCTCATTCAGTCCCAAGGCGTGTTCCGCCGTTTCCAGAAGTTGGTCAAACCCCACCGGCTTAATCAGGTAGTTGCAAGCGCCATCGCGCATGGCGGAAACCGCTTCAGGAATGTTGCCGAAGGCGGTCAAAAGGATGACACGGCTGCGCGGTGAAATTTCCCGGACCTTTTGCATGATGGTAAGACCGTTGCCGTCCGGCATGTGAACGTCCGTGACTACCAGCGGGCAAGGCTCAGCCCGGAATGTCTCAATCGCCTGCGCCACGCCGCTCGCGGTGCGCACTCGCCACCCGCGCTTTCTGAAGTTGGCCTCCAGCGCGGCGCGCATTCCGATTTCGTCATCCACCACAAGGACATTTTTCATTCTTGGACACTCCAGACAGGGAAGATCAAGCTGAATGTGGAGCCTTGGCCGGGCCTGCTTTTTGCTTCCAGCACGGCTCCGTGTTGACCGGCGATGTGCTTGCAAACAGCCAGCCCCAAACCCGGGCTGCCTTGGGCCGTGGTAAATCCGGCGTCGAAGATGCGGCTCAGAACCCCAGGAGCAATGCCCGATCCCTCGTCTTCGAATTCGATCCGGACTTTGGACGAGCCTTCGTCCAACACTGGAATGACGCGGACTTTGAGCCTTTTCCCGGAGACCATGGAACGAAAGGCATTCATGGCCAGGTTGAAAAACACCTGCTTCAATTGGTAAGCCTCGGCGCGGATCTGGATTTTCTGGCTTGCCGGTGTGAATTCAATTCCCATGCCGCGTTGCAAGGCCAGTGGTTGCAAAAACTCCACTGTGTCCGCGACGAGTTTGGAGATCGCCACCGGTTGCAACTGCGGCGGCGCCGCAGAGTGGTACTGAAGCACATTGTTGACCGTGGCGGACAGCACGCGCAGTCCAGCCTGGAGGTGAACGACCCACTGCGAGACTTCGGCGTGTTCGAGAGTTGCGTCTTTGATGAGGCCCGCGAAAAGCTCCATGCTGGCGAGGGGATTGCGAACCTCGTGAGCCAGCATGGCCGTCATTTCTGCCAGCGCCTTCATTCGCCGCGTGGTTTCGCGCTGTTCTTCGAGCTTTTTTTCTTCGGTGATGTCGCGCAGTATAAAGACTTGTTCAGTCTGAAGCGCTGGCGCGCCTGCCATCCTTGCGCAACTCACGGCGACGAAGACCGAACCCTCCAAAGTACTGGTCTGCCAAGTCCGTTCCGTCCCCGCAGGCAGTGAAGTCAATTCCTTGAGTAAAGGAAGAAGCGTGGCGGGGATCATTGTTGGCGCGGGCTGCACGGTGTTGATGGAGAGCAGCAGCCGGGCAACGGGATTCGCGAAATGCAACTCGAAATTCGAGTCGGCCGCCACCACGCCGCAGGGTAACGCCTCCAGGATGCAGGCCAGATAAGCTCGCATGTTCTGGTTTTCAGCGAGGCTGGCCGCCAGGTCTGCGTTCTTGTGTTGGAGCTCTTGCCGGAGCCGGCTGAGTTCCGCTTGCAGGAGGCTATAAGAGTGTTCCAAAGAGCCCGCGATGTGGTTGAAGGACTCGAAAGCCTGAGCGAGCGATTGGCGGTCCAACTTTGGAGTTGTATCAGGTGGTTCTTGCCGGGTAGCGGGCAAATTTTGCATGGCGGGCTCGATAGGAGCACGGCCGATGCCATTCAGGAGAGAGAAATCTTAGCGATTTCTTATGTTATTGATATATAAGTAGTCAGACACCACCCGCAGTGCGGGTGGCTTGATGAGTAGGGCCCCGTCAAACGGGGTCGGGTTGTTGGTTAAGGCGTCGCGCCAAGCGCGCCTTGCTTCACGGCATCAGAACTTTCCGCTGGTTCCATCCGCTTCTTCCTGTTCGCGGATGTACTGGCGGACTTGCTCCAATTCGAATCCGACGGTAGACACCGCGTAGATTCTCTCTTGAATTTCAAGAGATTTTTTCAATTCATGCTGCCTCCGTTGAAGTCTGAGCGGTGGGGGCTGCAGCGGGCAGTTGGAAGACCTTGGAACCGTCGTAGAGCTGATGGTGTTTGAACATGCCGAAGATGGCATGCAGGAGCTTGCGCATGACGGCGACCCGGGCCTGCATTTTGAGTTTGCCTTGGGCCAGCAGATGCTCGTAGAAGGCGCGCAGATAGGGATCGTGTTGTACCGCCACCAGGGCC